>CBDUBY010000141.1:0-9058 GCA_965365505.1 uncultured Pyrinomonadaceae bacterium | reverse complement strand
CATCTCGCGCTCGCGCTCGGCAGACCGGTCGAAGAAGTAGATTTATGGTTTGAAGGCGGCGAGATAGACGAAGACGCGCAGGAAAAAATCAACGGCATCGCGCAGGAAAGATTAAGCGAATAACTCTAATTTTCTTTTGCACGAAAAAGGCGTGAAGAAAATTCTTCACGCCTTTTTCACTTTCGCTAAAAATAATTTAAAGCGCAACGCCGGAAACGGGCAGGTCATCAACCGCGCCGAACGCTATGCCCGTAAAGCCAAGCTGACTTCTCAAAAGATACCAAATGCCGTCACGATAAACGGCGACATCCGTTTTCCCGTCGCCGTCGTAATCGGCAGGCACGGGCTTATCGGTCGCCAACCCGAATTGCAAGCCGGTGAATCCGAGAGAACTTCTTTGCAAATACCAAGTTCCGTCGCGGAACACGGCGACATCCGCTTTGCCGTCACCGTCATAGTCTGCCGGAACTGCTTTATCCGCCGCCGCGCCAAACTGAATGGCGCGAACTTCGTTCGTCTGGCTCAGCAGAATATACCAAATCTCGCCGCGCCTAATCGTTAAATCAACACGACCGTCGCCGTCGTAATCCGCCGCTCGAACGGGGCTATCGCCAAAACCGCCCCATTGCTCGATTCGCGCCGCGCCGTTTGAACTTTGCAAAATTACAAATCTGGCGGGTTCGCTCAAGTGGTCAGTCAAACGCCACACCGCCAAATCAGCTTTGCCGTCGCCGTCATAATCGCCCGGCATCGGAATTTCCACCGGTATCAAAAGTTGCTGTTCGAGATTAGACGCGCCCCAACGCGCGGCGCGAAAAGTGTTCGTCGCACTTTGCAGGATATACCAGGTGCTGTCGGCGTTTTTGCGAAACACGGCAATGTCGGTCTTGCCGTCGCCGTCGTAATCGGCAGGCACGAGTTTATCAGTTGATAAGCCAAACTGAACGCCTGTGAAACCGCCGGTTGATTGGCTCAAATACCAAACGCCGCTCGCGGGGCGAAATACGGAAATGTCCGCTTTGCCGTCGCCGTCAAAATCGAATGTCGTGCGACGGTCGTTGCTCGCGCCGACCGAAATGTCGGCTTGTTTCGATGTCGCTTCCGCGCCGTTGTTCGCAACGGTTCGGGCAAAAATCGCATAGCGTCCTTGCGGAACTTCATTCCAAACGATTTCATAAGGCGCGGTCGTGTCCGAGCCTAAAAGCTGTGTGCCGTTGTAAAAATCTATTCGGACAATCGGGCGGCTTCCCGTTCCGGGCGCGGCTCGCAAAGTGATGTTTGAATTAACCGGAAAATTCTCCCCGTCGTTTGGCAAATCGAGTTCCGGCGGACTTATTGACAGCGGCACTTGACCGCCACCGATAACCACGCTGAAGTTGACCGGTGCGGAATTGGCAGCGACATTTTGATTGTCGTAAGCGCGAGCCGAGATTGTAAAACTGCCTGTGAAATGCGTATCCCAAGGGATTTGATACGGCGCGGTCGTGTCAGAACCGATTAGAGTTGTCGAGATAACTCCGGGAATTCCGATCACATTGCTTGTCCGGTAAAACTCGACGCGCTGAATCGTGCCGTCGGAATCTGAAGCATTTGCCGTTAAGAAAACGCTTTTGGCGACTTGAACGCTTGCATTGTTTGCCGGTGCGGTTAATTGCACGGTCGGCGCGGCGTTCGTCGGCGCAACGATTTGAAAAGCGCGAGTTTGTCCGTCCGAAGCGTTTTGAAAACGCCGGTCAAAGGCGACGACGCGCACGCGGGCATCGGCGACCGCGCCGCCGTTTGGCGGCAGTTGCCAATCGTAGCTTCGCGCCGCCGCAGGCAAATTTTCGGTGACGGGCTGCCAGGTTCTTCCCGCGTCAAACGACGCTTGAATGTCGAAACGGCGCAGAGCGTCATCATCGGAAGCCGTCCAGGAAATCGGCACAACGCTATTCGCCTGAATTTGTTGTCCGGCAGCCGGCGCGGTTAAAGCGATTTGCGGCGCGGCATCAATAAAACGAGCGTCGGGACGAATCGCAAACGGCTGGCTGTAAAACCATTTTTGGCGATTGCTCGAACCGTAACCAACGACGGCGAAACGCGCCGAATCGGTCGAAACACGCGGCATCACCGGAGTTCCGAAACTGCCTGTCGAATTGCCGCCGCCGAGCGGAATTATTTTTTGGTCGGCATCGAGAATCAAAAAACAATTAAAAGACGAATTCAAAAACGATGCGGTGACAGTCCAAGTGAGCGGAACTTCTTCGCCGCCGCGAAAAGTTTGTCCGGCGACGTTTGAAGTGATATTGAGATTGCCCGTTTCTTCGCCCGACGGAACACGCACTTGCCATTCGTCCCAGCCTTCCTGTCCTTTATCGTCAACCGCGACGACGCGCACGAAAACATTTAAACCCGAAACTTGAAAGCCAGCGTTCGGCACAGTCAGTTCAAACGATTTTTGCGATGCGGGCAGATTATCGGCAATCAAAGTAAATTGGTCGCGCTCGTTTCCGGTCGTCGAGAAAAGAATTTTTTGCTTGACAATCGTGCGGTCGTCCGATGAATTCCAATTTAATAAAACTTTGCTTTCCGCATCAAAAATATTTTGATAATAGCCGGTCGCGGCTCGAAATAATTGCTGCGGAATACGGACGATTGGCGGATGGTCGGTCGTGTCCGGTCGCGTTGTGCGAAACGGGAAAATCTGCGCGAAACCGTTGATGATTTCGCCCGTGCCGCCCGGATTGTTCGGCGCGGTCGGACCGTTCGGCGAGTTCCACCAATTATAACGCGCGTCGGCGTTCGAGCCGAAAACGACGGTCATCGCCGTTTGATTATTCTCAAAAAGATTCGGATTCGTTTTGCCCGACGCGCGTGTCGAACTGTCGGCTTCAATCGCCGTCACGTTGTTCGTGAAAAGATTGCCTTGCAGAAACGCGGAAACGTAGCTTTGACCATCAATGGCGCGATTGTGATTACGAATAATTGAATTGTCTATGTAAAACGTCGCGCCGTTCGAAGTCGCGTCAACAATTCCGAGCTGGCTGCCGTCGAGCGTGACATATTCCAGCCGGTCGCCCTGCGAGTTGAATTGACCGGAAAACCATTTTTGCGCCGGATTAAACGGCTCGATAAAAATCGGCGCGTCGGGAAGTCCGAGTGCGCGGAGCGTTCCGCTGAGCGTATTAAAAGCGGCGTTTTCGCGCAACTTTATATGAACACCCGGAAGAAACTGCACGCCGCCCGCAAAACCGTCCATGACATACGGCACGGCGACGGGCGCGTAAATCGTATTGCCAACGCCCGCCGTTGCATTGATATAATTATTGCGATTGCCGCTCGCCGGAACAACGCTTCCGGGCAGCAAACCGCCGTTGCCCTGCACCGGATATTCGGCGTTTTGAATTACGACGCTGCTGCCCAGTTCGTAATTTCCTTCCGACAATTTCAGTCCCGCGCCCGTTGCGTTCGAGACGTTCACGTTGTTCAGATAAGTCGGCTGAAGACGATTGCCGGAAAACTCCAGACCGTTATACGCGCTGTTTTCCGACCGAAGATTGTCAATATATAAATACGAATCCGCGATGATGCAGAAAGCGCGATTGCGAAACGTCACATTTTTCAAAATTGCGTTAAAGCCGCTGCCGTAGATGCTCGCGTTTAAACTTTGAATCGAGTCGTTAGAATCAAACTCGACATTTTCGAGCGAGAGAAACGACCGACTGCCGCCCGTTATTGTCCCGCGCAGATTAAACCGGCAATCACGACACGCGAGCGTTCCGCGATTCATAGAGATTGGCACACCGAAATCGGCAAACGTCAAATCAAGCGTTCCCGCATTGGTAATTCGATTCGGGAAAACATTTTGCCCGTTGAACGTGATTCGGTCAGCGACAATTCCCGCGCCGACGATTTGCCCGTTTAGGTTCAACTGTCCGTCAGATGTGAATTGCACCTGCACGCCCGCTTCGACGCAGACGGTTTGCCCGGCGGGAATCGTTACCGTGCCGGAAATCGTGTGCGGATTATCAATTTTGCGCCAGGTTACATCGCACGTTTGCGCGTGGATAATCTGACTGCCCAACAACACGCCGAGCGCGACGAAAACGAATCCGAAAAGATAATGTTTGCCCGTTTTGTTTTTCATTTCCTTTGCTTTCTCCCTTAAACTATTTTTGCAAAATTTATTTCACAACAATACGTTTCGTTTTGCCAAAAATCCTTTTGCGCCAATCGTCAATAAAAACAAAAAAGGACGAAGTTTTATCTTCATCCTTTTATCTAAATAATCTATTGCATTTGAACGGACGGAACAGGAATATCATCAGTTGCGCCGAAATTAATTCCCGTAAATCCAGCCGTGCTTCTTTGCAGATACCACGTTCCATTGCGAAAAACCGCCAAATCCGATTTACCGTCACCATCATAATCTGCCGGTGTCGGCGTGTCTGTTGACAATCCGAACTGAATGCCGGTGAATCCGAGTTGACTTCTTTGCAAATACCACGTTCCGCTTCTGAATACCGCGACATCGGCTTTGCCGTCACCGTCGTAATCTGCCACAACCGATTTATCCGTTGCTTCGCCGAACGCAATGCCGGTAAATCCTAGATTGCTTCTTTGGATATACCAAGTGCCTGAACGAAACACCGCGACATCAGATTTGCCGTCGCCGTCGTAATCTGCCGCGACAGGCTTATCGCCCGATTGACCGAATTGCGTCGCGCTTGTTTGATTGGTTGCTAAATTATACAAATACCAAATCCCGGTTGACGGTCGGAACACGGCTAACTCAGCTTTGCCGTCGCCGTCGAAATCAGCCGGTTGCGGAACGTCGTCCGCCGCGCCGAACGTCACGCCGGTAAATCCTAATTGCGAACGATTCAGATACCAAACGCCCGCGCGATAAACGGCGAGGTCGGATTTGCCGTCGCCGTCATAATCCGCCGGAACTAATTTGTCGAACGATAAACCGAATGCCGCAGCGGAGAAACCGGACAAAGAATTTTGCAGATACCAAGTGCCGTTTGACGGTCGGAAAACCGAAACGTCCGCTTTGCCGTCGCCGTCAAAATCGAATCGCGTTCTTATTGCGGAAGTTCCGCCGACAGTAACCGTCACCGGCGCGGAAACGGTTGCTGCGCCCGCGTCGTCGAAGGCTTTTGCCGTCAGCGTGTAAGTTCCCGGCGCGGCGTTCCAGAGAATCGCATACGGATTGCCGGTTGATGTGCCGATTAAATTTCCGTTCGCGTAAAATTCGACCCGGACGACCGCGCCGTCCGCGTCTAAAGCTGTTGCGTTAATTGTCAGCAGACTCGAATCGCCCGTATTTTGATTGTTCGTCGGACTCGTGATCTCAACGGTCGGCGGTTGATTCAGCGATGCATTCGGATTGAGCAGAAACGCGCGGCTTTGACCGTTGAACGTGCCTCTGCCGACGATTTGATTGTTGTTATTGATGCCGAACGCTTCGTTTAAAACCCAGCCGGAATTTTGCGAAATCAGCGTGTTCAAATTTCGCATCTGGCTGCCGTCGTAAAGAAACGCGCGGTAGTCGCTGCCGAACAAAGTCAGGCGCAATGAGCCGACGACTTTGCCGGAATTGTTGATGTCGTAAGCGTAACTTTGTGCCGCGTCGAGAACGCCCAAATCCTGCATCTGGGCGTTTTGATAAAGGAAAGCGTGCTGCGTTCCGTTGTCGGGCGTGAAAGAGGACGAACCGACGATTTGGTCGTTGTCGTTGATGGCGCGCGCCGAACTTTCTCTGCCGCCGAGCGTGCCTAACGATGTGAACGCGCCGTTTTGATGAATGAAGGCGCGAACGCCGCCGAGTTCGCCGTCCTGATACGAATAGCCGACAATTTTTCCTGCCGTGTTAATTTCGTAGCCGTAACTGTAGATACCGCCGAGAACGCCGAGGTCTTGCATCGCATTATTTTGATATAAAAATGCGTGGTTGTGTCCGAGATTAATTTCCGCCGAACCGGTGATTTGCCCGCCGTTGTTAATTCCGAAAGCATAACTGCGCTCGCCGCCGAGCGTTCCCAAATTTTGCAGCGTCGAATTATTATACAAAAACGCCTGCTCGCGTTCAGCCGCGTTTTTTGCCCAGCCGATGATCTGACCGGAATTATTGATGTCGTAAGCGACGCTTTCTGTGCCGCCGAAATCGCCCAAATCCTGCAGCGTGCCGCCCGTGTAGAGAAATGCGCGCCGCTTTTGATTGGCGTTGAACGCATAGCCGACGATTTGACCGCTGTCGTTAATGGCGCGCGCTTCGCTCGTCGAGCCGCCGAGCGTTCCGAGATTCGTCACGGAGTAGCCGACGGACGGCGGATTATTGTCAAGAAATAAAACCGCATTCGCCGTACTTTGCTGCGCTCCGCTTGTGGCTGAAATCGTAAATCGGTAAATGTCTTCGGGCGTATTCTGGGCGGTCGTCAAAGTCAAAACCGACGAACCGTTTCCATTTACAAGCGTCGGCGGATTGAACGTCGCCGTCACGCCGTTCGGCAAGCCGTCACCGCTCAAGATGACTTCGCCGCTGAAATTATTATTGGCGGCGACATTGACCGTATAAGTCGTCGTCGCGCCCGGCGCAATGGTTCTGGAAAACGGATTGAGCACAATGCTGAAATCGCGGTCGAACGGAAATCTTCTGACGCGCGCGCGAAAAGCGGCGAACGGCTGACGTTCTTCGAATTTAGCAAAACCGAACAAGGTTATGCCGTTCTGCGCTTCGACCGCCGGCATTTCTTCAGGCGCGAACGAATCCGCCACAGGAAATCCGCCGGGCGTGATAATTGAGCCGTTCAAATTAACGAGCGTTGCGTGAATGTCGGCGGGCGGCTTTAACGCAAAACTTCTAGCCTCGCCGTAGGTGACGACGAAACGCGCTCCGTCCCAAGCCGCTTTCGGCGCGAACAAAGAACTTGGCGTGTCGGCGACGACGCTGCTTGCGGCGGGAAATGTGCCGTCCGCCAAAATACGCCGACCGATGATGTTGCTGCCGTCCATCCAAACGACGAGAGCCGTGTTATCGGCAACGGCAAAATCCGGCGCGTCGCCGAACGCGCCGATGGAAAATTCGCCGCCCGCCGCCGTGCCGTCCGCATTGACGAACGCGGCGGCGATATTCGAATTCGGATTATCGTGCGAAATATCCGATTCCCAAACGACCAGCCAACGCGAACCGAATGGACGCACGCGCGGGCGCAGATCGAAATTATTTCCGATTCTGACCGGCGTGCCGACCGCACCTTCGCCGCTGACCGTCGTCGCCTGCGTGTGCCGAAGCTGTGTCGTTCGCGGGAACGAATTGACCACTAAAAACTGCGTTCCGAGCGCGGCGACATCCGGCATATTGCCGACGGAAACGGTAAATTCCGCGCCCAAAACTGTGCCGTCAGCCGCGACGCGCCGACCGAGAGTCTGCCCGTCGAGTTCCCATGTCACAAGATAAACCGCGCCGTTCCACGCGACCGACGGGTTGATGATGTTTTCCGAACCGCTGACGACCAGAGTCGGTTCGCCGATTTGATTGCCGCTCGAATCGAGTCTTTGCAGAAAGACGCTCGACGCACCGGAAATCGTGCTGCGATACGCGAGCGCGAAATTTCCGGCGGCGGCTTTGGCGAGTCGCGGATAAGTTTCGCGCGGCGCGCCCAAACTCGCCGCGCCGACTTGACTGACCGTGTTGTCAGCGGAAATTTTCGCGCCGAAAATATCGCCGTCCACGCTTAATCTTTTGTCCGTCCAGACGACCTGCGCTCCGCCGCCCGCGAGCGGCGCGATTGCCGGCTGCGTCGCTCCGGTTTGCGGCGCGACGGGAATCGGCGCGGAAACCACTCCGCCGTTTGCCGTCACTCGCGTGGCGTAAACGCTCTCGGGAAACGTTCCGACCGGACGCGCGTGATAAGCGGCGATGTAAGCCGTGCCGTCCCAGGTCAAAGCCGTAGCAAACGGCAAAATGTAATCGCCGGGCGAGCCGAAAAGTTTAATACCGCTCGCATCTAAAACCTGCCCGGCGGCGGAAACGCGCGTACCGAAAATTTCGTTGTAGGCAAAACGGTCTTCGCGCCAGATGACGAAATAATTCGTGCCGTCGGTGGCGACGCGCGGCGCGGTTGCATCGCTTCCGGCGAATTGATTAACGACAAACGGCGCGGCATCAACCGGGTCGAGATTGCTGTTGAATCTTTGCGCCCGGATGCCGTAACCGCTGTTCACGATGCGTTGCCAGACAAGGAGAAAGTGACTGCCGTTAAAGACAAGATTGGCGTTGCTCGGCGCGGTAAATAAATCCGTGTCGTCGAACAGAACTTTGCCGCCGCCGCCCGTATCAACGAGTGCGCCGTCGGGCGTGATTCGGGCGGCGCGAATTTGTGAATTGTAACTTCCCGTTCCCCAAACGACGACCCAGTTCGTGCCGTCCGAAGCGACGTTTAAGTAAGAAGGATTGGTTGAAGAACTTGAAGGCGTTACGCCAACTACAATCGGCGCGGCATCGAGAATTCTGCCGTCGGGCGCAACGCGGACAGCGTGAACGTCTTCGGCAAACGGCGAATTCTGCCGTTCGGTAATCCACGCGACGAGCCAGTTTTGCCCGTTCCATGCGACGCTCGGCGAACGCTGCGAATAAACCGCCGACGAAACCATAATCGCCGCCGCGTCAATCAGCGCGCCGTTCGCGTCGTAACGCGCCGCGTAAATGTCGCCGCCGCTGCCGACACCGGCAGAATCCGACGGCACATAACGGCTGAGAACCGTGCGCCGGTCAGCCCAAACCGCGAGCGTTGAATTTGCGCCTTTAGCGATTTGCGGTTGCTGCTGAACTCCGGCAGCGGGCGCGGAAACAGGCGGCGCGCTGTTTTCTCTATTCTGCATCGTGGCAATTTGACTGCTGAAAACAACCGACAAAATCACCAACGCCAATCCGACAAAATAAAATCGCTTCCCTATGTTCGTCATCTTTTTTCTCCCAAATTTCGTTTTGTTTTGAACAGTCTTTTTTCTTAATTGAGAAAGACATAAAAATAAAAAATGCGCCGCTGATCAGGCAAACGCATTTTTTTTACTA
>CBDUBY010000140.1:0-9075 GCA_965365505.1 uncultured Pyrinomonadaceae bacterium | reverse complement strand
GGCGAACGCGCGGGTCTTTGTTCGGCGCGTTGAAATCGCCGCCGCGATTGTAAAACGCCACGACATCTTCTAATCTCGCAAATCGTCCGTTATGAAAATAAGGTCCGCGCAGCTCGACATTTCTAAGGCTCGGCGTGCGAAATTCGCCTAAGTTCTGCGTATTGTTCGTGACCTGAAAGCGTCCCGTGTCTTCATTGGTCGGGCGAACGCCGATGTAGTGAAACTGGTTGTCGCTGAACAGCGCGCCGGTGTGACAGCCGTTACACTGCGCTTGATTGAACACGCCTTGCCCGCGCTGTTCCTGCGCGGTCAGCGGCGCGATGCCGGAAACGGCGGCATCAAACGGCGTGCGGTCGGAATATAAAGTGCGCTCGAAGGTGGCAATCGCCATCGCAATTCGCGCGGGCGTGACTTCGCTCGTGCCGAAAGTTTCCTCAAAAAGCTCAGGATAACTGCGCCCGCCAATCCATTCGGTCAAAGCCTGCGGAACCGCCGGCGAAAGAGCCATCGGCTTGACGACCGAAGCGCGCGACGCGACATCGAGCCAGTTGCGCCCGCCGTGCGCCATCTCCGAAGTATTTATCATCGGACCGATAACCTGACTTTCGAGAGCCGCGCCGTTTTGCAGAATTACCGCACCGGTCATCGGGTCAGTAAAAGTTCCCGTTGCGCGTCCGTCCCAAAAGAGGGCGTTGCCGTAACCCGCGTCAACGTATGATTTCGCTTTGCGACCCGTTACCTGTTCTTTAAACCCGAAAGCCGATGCCCAGTTGTATGTGCCGTCCGAATTGCTGCTGATAACGCCGGGCGAGCCGATAACATCGTCTGCCGTGCCGAAAGAATTGTCCGCGCCCGGATGACTTGCCCGCACGCTGTTAATGATGGAGCGCGAATCAGAACCGCCGCTGCTGGCGAAATGACAAGTGCCGCACGAAACGGTGCGCGTCGAAGAAAGCTGTTCGTCCCAGAAAAGCGCTTTTCCTAAAAAGGCTTTGCTCGCCGTCACCGGATTTCCGGCAGGCGCGGGCGGCGGTTGCAGCGCACCCGCGCCGTTGCCGCCGACACCGCGCAGTCCGGTATCCGATTGACTGAGATTGCTGACGATGCTGCCGTTTTCGGCTCGCACCCAATAGAAAAATGTCTGTCCGGCAGTTGCCGTCGTATCGAAAAACGCGCCCGCCGCAGTCGTTCCGATGCTCGTCGCCGTCGCCTCGTCGTTCGTCGCGTTGCGGAAAATACGGTAGCTCGTCGCGCCGCGAATCGTGTCCCAGGTCAAGCCGACTTTCGTCGAATAACTGCCGTCAGACGCGATAACGCCCGTCGGCGCGGCGAGAGTGCCGCTCGTCTGACCGCGGACAATCGGCGACGATAGATAGTCACTGTAAAACGCCAGCATTGGCACGAGAAATAAAAAGACGACGAAAAGTTTTATTCGTTTCATAGATTTCCTTTCCTGAAAATTTAATGATTGGGAGAAAAGCATTTGACTACGAAAGATACGAAAGACTTGAATAAAGGTAAAAAAGTTCGTTGTTTTCTTTCGTATCTTTCGTGTGTTTCGTAGTCAATAATTCTCTAAATAGCTTTCTAAAATTTCTTTAGAACATCGCGCAGATAATTTCGCGCTCTGAACAAACGGGTTTTGACGTTGCTCGTTGACCAGCCGACGAGTTTGGCGACTTCTTCGACCGAACAATCCTCCGCGTAGAAAAGCGTCAACGCCAGACGGTCTGACGCTTCGAGCTTCGATAAAAGTTTTTCCGCCAAATCGCGCTTTATCAAAAAACCTTCCTGATTGTCTGAGTCTGATTGCGCGAGCTGCGCTAAAATTTCGCCTTCTTCGTCACTCAAATCCGCAAAGCGATTTTCGGGACGACGCTTGCGGCGGCGCAATTCGTCGTAACAAAGATTGACGGTAATGCGCGACAGCCACGCCGATAAAGATTTTTCCTGCCCGCCGCGAAAGTCTTTAAGGGAAAAATAAATTTTCGTGAATGCCTGCTGAACGATTTCTTCAATTTCCTCGCGCCGGTTGAAAAAGCGGCTGACCAGATGCGCGACGAGTCGGCGATAACAGTCGAACAAATCAGCGAACGCCGCTTCGTCGCCCGCGAGAATCGCGGCAACCAGCGCGTCGTCGGCTGCGCCGCGCGTCGAAGCGATTTCTACTTCGCCGCTCGCGGGCAAAAATTGCGGTTGGTTGATAACCTGCTCCATTTGATTATCGGTTTCTCGGTTCAACGCGGCTTGGCTTCAATTTTGTAATCATTCGGCACAACGAAAAACTCACGCGACGGTTCGCCGCGTTTAATGTTTGTCAGGCGAAAAATCTGTTCGCCGATTAACGGGTCAATGTGGCGCGACATCACGACGGTTTGCAGTTCGGCGGAAAACCAGCGTTCGGTGACGACTTGCAGCGGCTTGTCGTTACCGACTCTGCCCGCCGGAATTTCGATTGTCGTGCGCGTGCCTTCGACGCTTACGCCTTCCAAAGTTTTTTTGCCGAGCGATTCGGTTTTTCCTTCGCCGGTTTCAAAAGGCGGTTTCGGCGGGCGATTATCACCCGACAGAGGAATGCGCCGCGCGGTTTTGCGCGCGGCGTCGAGAAAATACTGCGTTCCTTCGCCTGCATCCGTAATAAAAATCAGCCGCTGCGCTTCGTTGCCGAGACTGAACGCGCCGACGGATTCGAGCGGCTGTTCGCGTCTGGTGCGACCCGCGCCGTCGCGATAAATCGCGCCTTTGGTTTGCGTCGTCACGGTCGAACCGTCATACAGGCGGCGCGTGTTTTCCATCACGGTTTCGGCGGAAAACGGCGCGTCTTTCACCAATTTGTCGCCGAAGCGCATATCCGCGCCGAGAAATTGAACGGTCGGCGCGGACGGCGCAAATCCGTCGGGTCGCGGCGGCTTGCGTCCTTCGTCTTTTTGCATCGCGCTGAATTCGGCGCGTGTAATTATTCCGTCGCCGTTCGCGTCCATCTGAACGAAATGACGGCTGACGTTTTCGTCAAATTCAGCGCGCGTCAATCGCCCGTCTTCATTTTCGTCGCGCATCATAAAATGCGGCGGCGGCGGCTTTGGCGCATCGCCGAATCGTTCGCCGCGCGGTGGCGGCGTGAAACCGTCACCGCGTTTTTGTGGCGGTTTCGGCACTTCGATTTCGTCAAGCGCGCCGTCGTTGTTGCGGTCGAAATTTTTAAAAATCGCATCGGCATCCGCCACCAATTCTCCGCGCTCAAGCGTGCCGTTCTTATTCGCGTCCAGCCGGTCAAATCTTTCGCCGTCGTCTTCGCCGCGCGGCGGACGCTGTGCCGATGCCGAGCCAAACGCCAGCAGCATAAACGCAATGACAACAAGAAGTTTTTTACTGCTCATTTTATTAATCCTCGAAATCTTACTGATAAATACTTTGGAAATCGTTCAAAGTCAGGCGAGCGTTTGAAATCACGTCGAAAATTAGTCGTTCAAAAATCGAATTGCCCGCGCCGCGCCGTCATCGCCGACGATGACCTCGGCGTTGATGAGCTCCTTGCTGCGCTCAACATTAGTCGAAACGCCGAGTGAAACCATCATCGAACGCGGAACTTTGACGCGCACGACCTGACCGCTTTCCGAAGCCGGTAAATACGACAAAGCGATAAATTCCGTAGCGCTTTCCGTTTTCGGCGAACGCGCGGATTTTACTTTTTCCGTTCTCGGCGGCGCGACTGCCGCGCGGAAAGATTTCGCTTTTGACGCTGCTTGCTCATTTCTAGCAGATGAAGATTTTTTCGGCGCTGCCGGAGAATTTATCGTCGGCGATTCGTTCAAGGTTGACTTCGCCGTTTTCGGTCTGATGTCGGGCGAAACGAATTTATCATCCGAAACAGATTTGATTTTTTCATTCGGCACGGCGGCGGTTTCCGCTTCGGGCGAACGAGAAAACCAAATTGCCGCGCCCGCGACGAACAAAAATAAAAACGCGCCCGCTGTTGCCGTCTGCCAGCGCCACGCAAAGAACCAGTGCCGCTCGCGACGCGCTTTTTCGTCTGCTATTCGGTTTAGCATTTGCCGCCGAAGCTGCGGCGCGGCGACAATCTCGTCAATTTCCTCATCGGTCAAAATTGTGCTTTGCAGAATGAATTTGGCAAATCGGTCAAGCTGTTCGTCGGAAAATTTTGGCGAATGATTTTTGTTCATCACCAGAGATGACGCGGCACAGACTTTGGCGGTTACATTTTTTTGAAAAATTACGCAGATTTTTTTTCCGCCGCAACCGCCTGAAATCCGTTATAGTTTTTCTAACGAATAACAAAGAAACAAATGAACGATGTCAAATTCAATAAATTTCTGATTTTTATTAACAGCCTCGTGCCGCTTCTGCTGCTCGCCTGGGACGCGGCATTCGGCAGTTTAGGCGCTAATCCGATTGAATTTTTCCTGCGCACAACCGGCGTTCTGACGCTCGTTTTTCTTTTAATAACTTTGTCAGTCACGCCACTACGTAAATATTTCGGTTGGAACAATCTGATAAAATTTCGCCGAATGCTCGGACTTTACGCTTTTTTTTACGGCTGCCTGCATCTCGTTACTTACAGCATTTTCGATAAAAGTTTCAGCCTGTCGGCAATCGCAAGCGATGTTTGGCAGCGTCCGTTTATCGCCGTCGGAATGCTGGCGTTCTTCCTGTTGATTCCGCTTGCCGTTACTTCAACCAACGCGATGATAAAACGACTCGGCGGCAAAAATTGGGCGCGGCTGCATAAATTAACTTACGTCGCGGCAATCTTAGGTGTGATTCATTTTTGGATGATTGTTAAATCCGACGTTTTCTATCCGCTCGTTTTCGGGTTAATTTTAGCGGGCTTGTTCGGCTATCGAATTTACGCGGCAAGCGGAAAATCGGCGAAACCATTAACTACGAAATAAGAAGTAGTCGGGCAAAATAAACTTTTAGATAAGGAACCCAGCATCTTGCTGGCAAAGCGCTTTGCCAGCAAGATGCTGGGTTCCATCGGCAACAGATTGTTTATATTTTAGTTTTGCTCGGTTACTGATAAACAATACGAAAAAAATATTTACGATTTGTTTCGTGCGATTTTGTGTTTTGAGCGTGGTTCAAACTTATCTTTGGTTCTTCTTTATCGGCGCAGCTTGGTCAAACGTCCGGCGATAATCCTCGCCGTTTATCGAAACGGTTTTGCACATTTCGTAAAGTCTTGAGCGGAGCCGAACGCCGATCCTATCTTCGAGCGTTTCATCTTTTTCAGCACGGCGTTCGTCCAGGTAATTCGTTGTAAAAATAGTAAGTTTTTTATCGTTGTAGCGCGTGTTGATGATATTCGCCATCGTGTCGCGCACCCAATCGGTCGGCTTTGACGCGCCGATTTCGTCGAGAACTAGAACTTCTGCGTCGAAAATCGGCTGCAATAGTTTTGATTCGGAAGTTTGCGAAATGCTGTTGTAGGAATCCTGTATGCTTTTCAAAAGCGCGCCGAATTCGTAAAACAAACAATTAAATCCGCGCTCGGTCAAGCCTTTCAAAATCGAAACCGCGAGATGCGTTTTGCCGACTCCGACCGTTCCCATAAAAAGCAGTCCTCGGTCAACCGCCGGATAATTTTTCGTCAGATTAAACGCGAAACTCTTAGCAAAAGTCTGAGCGTTATTTTGAGCTTTGTAATTATGAAAATGACAATCGGTATAGCGTTTCGGAATTCGGGCTTTTTCGATTAGACCGGCGTGAGATTTTTGCTTGCGGCATTCGCACGGACGCGCTCCTTTGCCGGGAACAACCTCCATTCCCGAACCGTAACAGAGCGGGCAAATTTCCGGTTCGTCCTGCGTGTCGGGCGCATCGTAAAAATCGCGCTCCGGCACGGCGGGCTGCGGCGGATTCGGCACGGCAAAGAGCGGATGAATTTTGGCGAATTCTTGCGACATTATTCAGGGAACTTTTAAGTTCTACTGCTTGATAAAACTATTCGTTCAGGGGATTTTCCTCGAAAAAGCTAGAGGCTGATTTGGATTATAGCACCGATGAAAATGATTTCAAGTTTATTTATGTTGCTTAGAATACAATAAAAACGGGGCTTTGGCGAAACCGAAAAAACCGATAAAAGTGAAGTTAATGAAAAGACACGACTTAGCATTTAACAAAAAATTCATATTCAGGTTAATTTTTTTTATTTTGTGAATTTTTCGCTTTTTTGCTTATGTTATATTAAAAACGGTTTGGAAAAATTTATAATTTATGGGTCTGTTTCAAAATTTGCTGATAAAACTCGGTCTGGCGGAAATCAAAACGGAGCGCAATCCGATGACGATTTTTCTGCTCGACGACGACACGCGCCGCCACCGATGGTTTGAAAAACGCTTTGCGAGCGACGAACTCGACATTGCCGAAACGGTCTCGGAAGCCAAAGACTTTTTGCAAAAATACGCTTACGACGCGGTTTTTCTCGATCACGATTTACTGCCGCACCATTACGAATCGAACGATCACGACGATTTCGCCAGCACCGGCTACGCGATTACCGAATGGCTCAATGAAAACAAAAACATCCAGCGTTCAGCCACTTTTTTCGTCCATACGCGCAACGCCGAGGGCGCGTATAAAATGGTCGAAAAACTGCGCGATTCGGGCAGACAAGTTGAATACGTGCCTTTTCCGATGCTCGAAGCTAAACTAAAAACTTATTTCAAATAAAAAGAACTGAAAGGCGATAAAAATAAAAGCCTTTCAGTTCTCGCTTATCCTTTTAAATTTCTACTTTTTACTTTGAACTTTTAACTCGTCGAGTTCTTTCTGTGTCTGGTCAATCGTTCGTTTCAAAGCATTTTTCAAATCTTCGTCCTTTGTTTTCTCCGCCGATTTATTTAAAGCCATCAAGTAAGCGATTTTTAACGCCTGCTCTTTCGGAGCTTTGATATCCGGTTCAACGCCCGTGCCTTCCCAGTTGGTTTTCGTAATCGGGCTGACGGCGCGACCCGTCGGAATGAAAACGCCGAAATGCTCGCTAAGGCGAAACATTCCGCCGGGATTTGCGCCGCCGCCGGTCGTTTCGCCGATAATCGTTGCGCGTTTCAAATTTTTCAGATTGTAAGAAAATTCTTCCGCGCCGGAAAACGTGCGATTGCTCGTTAAAACGTAAATGTCTTTGTCGCCGAATTTCTTATTCGCCAGATTCGGTTTGGTGAAAAAATCTTCGGTGCGGTCGCCTTTGCGCCAATACAAGCTGTTCAAATGAACGGGTTTGTCGCCGAACAGATACGAAGAAATCAGCGCGACCATTTCCGGGTCGCCGCCGCCGTTCTGCCGCAAATCAAAAATCAGCGCGTCGGTGTTGGCGAGAAAGTTCATTGCCGCCTGAACGGTTTCCGCGCCCGATTTCGGGTCCATAAATCCGCGCAAATCAACGTAGCCGATGTTGCCCTGCATCCGCTCGATTCGCTCGAAACCGAAATTGACGCGCCGCATAAAATTTATTTCTTCGGCTAATTCTTCCGCCGTCGGTTCTTCGCGGTCGGGACGAACGGGAATCGGATTTTTTGAAAAACGCACGCGAATATGTTTATCTTTGCTGACCGCCTGCAAATCGTCGGTCAATTTCTGCGCGAATTCACGTGCGCTGGAGAACGCGTCATATTCTTTGTTTTTCAGACGGCTGCGAATGTCCGCTTCCATCTTTTTCGCCATGTCTGGAAAAACATACGAGTCGTTAAAATCCTTTACAAGATTTTCAATAACCTGCGCTCTGGTCGCCTGGTCAATCGTCATATCCGGCGGCGTGTTCGGCTGTTGGGCGAAGACGATGGTGACTTTTCCAATAATGATAACCCCGATTGCCATCGCAATGGTAAAAAATAAAGACTGTGCTTTTTTCATAAAAATTTACTCCTTAAAACTTAAATTTGCCTGATGCCTTTTAGTAACAAATCCGCGATGCGAAGCGTTTTCGCTTCGATGTCGTCGCGCTCGCCGAGTTCCTGCGCCGTCAGGCTGAACGGCAGTAAGGAATTGGTCGCCAACAAAAATGTCTTGGAAATTTCCAGCGCATTGCCGGGTTGAAAATCTTTTTTCGTCTGTCCTTCTTCGATAACCGCCGCAAAAATTACGGCTTCTTCTTCAAAATACGTTTTCCGCCTGGCGAGCAGTTTCGGGCGTATCGCCGATAAAATATCATTCAAACTCTGCGTGTAATGCTGAACGCTGTCGAAGCGGTGCAGAACTCGCTTGAGAATCATTTCCCGCAGCCTTTCTTCGGGCTGTGTGCTTTTAGCGGCGATTCGCGCCAACTCGGTTTTGAGCCGTTCGACGATGCGGTCAACGTGCGACAAAGCAATTTCTTCTTTGCTCGTGAAATGCAAATAGATGCTTCCCTTACCGATACCGACAGCGTTTGCCAGTTCGTCAATCGTCATTTTTTTATAACCAAAACGGGCAAGAAAATCATCGGTCGCGTCAAGAATCGCCTCGCGGACTTCGACTGTTTGGACGGCTGTTCTCATTCTTTTGACTATAATCGAATTCTGGTCAAAACTACAAACGCATTCGTTCGGAAGTTTGTTTCAACTTTTCAAAGAATTTTTTGGCTGAGAAATTTTGAAGATAAAACCGACGCGAAGAACAAAAGAAAAAGCCCGACGATTTGCCGTCGAGCTTAGCGAAACGCTTTAAAATTTCTCAGACGAATTTAGTCGCCAGTCATCGTCGTCGGTTGTTGGTCGGACAATTCGCGCCAGGAAAGCGACTCGCTTCCGTCGTCAATGCGGTGCATCGCAATCGCGCCGGGCGACGGGCAAACTAAATAACATAAATTACAGCCGACGCATTCCGCTTCGTCAACGACGGGAAATTTATTCGCGTCAAAATCGAAACATTGATGCGCTCCGTCCTCGCAAGCGACGTAACAAAGATTGCACTTGATACAATTTTCAGGATTCACACGCGCGACGGTTTTGTATTTCAAATCGAGATTGCCCCAATCAGTCACGCGCCCGACGGATTTGCCAATAATATCATTAACCGAAGCGTAACCTTTTTCGTCCAGATAATTATTCAGCCCGTCAATCATATCTTCGACGATGCGAT
>CBDUBY010000139.1:0-9209 GCA_965365505.1 uncultured Pyrinomonadaceae bacterium | reverse complement strand
TGGATTTTCCCGACCCGAACAATTTCGCGCTCGGTAAACTTTACACGACGCGCTTCTATAATCTCTTGAAATCGAAACTCAAACCGAACGCCTCAATCGTGATTCAATGCACGTCGCCATTAAACGCCAGAAATTCCTACTGGTGCATTATCAAAACGCTCGAAGCCGCAGGCTTTACCGTCAAGCCTTATCAAACGACCGTGCCGAGTTTCGGAATCTGGGGTTACGCGCTCGCCAAACTCGACGCTTTCGAGCAGCCGAAGACGATTCCCGAAAATCTGAAATTAAAATTTTTGAACGACAAAACGCTCGCCTCGATGTTCGAGTTTTCGTCCGACACTGCTTTGCCGACAGGAGAAATTGAAATCAACCGGCTTGATAATCAAGCTCTGGTGAGATATTACGAAAGCGAGTGGCGAAGATTCGAGTAATTTTCAGCTTCAGAAATCTTGCCAATTCGCAATCAAACTATTTTCCGCTTGTTTCTCTTAACTTTTACGTTAATTTTCTTCGGTTTTCGGATTTTTGTCGGCAGCGTCGTCCGCGCCGCGCTGGTGTCGAGGCACCGGTTTTTTGTCGTCGTTGGCGGCATTTGTCGCGCCGACGACATCGCGTTCGTTCGGGTCGCCTTCGGTTTCGTCGCCGCGGCGCATTTGCTGGGCTATTTCGGTCGTATCGTTGTAGGATGACGCTTCGCCTAATTCTTCGGCGGTAAAACCGTCTTGTTTGACATTTTGCGGGTCTCGGTCTTTGTCGGCATCTTGTTTTTGCTTGTTAAATTCGTTCGGCATTTTTATTTCTCCTCGTTTTAATCATTAAACATCTGGTCGAAAACTTCAAAGGCAAAAAGTCCGCTGCACAATTTTTGTATATCAACGAACGGAAACTTTTTTCCCTTTGCTATGAACAGCGTGAATTTAAAGTCCTCAGTTGTTTCGCTGTCATAAAACGCGATAAATTAAATTTTCCAAGAAAGCTAAATTATAAAAGATGAAATTCACCCGCCGCGAAATTTTAACTGCATTTTTAGGTTTGCCGTTCGCGCTCGCGGCGTGCCGCTCAAATTCCGAAACCGTTTTTCCCGAAGGCGAAATCGTCGGCGCAAATTCGGATGTCGGTCATCTTTTGCGGGAAAATAGAAACGCCGAAGTTCCCGCCGGAAATTGGGAAACCGTGAAAACGGCGATTATCGGCGGCGGCGTTGCCGGACTCGCCGCCGCGTGGAAATTTCAAAGAGAAAATTTTAACGATTTCGTTCTCGTCGAACTCGAAAATAAAATCGGCGGAACCTCGCAAAGCGGCGTTTCAAATCTGGTTGGTTATCCGTGGGGCGCGCATTATTTGCCCGTGCCGTTTCAGGAAAATACGGAACTCGTGTCCCTGCTCGACGAAATGAATTTGACTGACGGCAAAAGCGCGAACGGCGAAATTTTAATCAAAGAACAATTTCTGTGTCGTGAGCCGGAAGAAAGAGTTTTCTACAAAGGTCGCTGGTATGAAGGGCTTTATTTAAACGTCGGCGCGAGCGAAGCGGACAAAATCGAGTTTGCGGAATTTCAAAAGCAGATTGATTTTTGGGTGAACTGGCGCGACGCACAAGGCAGACGCGCGTTTGTCGTGCCGGTGGCAAATTGCTCAACCGATGCGGAAGCGGTCGCGCTCGATAAAATTTCCTTTGCCGAATGGCTGCGCCAGAAAAACTTCAAATCCGAAAGACTTTTTCATTTTTGCGATTACGCGACGCGCGACGACTACGGCTTAAAATTAGAGCAGACTTCGGCGTGGGCGGGACTTTTTTATTTCTGTTCTCGCATTCGCAAAAGCGGCGCGGAATCGCAAGCCTTTATCACGTTTCCCGAAGGCAACGGCAGATTTGTCAATCATCTGCACGAACGAATCAAAGATAAAACCAGACTGAAGACAATCGCGCTCGAAATCGTTCCGAACGAAACGGGCGTTGACGTGGTTTGCCTCAATACTGAAACAAACGAACTGCGCGGCTTTCATTGCGAACGAGTCGTTTTCGCCGCGCCGATATTTACAGCGAATTATTTGATTCGTGATTTCAAACAAAATCCGCCCGCGTTTGTCAGAGAGTTTGAGCATAACAGTTGGTTTGTAGCGAATATGTTTTTGAAAGACCGCCCGAAAAATCAGTTCGCCAGAGATTTCCCGCTCGCGTGGGACAATGTTTTATACGAAAGTCCGAGCTTGGGTTATGTAAACGCGACGCATCAGCGAGGCATTGATTACGGCGCGACCGTTTTGACTTATTATTACCCGATGTGCGCCGAAGAAAACGCGCGGGCGAAACTTTTCGGATTGAATTGGCGCGAATTAGCCGACATTTGTTTGACGGATTTGAGCCGCGCTCACAAAGATATTCGTGAGTTGACGACGCGCATTGACATAATGCGCTGGGGACACGCGATGATTTCGCCGCGACCGAATTTCTTGTGGAGCGGCGCGCGCGAAGCGGCGCAAAAACCGTATCGCCGCATTCATTTCGCGCATTCGGATTTGAGCGGCATCGCGCTTTTCGAGGAAGCGTTTTATCACGGACTTCGTGCGGCGAGTGAGATTTTGAAAGTATAATTATTTCGTGGAACTTGCGACCAAACAAAATTACTGGCTTTTTTCCCAAAAGATTGATTTGTCGGTTTTTCTCGGCAGCGCGATTGTTTCGCTCGCGCTTCTCGCGGTCGGCTGGCAACTTGGGATTTTGAATGCGGATTCGCCGGATTGGACCTGGATTTCGGCGGTGCTTTTAATTGATGTCGCGCACGTTTGGTCAACTTCGTTTCGCGTTTATTTTGACGCGGAAGAATTTAAACGTCGAATCTGGCTTTACACGCTCGTTCCGGTTTTCGGTTACGCGGTCGGCGTTGCGCTTTATTCAGAATCGGCGTTGACGTTCTGGCGCGTGCTGGCGTTCGTCGCGGTTTTTCATTTCGTGCGGCAGCAATACGGCTGGGTGAATCTTTACCGGGCGAAGTTGCGAGAGAAGTCGAATTTGACTTGGTGGATTGATGCGTTGGCGATTTATCTGGCGACCGTTTATCCGCTCGCGTTTTGGATGACGAGTCTGCCGCGCAATTTCGCGTGGTTTGTTGAAAACGATTTTTTCAATTTGCCGCGCGTCGTTGAGCAGATTCTTTTCCCCGTTTATGTGCTGGCTTTAATCGCTTATTTCGGCAAATCCGTTTATCTTTATTTCGCGACGGGGTTTTTGAATATCGGCAAAGACATCGTCGTTTTGACGACCGTCGTTTGCTGGTATGTCGGCATCGTCGCATTCAATTCCGATTACGCTTTTACGGTGACGAATGTAATAATTCATGGCGTTCCGTATTTCGCTTTGATTTATTTTTACGCGCGTCAGCGGCGTGAATCGGCGGGGCGATTTTATAAAACCGCGTCGAGCCATTGGATTGTTTTTCTCGCTACCTTGTGGGCTTTGGCTTACGTCGAGGAAATTTTCTGGCATCGCGGCGTGTGGCACGAGCGCGATTATCTGTTCGGCGCGAATTGGGATTTAGAAAATTGGAAAACTTACCTCGTGCCGCTGCTCGCCGTGCCGCAGTTGACGCATTACGTTCTTGACGGATTCGTCTGGAAACGAAAAAACAATGAAAATTTTCGGCTGATTAGTTAGAATGAATTTATGAAACGAGGCGGTCTTAAAATCACACTTGCAGTTTTAATTTGTGCGGCTGTATTTTCCGCCTGCAAAAAAACTGACAGTTCCGAAGGCTTCGACGTGCTGAGTTTCTCCGACGATACGAGTGCTGCCGCCGAACTGGTCGAACAGGCGAATCAGGATTTGTATAAAATTAAAATATTGTATAATAAAAACGTATCGCAGCTCAAAGATTTGAAAGATGCAATGAGCGGCAAAGACATTGAAACGGTCAAGAGAATCACCGATGATTTGGTTTATGTCCTGAACGACGGAATGAGTCTGGGCGAAAGCGCGGTCGAGAAAATCAGTAGAGCGCAAGCGATGAATATCAACCCGGATTTCAAAGATTACTTGAGTTTGAAAGAGGAAGGTTTGCGTAAACAGCTAGCGGCATTTGAGAGTCGGCGGCAGGCAGCCAGACTGCTCCGCGACAGTTTCGGGACGACCGACCCGGCGGCGATTGAGAAGGCGAAAGCCGGATTTAAGGAAAAGGACGAGGCGTGCCTCAAAATGCTCGAAGAGGCGAACGAGATTAATAAAAAGGCGAACCAGTTGGCAAAGGATAGTTCCAAGAAGGCAAATTAAAATTTTATCCCGCGAAAAATACGAACGACCCGAAACAATAAAATCTTTTCGGGTCATTCGTATTTTTCGCGGGATAAAATTGTCTAAAAGTCCGACAATTTTTACAGAATGCGCGGCGCAGTTCTTATTACAGTCGCCGGACGCGGCGCGGTTGGCGATTCAGGCGTTTTCATCTGAAAATTTGCCGGAGCCGGAATTGTTTGAATTAAATTTTCAAACTCCTGCGGAGTCATTCTTCCGTCTTTTGAAGCCTCGGGCGTGACGCGCACGGTTTGGCGATTGCGGTCGCGGATAATCGTCAGCGAAACATCGCCTTCCTTTTTCTCGCTCAAGGCTCGCACCAAATCCATCTGACCTTTCACCGCTTTACCGTCAGCTTCGACGATGATGTCGCCCGCTTTGAGTCCGGCTTTGGCGGCGGGCGAATCGTCGCGGACGCTTTCTATCAAAAGTCCGCTTCCGTCCGTAATGCCGAAAAAATCACTGAGTTGTTTGGTCAAAGCAGTTACGCCGACGCCGATTTGACGACTCGCGCCGCCGCGCCAGACAAATACATTGCCGTCGCCTTCGGGCGTTGGCGGTAACTGGCGCATTTGCGGCAACGGCGTTCCGGGCAGCATTTGGATATTCGGCATTGTCGCTAAATTTTCAAAACGAAAGCCGCCTTGAAGCGGCGCGAATTCGCGCTTGCCTATCGTGACGTTTATTTCAATTTCGCTGCCGCCGCGCAGAACAGTTAATTTTGCCTGATGATCGGGCGCGACTTCCGCAATCAGGCGCGATAATTTCATAACGCTTTGAACTTCCTCGCCGTCAAAGCGAATGATGACATCATTGGCTTGCAAACCGGCTTTCGCAGCGGGCGAGTTTTCAACAACCGTCTCGATTCCGACTCCGCGCACCGATGCGAGTCCGAATCGAGAATAATTTTCCTTTGTGATTTCCTGCGTCTGAACGCCCAGATAACTTCTCTCGAAAGCGGGAATTAACCCGCCGACCTGAACTCGTCTTTCGACTTTATCTTTCGGCGCGGTCGGTGTCTGTTGCGCGTCAGCCGCCGTGATGCAGCCGACGATTGAAAATGCGGTAACAGTTAATAATTTTCGTATCATAAAACCTCCAGTTTTTATTATTGCGAAGATGTTTCGCAGATTTTACGGGTCAATTTACCGATATGTTGCAGCGAAAATTAAAAAAGTTGCTTTTACGGGAAAATTCGCCGAAAAATCTATCAAATTACGCAAAATATATTTATAAAATAGGCTTTTTGAGTGTTTCTCCTTTTGCAAAGCGGGCGGCGAATATGCTTTCATTATCTTGAAAGCGAATAGCTTTCGATTTTAAGTTCTAAGAAATAGAGGTATTAATATGAGAAGACTAACAGTAATGAGTTTCGTAGCCGTCTTTGCGATGGCTTTAATCGGTTGTGAAAATCCAACCAACACCGTAGTTGTTAACAAAACCAACGGAAACGTCAACGCCAATGCAAACGTCGCCGTGGTCGTCAACAATAATTCGGCGATGGTGAATTCCAATATGTCGAGCAGCAGTAAATGGAATGCCAATATCACCAGAGAAGAATATGACAAGGACAAAGACCGTTACGCCAAAGAAGCGAAAGATGCGGGAAGCACTATCGGCACCGGCGCGAACGATGCTTGGCTTTGGACGAAAACCAAATCGGCTCTGGCAACGACCGACGATTTGCGCGATTCGACCATTAACGTGGACGTTGACAACGCAGTTGTTACGTTGAAAGGCTCGGTCGGCAGTCAAGCGCAAAAAGACAGCGCGATGAAGGTTGCCAAAGCCATTGACGGCGTAACGAATGTTAAAGCCGATATGCTGAAAGTGCAGGCGAACGATTCGATGACGAATCAAATGACCAGCACCAACACAACCAAAACAAACTCGAACGCGAAATAGAAGAAGATTTCACGTTTGATACAAAATAAAAAAGCCTGTCGTTTTGATTAACGACAGGCTTTTTTATTTTCAGATAAATTGAAATAATTCTTTCAATCCTTTTACATTTTAGATTTCAATTTCTGCAACCGCTCTGCCGCTGCTTCCAAAGTTTCGTCTTTTTTACAAAAACAAAACCGTACCTTTTGCGCTCCTAGATTTTTATCGTGATAAAACGACGAACCCGGCACGACCGCCACACCGATTTCACGAATCAGATATTTGGTAAATTCGATGTCGTCCTTAAAATCAAAATCTGAAATGTCGGTCATCACATAATACGCGCCCTGCGGCATCTCGCATTTGAAACCGGCTTTTTGCAGAATCGGCACAATAAAATTGCGTTTCTGCTGATATTCTTTTTGCAAGTCATCATAATAACTTGGCGGCAAGCTCAAGGCATACGCGCCCGCGTGCTGCAACGGATTCGCCGCGCCAACGGTTAAAAAATCGTGAACCTTGCGAATCGCCGACGTAATATCCGGCGGCGCAATCACGTAACCGACACGCCAGCCCGTGACCGAATAAGTTTTTGACAGCGAATTGACAACAACCGTGCGCTCGCGCATTCCGTCAATCTGCGCCATTGAGAAATGCAAGGGATGAGGGCAGAGGGATGAAGGATGATTTTCGTAATTCGTTTGCGAAACTCCGTTTTCGTCTCTTAATTCATCCCTCATCCCTCTGCCCTCATCCCTATAAATTATGTGTTCGTAAATCTCGTCGGTAAAACAAATCGCGTCGAATTCTTTGCATAAATCGGCGATAAATTCTAGTTCTTCGCGCGTGAAAACTTTGCCCGTCGGATTGTTCGGATTGCAGATGATAATCGCTTTCGTGCGCTCGTTAAAGGCGTTTCTTAGCTCGTCTTTTTCGAAATGCCATCCGTCCGCCGTTTGATAAAGCGGAACGTGAACGGGTTTCGCGTCGGACAAAATCGCGTCGGGCGCGTAGTTCTCATAAAACGGCTCGAAGACTACAACTTCCTCGCCCGCGTCAACTGTCGCCATCATTCCGGCAATCATTCCTTCGGTCGAACCGCAGGTGACGGTGATTTCCGTTTCCGCGTCAACGTCGAGATTCAAAAACCACTTCGTCTTTTCAACAATCGCGTCACGAAACGATTTCACGCCCCAGGTTATCGCGTATTGATTGTGGTCGGCGGCAATCGCTTCCATCGCCTTCTGTTTGATATCTTCAGGCGCGGCGAAATCGGGAAAACCTTGCCCAAGATTAACCGCGCCATATTTCATCGCCTCGCGCGTCATCTCACGAATCACCGATTCGGTAAAGCTCGCCGCTTTTTTCGAGATTCTGTTTTTAGTTTGCTTTGGTTGCGTCATAAATTTATTTTACACAAACATCAATTACAGCAAGCACATCCTCAATTAACTCGGACGATGCCTTTTCGACAAACTTTGCTTTGCGCGTATTGAAGTCAATTGATTTGACCTGCTCGACCATTATAAATCCGGTCAGCGAACTCGAAGCGGGAACAGCCAGATGAAAAGGAACTTTGCGGTCGGTATTCGTAATCGGACAAACAATTGCCAAACCCGTAGCTTGGTTGAAAAGCGAATTGCTGACGACCAGCGCGGGTCGTCTGCCTTTCTGTTCGTGTCCTGACTGCGGGTCGAAAGAAAGCGTGATGAAGTCGCCTTTTTCGGGAATGTATTTTGCCATCACCAGAGTTCCTTTCCGACCGGCTTGCCGAAATCTTCTTCGCTCGGCTGATAATCTTTCGGCATTTCCGCCGCCATTCGCGCTAAATCGAATTTCGGTTTTTCATTGGGAACGACGACGTAAACTTCCGTTTGTTCAGGCAGTTTGACATCAATGAGAAGTTTGATTTGACCATTTTTAACAGTGCCTTTATAAGTTGCGATACTCATAATAACTCCAAAAGAAATAATTCAGATGCAAACAGATTAGCACAGATAAATTTGAATTTTCTATCTGTGCTAATCTGCGTCAATCTGTGGCTAAATTATTGTTCTTTCGCGCCGAAGCGGAAAGTTACGCCGACGTTAAAGGTCGTCGGATAACCGGGCGTGGCGTGAATGCGCGACGGGTAAATGTCTCTGCCGGTTTCGGGGTCAACGCCGATTGGCGCGTCGGTCAACAGGCGCGATTCAAAATAGTTTTGCGTTTCAAAGTAGCGTTTGTTCAAAAGATTATCAATCGAAAAATTAAGGTCAACCCATTTTCGCAATCGCTTGGAAACTGAAAAATCAACAACATCGTGACCGGCGGCGCGAATCGCGTCATCCTCGCCGTCCAAGCGGTAACTCGAAATATGCCGCCAACTCAACGAAGAATTAAAGCCGCGCAATTCCGACAAAACAAAACTGCCGTTGGCGACGGTTTTCGGCGCGCTGTCAATCGAAACGCGGCGGCGCGAATTATTGTTATCAAAAAACTCGCCCGGATAAAAGGCTTTCAAAACTTGCGTTAAGCCGCCGTTGAAATTTAAAAAGCGATTGATGCGAACGGAAGTTTTCGCTTCGATGCCGTAAGAGCGCGAGCGTCCGGCGAATTCGATTGAGCCGTCGTCGGGAATATAAACCTGCTCGTTCGAGCGGTCAATGAAAAAGAAACTGCCGGTCGCCGAAAAGCGGCGCGAATTATACGAAGTTCCGGTTTGGTAAAAATCGGTCGTCGAGATTTTCGGCGCGTCGGAATTGCGAATTACGCCGCGCGCGTCCTGCGAAGAAATGCCGCGTCCGTAATTTCCGTAAAACGTCACCGGAAATTTTTCAAACGGCGACCACGCGACACCGAGTTTCGGCTGAAAACGCGCCGCGTTTTCTTTGCCGCGCAACAAAATCAGCGTGTCAGATTGTTCAAAACCGTCAACGTCGAAACTGAAATAATCCCAACGAAGTCCCGCTTCGACGTGCAGATGACCGCTGAAAAAATCCGTTCCGTTCTGCACGTAACCGGCGTAATTATTTACGTTCGCCTGCGCCGAAGTTAA
>CBDUBY010000138.1:0-9267 GCA_965365505.1 uncultured Pyrinomonadaceae bacterium | reverse complement strand
TCATCTGTTTGATTGAATCGAGAAAAATATCGGTCGCTTCCGGCACGGCGCGTTCCGCCGCGTGATTCATCGCCTCGACAAAATCATCTACTTTGTCGCCCTGTCCGGCAAAGCGCAGCGTTTTTTCGATTTTCTGCAAAGATTTCGGCAGCGGAATTTTAACCCGCGTGTTGTCGAGAAAACCGTTTTCCTGTCCGAGTTCACTAACCGCGTTTCGCACACCTTGAAACAGCGCGTCCTTTAAACCGCTGGAAATATCGGCGTTGGAAACGGCAGGCGTTTTCGCCGGTTTCGGTCGCCGCATCTGTGCCTGAACCGCGTCGGAAAATAACATCAAAGCCAGCATTAAAACCATTAATTTGAAAAAACGCATCGTAATTTTCTCCTGAATTGAACAGTCGGTCTGTTTCAAAACCGACGCTTTGATTTTATTTTTCGCCGAAAAGTTTATTCACTATTTCGTCGCTCAATCGCGCAAATCGTTACTTTGCCTTACCCTGATTTGCCACTGCTTCCTGCGCCGCTCGAATCGCGTCCTGGTCGCCGAGGTAATAACTCGCCGTTGGTTTCAAATCTTCGCCGAGTTCATAAACCAGCGGAATACCCGTTGGGATATTGCGATGCACGATGTCTTCGTCGGAAATCGTGTCGAGATATTTCACCAGCGCGCGCAGCGAGTTCCCGTGCGCGGCGATAATCAAACGCTTGCCGGCAGAGATTTTGGGAACGATTTCCGTTTGAAAATACGGCACGACGCGCTCGACCGTGGTTTTCAATGCCTCGGCTTTCGGGAATTTTCCCGCTTCGATATTTAAGTAGCGCGCATCTTTTCCTAACCATCGCTCGTCGGTTTCGAGCATATCTGACGGCGGAATGTCGTAGCTTCTGCGCCAGATTAAAACCTGTTCTTCTCCATACTGCGCGGCGGTTTCGGCTTTATTCAAACCTTCGAGCGAGCCGTAATGCCGCTCATTCAAAAGCCAGGATTTATTTTCAGGAATCCACATTAAATCCATTTCGTCGAGAATTATCCAGAGCGTTCTGATGGCGCGTTTCAAAACCGATGTATAGGCTTCGTCAAACGCGAAACCTTCGGCTTTGAGAAGTTTTCCCGCCGCGTGCGCTTCTTCTTTTCCCTTATCCGACAAGTCAACGTCTTTCCAACCCGTAAAACGATTTTCCTTGTTCCATTGGCTTTCGCCGTGTCTGATTAAAACTAATTTGTGCATAATTTTTCGATTTCAAATTGCAGATTTATTATTCAACAGTTTTTGCGCTTCGCCAACCAGATAGAGTGAACCTGTAATTAAAATGAACGACGGTTTAAGTGCAGAATAGTTTTTTGTAAATTCAAATGCTGTCCAAAGCGCGTCAGAAACATTTGAAACGGTAAAAATTTTCGATTCATTAATTACTTTTTTCGCATTTTCCCGCAAATTTTCTGGCGTTTCAGAACGCGAATTTTCCGGCATTGTTAGAATTAAATTTTCAGCGAAAGGAAATAAAATTTCTGAAATTCTCGTTAAATTTTTGTCTTTCATTGCACCGAAAACAATTGTTATCAGCGAATCTTGATGATATTTTTCAAGATAATTTTTTAGTGCCAATGCGCCGCTGGCGTTATGCGCTCCGTCGAAAAGGATTTTTACATTTTCGTATTCAATCCATTCCAAGCGTCCTTTATGTCTGGCGTTTGCTAAACCTTCTGCAACGGCAAAGTTCGAGATTTCAAATTTGAAATCTTCAGTTAAACTCTCAACTATATTGACGGCAACACAAGCATTTTGAAACTGATGTTCGCCGTTCAAACCCAAATTATGAACAAAATAACTTTGCTTATCAGTCAGGAAAAAATATTCGTTCGGATTTTCTTCAACGCTTCGACATTTATTTAATACAGGTGCAACATTTTCTTGCCGGCATTTATTAAGAATAACTTCTAATGCTTCTTTCTTCTGTTCACTGATTACCACTTTTGAATCTGCACGAATAATCGCCGCCTTTTCCGCTGCGATTTCCGCTAAAGTATTTCCTAAAATCTGTTGATGATCAAAATCAATCGGCGTGATGGCGACGATTTCCGCTCTGGTTGCCGTTACCGAATCGAAGCGTCCGCCCAAGCCGGTTTCTAAAATCGCCAATTCGATTTCTGCTTCGGCAAAAGCGGAAACGGCAATCGCCGTCATCTGCTCGAAAAACGTCGGCACGGTTTCGAGTTCGTTTTCTTCGACTAATTTTTCCGCGATTCCTCTGATGCGAGTCGCGTGGCGGGCGAAATTTGTTTCGCTGATTTCCGCGCCGTCAATTTTGATTCGTTCGGTAATCGAGATTAAATGCGGCGACGTGAAAAGCCCGGTTTTGATTCGTGCGCTGCGACAAATCGCATCGAGAAAAGCGCAGGTTGAACCTTTGCCGTTCGTTCCCGCGATTTGAATTTTGAGAAAGTTTTTTTCCTGGTTGCCGAGCGCGGCGAGCAGCTTTTCGGTTGCCGTCAAGCCGAGTTTCATCGCCAGAACTTCGTTGCCGAGAGCGTATAGATATTTTACCGATTCGTCGAAATTCACCGCTCAATCTTACCATCAACGCCCGTGTTTTTTGTATGCGTCGCTCAGAATTTCGGTGAACCGTTTCGCACCGGCGGTGTTGAGATGTAAATTGTCCAACGAAACTTCCGTCTTGTATAACGAATCGTCGAAATGCGCGACGGCGAGCTTATATTTTTTATCCAGCCTTTGGTAAATCGGCGAAACTAATTCAAATTCATGTTTGCTTTGCAGGCGCGGCGGAATGTAAAAATAGATTTTGATTTGTTTCGATTCGGCAATTTCCGTCAGGCGGGAAATTCTGTTCAGGTAATTTTCCCTCAGGATAAAATCGCGTTCGGCAATTTCCCTTTCAATTTGCAAATTCAATTGACGCGATTGTTCGATTGTTTCCGGCGACAACGCTTTTTGAATGCTTATCTCGCCGCGCTCGATGACTTCCTGATAAGAAACATTGTAGTCGGCAAAAGCGATGGAAAATCTTGGCTGAAAGAGATTGAGAAAAATCGCATTATGATATTCGGAAAATTTAGCCGCCGGTAAATCTTTCACATCGTTCAGGTATTTTTCAAACGAAAAAATTTCCAGCGATTCGGCGTAGACGTAATTGGACGAATCGCCGCTCAATTCAAAGAAAATGTGTTTTAGCGAAGGGGTTTGCTCAATCAACTTTTCGCACTCGTCAATTGTTTCCGGCGGTATAGCGGAGTTGATACCGAAATTGTAACTGTCGGTTTCGCCGCCGTTCAAGGCGTCGAAATAAGCCGGAATGATCGAGTGTTTGGTTCGGCTCGAACCGATGAAAACCGTATTAAAGGCGCGGGCGGCGAAGCCGGATTTTCGATAGCCGTGTTCGCCCTTGTTGCTGAAGAAAAGTATCGCTTTTATCAGCAAAAGAATCGAACAAAATAAAATTATTTTTGTTATTAATCGTTTCATTTCAGTAGATCGGTCAGAAATTAAAATACATAAAATTCGCGTTGTCGAAAACAAAAAGATACCGCAGAATCAATTGCGCCAGCACAATATAAATCAGCCACCGAAACCACGCTTTTTGCCGACCGATAAACGCATCGAAATTTTCATTTTTGGGAATGCGGCGATTTATCAAATCCATCAAAACGAGCGAACCGATTGACATCAAAAGGTTTCTCGTCTCCAACCGCGCCGTCAAATTAGCGTTTGAATTAAGCACGTTTCCAAGCAGAGCGAAAGCCTGCTGCATGGTGTCCGCGCGAAAAAACAGCCCGAAAAAAGCTCCGACGTGCAGCGAAAACAACCAGGCGAAAAAGTAAAATAATCTGCCGTTCGTGTCTACGCCCGCACTGGCGTAAAAATCTCGCCGCCGCGTTTTCGTCACGCCTTCCAGAACTAACCAAACGCCGTTTAATAAACCCCAAATGATAAAGCCCCAAGCCGCGCCGTGCCAAATGCCGACCAGCAGATACACGAACAGCAGATTAAGATACAAATGAAATTTGTTTTTGACTCTCCGGCTCAACGGAAAAAAAACGTAATCTCTCAGCCACGAAGTCAGGCTGCGATGCCAGCCTTGCCAAAAAATCTCACGCGACGGAGCGGCGTAAACGCGGTCGTCGAAATTTTTCGACAAACGAATGCCGAGCAGCCTAGCCGAACCGACGGCAATATCCGAATACGCCGAAAAATCGCAGAACAACTGAAATATCGCTAAGATGGCGGCGAAATAAACTAAAATGCCTTGAAAACTTTCCGGTTCGGCGTAGACATTTTTTATAAAATCACCCAGCCGGTCGGCAATCACGACTTTTTTGAAAACGCCCCACAGAATCAACTGCAAACCGGCGCGAATGTTTTCATATTCGAAATTCGCCGGACGACTCAGTTGACCCAGAATGGATTTCGCCCGCTCAATCGGACCTGCCAGCAGCGTCGGGAAAAACGCTATATACAAAGCGTATTTCTCGATTGCGGGTTCGGGTTTGAGATAGCCGCGATAAATGTCGGCGACATAACTGACCGCCTGAAACGTAAAAAATGAAATGCCGAGCGGAATCAGAAACGGCTGATTCGGCAGGCGGCTGACGGGCGCGAAACCGCCGAGCAAGTTCGCCAGATTTTCATTTAAAAAGTTGTAATACTTAAAGAAAACGAGCGGCAAAAATAAAACAATGACGCTGCCGATTAACCAGTTTCTTTTACGCTCGCGGTCGGCAGTCGCGCCAATTTTTTTTCCGAACAGATATGACAGCAGACTAACGCAGAACAATACGACCAGAAATGCGGGCTGCCACGTCAGATAAAAAAAATAGCCTGCCAGAAGCAGCCAGACATTGCGCAATTTTGTCGGCAGCAAATAAAAAACCGTCGTCGTCAAAATGAGAAACAACAAATAAAAAACCGAGATAAACGACATTAATTTAAGACGACGTGCAAGTGTTTTAACCCGCGATTGGTGATAATCGTGTCCCACTGAAAAGCCTCTGCGCCGTCAAATTCTATTTTTGAAAAACGCCTGACCAGCGCGGGCAGCAGAGCCTTCATTTCATCTCGGGCTAATTTTGCTCCGATGCAGTGATGCAGTCCGTGTCCGAAGCTCAGGTGCGGATTGACCTTTCGCGTGAAATCAATTTTTTCGGCATCGGCAAACATTTCAGGGTCGCGGTTCGCCGAAGCGACGCAGCCGATAATCATTTCGCCTTTTTTGATAACTTGTCCGTTGATTTCCAGCGTTTCGGCGGCAACGCGCGGCGTGTATTGCAGCGGGCTGGAATATCGAATCAATTCTTCGACCGCCTGCTGCGCCAACGACGAATCATCGCGCAGCAACTGTGTTTGCAGCGGATTCTGAATCAAATGCAGAACGCTTTGCCCGATTAAATAAATTGAAGTCTCAATACCTGCGAAAAACAAAATAATAAAAACAGAAATCATTTGTTCGCGGCTCAATGGATTTTCCAGATTTTCATTATTGACGACGAATTTGCTGATAAATGAATCGTCGGATAGCTGTTTATCCTCAACGATTTTATCCATATACTCGTAAAATTCCCGCGCGCTATCGTTGTAACAAAGCAATTTATCCAATGATTCAAACAGTTCGAGAGTTCTGGCGAAATTATATGCCCAATGCCTGAGCTGCCGGTGATTCTCCGACGGCAGACCTAAAATTTTGCAGATAATTTTTATCGGAACGGTGACGGCAAGCTGCTCGACGATTTCGATGCGGCTTTGCAAAGCATTTTTTTCAATGGTTTCCGCAACTACCTGCTCGATGAAATCCTGCACGTTAAATTGATTCCACAATTTTACGACCAACTGGCGCACGACCGGATGTTCCGGCGCGTCAATGAAAAACAGCCATTTCGCGGTCGCTTTTGAAAGCCGGTTCAAATTTTTCGGCTCGTCTAAAAATTGATTTTTTGAGCTTATCTGCTCATACAGCTTGATAGTTTTGAGCTTTGGACTGAGCAGCATATATTTCACGTCTTCGTAGCGAAAAAGCATCCAGCGATTATTGATGCCTTTGTGAACCGGATTAAGTTCGCGCAGACGCCGCAGTTGTTGGTGAGGATTTTCCAGATATCCTTTCCTGAACGGATTCCAAACCGGAAGATTTATATTTTTCATATTCTCTTTCGCCTGTAAATAACTTTGTTTCAATTTAAAATCACCGGCAGCGATTTCAAGCCGCGATTGATGATAATTTTGTCCCACTCGAAACTTCTCTGCGGATCAAGCGCGATTTTCGGAAATCGGCGAAACAACGCCGGAAACGAAAGCCTGACTTCTTCCCGCGCCAATCTTGCTCCCAAACAATAATGCAAACCGTAACCGAAACTGATGTGCGGGTTTTCGCGCCGGGTCAAATCCAACTCGTCGGCGTTTTCAAAAACTTCGCTGTCACGATTGGCGGAAACCGTCGCGCCCATCACAAAATCGCCCGCTTTAATTCGCCGCCCGCGAATTTCCAAATCTTCGGCAGCGACGCGCGTCGTGTATTGGCTTGGGCTGACATATCGGAGCAGTTCTTCGACCGCGCCGGGAACGATTGATTCATCTTCCTGCAAAAGTCGGGCTTGCTCGGGATTTTCCAGCAACAGCAAAGCGGCTTGCCCGAAAAGATTTATCGAGGTTTCGATACCGGCGAAAAACAGAAAAGCGATGACCGAAACGACACGCGACTGGTTGAGCGGTTTGGCGAGTTCCGCGTTGGCGCGGATAAACCGGCTAATAAAAAAATCGTCGGGATTTTTCGTTTTTTCCTCAATCTTATCGTTCAGGTAATTATAAAACTCAATCGCCTTTTCGTTATAATAAACAAAATCATTCAGCGATGCGAAAGGCTCCAGCATACTGTTGAAGCTATACGACCAGGATTTGAAATGAACGTGGTCGGCGGGCGGCAAGCCGAGGATTTTGCAAATCACACGCGAAGGAATATAAGCGGCAAAGTCGGTGATAATTTCAGCGGATCGCTTGCGCGACAGAAGTTCGATGTTTTCCTCGACGATGATTTTTATATCTTCGGTTAAATCGTAATCGTTCCATATTCTGGCGACCATCGAACGCAGCCCGGTGTGTTCGGGCGGGTCAAAGAAAAGCATCCATTCCGCCGAGATTTCAGCGAGTTTATCGAGATTTTTCTGTCCGTCGAGCAGTCTGCTTTTCGCGTGGATTGATTGGCTGACCTTAACGGTTTTGAATATCGGATTGGTGAGAAGCATCTTGACATCGTGATATTTCAGCAACATCCAGCGCCCGTTGATTCCTTTGTGAACCGGATTTCGTTCGCGCAGAAACCTCAATTGTTCGTGCGGGTCTTCCAAATATCCCTTGCGAAACGGATTCCAAATTAATTCTTTATCCATCATAAAATCAATGTTTGGAAGCGTCTGCGCTCAACAGCCATTCGGTCAGAATTTCAATAGTCGGATACTCCCAGAAAATCGTCGGATCGAGCGACGTTCCCAGCCATTCTTCCAATTCGTCAACGAGCGTGACGAGCAGTATCGAATCGAGACCGTAATTGGCAAAAGGCACGTCAACTTCCACAGCACTGACGGGCAATTTGATTTTTTCGGCGATTTTTTCCCGAAGCCAATTTTGTATTTCTTCACGAGATTTCATATTGATGTTCATTGGTAAATTTATATTTGCGGACGGGCGACATATTCCTTCAGATGAGCCAGAGAGTGAAGTTTGCGCGAACTCCAAAGATCGCGGCACACCCGGCGCTGGATTTTCCCGCTGGTCGTTTTCGGCAGCGTGTTCGGCGCAATCAAAACGATGTCGTGCGGAAAAACTTCGTGATTTCGGCTGATTCCTGAAAGAATGCTGCCGAAGATTTTTTCAAATTCCGCTTCGCGTAGAAACGAGCGTTTGATTTCCTGCACGACAATTAATTTTTCCTCGTCATCTACTTCGGTCGAAAACGCCGCGCAACTGTTGGTTTGCAACGCCTGATGACTGAACGAAGTGGTTTGTTCGATGTCTTGCGGGTAATGATTTTTACCTCGAATGACGATTACATCTTTGATTCTGCCGGTGACGAACAATTCATCTTTAAACGTAAATCCCAAATCGCCGGTTCTTAAAAACACCTCGTTAAGGCGTTCGACAAATGTTTTCCGGCTCGCGTCGCGCTGGTTCAGATAGCCCGCCGTGATGCTTTTTCCCGCCGCCCAAATTTCGCCGATTTCCAATTCCGCGCATTCGGCAAGCGTTTCTGGATTAACAATTTTCAGTTTCGTATCGGCGTAAGTTTTTCCGCAGCCGACTAATTCGACGGTTGATTCACCGGCGGACAGGACGACTCGATTTTGACGCAGCAGTGCTTCGTCAACGCGAATAATTTTCGGTTCGCAGCCGACTTTCGACGCGGTGACGGCGAGCGTCGCTTCGGCTAATCCGTAACAGGAAAAAAACTTTTTCTCCGAAAAACCGACCCGCTCGAATCGTTCGACGAACTTCCGAACGGTTTTCGCTCTGATAGTTTCCGAACCGCTGTAAAGACAGCGCAGACGGCTCAAATCAACGGTTTCCAAATCTTCGTCCTTGATACGCTCGACGCAAAAATCAAACGCGAAATTCGGCGCGCCCGAATAACTCGCGCCAAACTCGGTCATTGCCTTGAACCATCTGGCTGGTTTTTGCAGAAAATGGATGGGCGACATCAGGACGGCGGGAAAATTGCTGAAAACGGGCTGAATAATTCCGTCAATCAAACCCATATCGTGAAACGACGGCAGCCAGCAGACCGAAACGCTTTCGGAATTGTTTTGAAAACACTGTCGAATAATTTCCGAGTTGGCAACGATGTTTTCGTGCGTCACCATCACCGCCTTCGGTTTGCCGGTCGAGCCGGAAGTGTATTGCAGAAAAGCCGTCTGCTCGGGTTTCACCCAGGCAATCGAGTATTTATCGAAATTATTCTGGTGAATCTCATCAATCAAAATCCATTTCACGCCCGCAGGCAGCGCGTCCGCGCCGAACCATTTTTCGAGGTTTGCCAGCGTGCTTCGATTGGTCAGAATGATGGAAACTTTGGCATCGGCAGCGATGGCATTAAAGTTTTCGATGCCGCGATTTTTGGTCGGTATGGAAACGGGAACGGCTAACGCCTGAGCATATAAACAGCCGAAAAAAGATTTGATAAATTGGATGCCCTGCGGCAGAACTATTAAAACCGCCGAATGTTTCGGCAGCAGCGAAGCTAACGCCAAAGCGTCGCTTTGAATTTCTC
>CBDUBY010000137.1:0-9269 GCA_965365505.1 uncultured Pyrinomonadaceae bacterium | reverse complement strand
TAGTAATTATCCTGCGAACGCAGATTGACGTTGTTCAAAACCACGCCGAAAATCTTCGCGCCGATGTCCATCAAAAGCTGACGCGAACGCCTGACGACTTGACGCGAACTTCTGCCGGAATTGACGACCAGAATCACGCCGTCAACCATCGAAGCGACGAGAACGCCGTCGGTGAACGAGGCAATCGGCGGCGAGTCAACGACGACGTGCGTGAAATTATTCTGCAAGGTTTTTAGAAGCTGCGCCATTTGCTCCGAGCCGATAAGTTCAGCCGGATTCGGCGGAACAGGTCCCGACGGAAGCAGATTAAGACGCGATTCTTCATCGTATTCAATTACATCCAAAACCGAATCGTCCTGCAAATCGCTCGATAAAATCGTGCTTAAACCTTGCGCGTTGCTGATATTAAAGACCGAATGCAGACGCGGGCGACGCATATCGGCATCAATAATCAAAACCTTCGCGCCGGTCTGCGCCAAACTGATTGCAGTATTGATGGCGGTCGTCGTTTTTCCTTCAGACGGCAGACTCGACGTTATCAGCAAAGATTTCGGCGCGTGTCCGGCAGTCGAAAGCAAAATCGAAGTTCGTAATTGACGATAGGCTTCCGCCAGAGACGAGCGCGAGTCGTTGTGAATCAACAGCGAAGAAGTCGGATTTGCCGTTTCGCCTTCTCCGTCCGTGCCGACAAGTAATAATTTTCGCTTGGACGGCAGCGAATCAATTCGCGGAATCGCGGCTAGCGCGGGCAAGCCCAAATAAGTTTCGATTTCTTCGGTCGTCCGAATCGTGTCGTCGAGATATTCGAGAAATAATGCCAAGCCCATTCCGAACAAAGTTGATAAAAACAACGCGCCCAAAACGGTCGTCAAACGACGCGGCGCAATCGGAACGTCGGGCGGAATAGCGATCTCCGCAACGCTGATATTGTTGTCGGTTCCGGCGGCGATAACGTCGTTGCCGCGCTGGTTTTCATTCAACTCCTTGAGAAAACCTTTTTTCGTATCAATGTCCTGTTTGAGCAAACTCAAAGCAACGCCCGATTGGTTTTGACCTTGCGCTTCGTTGTATTGCCGGTCGAAAGATTCGCGAAGTTTGTCTTCTTTGCCTTTGGCGGAAAGATATTTGGTTCGCAGATTATTTAACAAATCTCTGGAAAAGCGTTGCCGTAGTTTATCGAGGTCATCCTGATTGCTCTGCGTCGCTTTTTTCAAACCGTCTTGGAGGGCTTTGATTTGCGTGTCAACCTCGCGGACTTCCTGCGCGGTCGGCAGAAATTCTTCGAGCAGACGATTCTTTTGGGCGGTCAAATCGTCAATTTTCTTTTCCGTATCGTTTATCCGCAAACGCAAATTATTTTCGCGCTCGGTCGTATAACGCGCCGCCAGTTCTTCGGCTCGCGCCTGCAAACTTTCCGGCGATTTATTGACCGCGTTATATTCCGCTTCGGCATTTTTCCGGTCGTTTTCCGCGTCGAGCAATTGTTTATTTAAGATATCGAGACCGCTTAAAACGATTGTCTGATTTTCACCGTTATTCAAGATGCCGTATTTTCGGGTCATCTCGACATAATCGTTTTCCCCTTTTTTGATTTCCGATTGCAGTTGAGCGATGCGGTTTTGCAGAAAGTCGTTCGTCTTGAGGCTCGTGCCGGTGCGCTTTTCCTGATTGGCTTTCGAGAAAACTTCGCCGATGCCGTTGACGATAAAAGCGGCGAGTTCCGGGTCGGTATGACGAAATGAAACTTCAATCAGGCGCGTGTCTTTAAAGGTCGCCCTGTTTTCTCTGACCGGCTCGACCGACAGATTCTTTTTGAGAATATCCACATACGGCGCGAGGCGCACGGCTTCGGCAATCTCTTCCGAAGATGCGAGCGTCGCGCTTGCCGAAACGGAAACTTCGTCCACTCCGCCGCTCGATTTTTTCGGCGTATCGCTGGCAAGCCCGACGGCTTTGAGCATCGAACGCCACGCCGAAACGCCTTCTTCCGCTTTCGCTTTTTGAAACTCCTTGTTGCTGTCGAGGCTGAGTTCTTTGATAACGCGCCGCAAAAGACTTTCGCTGACCAGAAGCTGCAGTTGAGTATTAAAGTAAGAAGGGTCTTGATTCGACAACTGTGAAGGTCGGTCTTTAACCACCAAATCCTGATTCGGCTGTTCTAAATCAACCTGGATTTGCGCGTGCGCCTGATAGATGTTCGGCTTGCGCGCCATATAAATTGCCGTAATCGTCGTCATTAAAACGGCGATACCGACGACCAGCCAAAATCTTTTACGAATGATTCGCCAGTATTGGACAAGCTGAAAACCGTCTTGTGTGTTGACATCCCGATACGCGCCGTAACCGCCGTTCACCGCCGGAACAGGAATGTGCGGCTCGAACGGTCGCTCAATCTCAACCGATTCCTTTTGTCTTGGGACAATCTCTTTGGTATTTCTCATAGAAGATTATAAGCGGTAAAACAAGCCTCCAACTCCACCGGTCAAAGCTTTGATAATTCCGTTGCGAACCGATTTCACGCCGTCTTTCGGAACTTCCACAATATCGTTGGGCTGCAAAATTGGATCGGGAATTTTTTTACTCGCAATATCTTTCAGGTCATAAACCATTTCGGTTTTTAATGCGCTGCCTGACTGCTGGCGTTGAATTCTTACTTTACTCGTTTTGGCTTCGGGCGCGAGTCCGCCGGCGAAAGCAATCGCCTGCGTCATCGTTACCTGTTCTCTTAAAGGCACTTTCGACGGCTCTTTGACGTTGCCGACCACAAACGCTTGTTCTACTTCCAAAACCGAAACAATATCGCCGGGCTGCATCCACGGATTTACTTTACCTTCCTGCACGTCCTTAATTTTATAGGTAAAAAACAACATTTCATCGTCGGTTGTTTCCGTATTTTCCTGACAGCCCGAAACGTCGCCGACTCGCGCCACCTGGATATTCGCTCCGGCTTTTTCAACCTTCGGACCACCGGCGAATGCCAGCAATCCAAGCAGTTGGATTTTTCGGTTCAGATAAAAACTGCCCGGCTTTTCAACCGCGCCGATAACGGCAAACGGCTGCGAACGCTGTTCAATGGTACGGACGTTGACGAACGGGTTTCGCAAATGACTTTTTTTATAAAGCGTTTCAATATCATTCTTCAATTCCAGTTCTGTTTTGCATACGGCAGTAATCGGCTGGTCAATCCTCGGCAGCCTGATTGTGCCGTCCGGACTGACGTTGACGACCAGCGAAAGTTCAGGATGTTTTACAACCTGCACCTCTAAAGTATCTTGAAATCCGATACGATATTTCTCATTCGTCCGGCGATTGTCCGAAGCCACCGTATCGTCCTCGACATTCGTTTGAAGGCTTGTCGCTTTTGTTTCAATCGGCTCAACCACTTCCGTTTTTTGGGCAAATGAATTGGTTGTCAACAGTCCGCTGAGAAACAAGACGGCGAACACAACCGTTAAAAATTTTACTGCTTTCATAATTACGCTCCAGATTTGTTTTAAAACAGGGTTAGAAAATGAATTCGATTCTTGTTTTGCCGGAAAAGTTTATTGCGTTTTATTCGTCAAGTTATTGTAACAAATTAATTTGAAAAAAAGCATCTTAGCAAATCAACGGAAAAAGTTATAGTTTATAAACTTTGAAATTCATATTCTTTAACAAAATCTTTTGTTTGAGTTAGAATCTGTAGTTGCCCAAACTTAAGTTATGCAAAACGCCACGCCGATGCTGCGGCAGTATCTCGAAATCAAAAAACAATATCCCGGAACGCTGCTTTTTTTCCGCCTCGGAGATTTCTACGAACTTTTTAACGACGATGCGGTTACGGGCGCACGCGAACTGGACATCACTTTAACCGCCCGGCACAAAGATTCGGCAAACCCGATTCCGATGTGCGGCGTTCCACATCACGCGGCGGCGAATTATATTTCCAAGCTAGTCAAAAAAGGTTATCGCGTGGCGATTTGCGAACAAACCGAAGTTGCCGGTAAAGACGTAAAGCTCGTCAAACGCGAAGTCGTGCGTGTTATTACGCCCGGCACAGCGATAGATTCGCAGATTGTCGAGTCGAAGGAATCAATTTATCTGGCATCAATCTGCGGCGCGGGCGAATGTTTCGGCGCGTCGTTCCTGGAACTCTCGACCGGCGAATTTTACACGACGCAAATTTCCGGCTCCAATGCGTGGACGAGAATCTGCGCCGATATCGAAAGCTTCGCGCCGCGTGAAATTCTCTTTCCCGAATCGCTGCGAAAGGTAATCGAAAACTCGTTTGAAAACCCCAACCTGATGAATTCAGCCGAATCTAATACTGTTGTTTCGATTCGACCGAAAACCTCAAGTAAATTCTCAGCTACTTTGACTGCTCTGGACGATTGGCTGTTTCAAATCGAAGATTGCGAGTCGCTTTTGAATCGTCAATTAAACGTCAAAGATTTGTCGGGTTTCGGTTTAGACTGCAAAAATGAAGCGATTCGCGCGGCGGGCGCGTGTCTGCGTTACGCGCAGGAAACGCAACGCGCATCAGCTGAACATATCTCGGACATCAGTTTTTTGCAGTCGAACGATTTTATGGTTCTTGACGCGGTCACGCTAAAAAACCTCGAAATTGTCGAATCGCGCAGCGAGAAAAGTCGGCATACGCTTTTGAATGTGATTGACAAAACCGTCACCGGAATGGGCGCGCGACTTTTGCGCTCGTGGCTCGTTCGCCCGTCAATTCGTCGGAGTGAAATCCAGACCAGGCTCGCTGCCGTGTCCGAATTTGGCGATTCAATTCTGCGCGACAAAATTCGTTTTTTGCTGAAAGAGGTCGCCGATTTAGAAAGACTGGTCGGAAAATTAAATCTCGGCACGGCTTCACCCAGAGATTTGCTGGCACTCAATCGTTCCCTTTCACAAACACCAACCATCAATAAGACGTTATCAGACGCGCAGAGCCTTTTACTGCAAGTTTTAAGCGAAAACATTTTCGAGCTACCCGAAATTCGCAGTTTGATTTCGGAATCAATCGCGGACGAACCGCCTATGAATATCGCTGACGGCGGCACTATTCGCGACGGTTTTAATTCAGAATTGGATGAAGTAAGGAACATCTCGCGTTCTGCCAAACAAATCATCGCGGGCTTTGAAGAAGACGAAAAAAAACGCAGCGGCATTCACAATCTTAAAATAAAATTCAATAACGTCTTCGGGTATTTCATTGAAATTTCCAAAGGCAATGTGTCGCGCGTTCCCGCTAATTACGAACGCCGCCAAACTTTAACCAACGCCGAACGATATACCACGCCGGAATTAAAAGAATGGGAAACTAAGGTTCTCGGCGCGGACGAAAAAATCCGCGAAATCGAAATTGAGATTTTTCAAAACATCCGCCGTGAAGTTCAAAAGGAAACTAAGAATCTGCAATCAACCGCCCGTGCCCTGGCGACATTGGACGCGCTGGCGAGTTTGGCGGAAACCGCTGTCAGACGCAATTACGTCGCGCCTGTTCTGCACGACGGCGACGAAATCGAAATTAAAAACGGCAGACACGCGATAGTCGAAGCCAACAACCCGGAAAATTTTATCCCGAACGATTTGCTGATGAATAATTCGACCGACCGCCTTTTGGTAATTACAGGTGCGAATATGGCTGGTAAGTCAACGATTATGCGGCAAGCGGCGATTATTCAAATTCTGGCTCAAATCGGATCGTTCGTTCCGGCGACATCGGCGAGTCTTCCGATTCTAGATAGAATTTGGACGCGGGTCGGCGCGTCGGACGATTTGGCTTCGGGACGTTCGACGTTTATGGTCGAGATGACCGAAACGGCGACGATTCTGCATAACGCGACGCCGCGCTCTTTGATTCTGCTCGACGAAATCGGACGCGGAACTTCGACCTTCGACGGGCTTTCAATCGCGTGGGCGGTTGCCGAATACCTGCATAATTCGCCTGAACATTCGGCGAAAACTTTGTTCGCCACGCATTATCACGAATTAACCGAGTTGGCGGAAAATCTGCCGGGCGCGAAAAATTATCAGGTTACGGCGATAGAAAAAGACGGCGACATTGTTTTTCTGCATAAATTGAAGCGAGGCAAAGCGTCAAAATCCTACGGCATCCAAGTCGCCCGACTTGCAGGGTTGCCCGCCCAAACGATTGCGCGGGCAAAGACGGTTTTGGAGAAACTTGAAAAATATGAATTGGCGGTTTTTGCCGATGCCGCGAAAACGTCGGGAAATCTGGAAGCCGCTGCTTCCCGTGCCGGAAGCAGTCGAATGGCTTCACAATTTTCGCTGTTTGCCGTTTCAAACGAAAACGTGATCGGTGATTTGCGTGATTTGAACATCAGCGAAATATCCGAAAAAGAAGCAAAGAAACTTCTCATTGATCTACAAAACCGAATAGTTTGACTTGAAAACACGCCTCCGAAAGTTTCAAGCTATACTTGAACCGTCGGCATACGGACGGCTGATAAGTTACATTAAGTTTTGAATAGCTGACCGCATTTATGGTTGAAAAAATTCTCGCTCTGCCGATTGAAGAAAAAATCGGACAATTATTTTTCATCGGACTTCCCGGTGCAGAAGTTGATGCCGAAACTAAAGAACTCCTTCGCGACATCACTCCGGGCGGCGTTTGTTTGTTCGCCAGAAACATCCGCAATGCTGAACAAACCAGAAAACTTACCGAAGATATTCGTGAAAATTTATCAGCGATCGAACCGTTTATCAGTCTCGACCAGGAAGGCGGTCTGGTTGACCGTCTGCGCCGCATCATAACGCCGATGCCTGCCCCGAGTTCTTTGAAATCTCCGGTTGAAGCGAAAAATCTGGCTGAGATAACCGCAGAAATTTTGCGAATTTTAGGCTTTAATATGAACTTCGCGCCGGTCGTTGACGTGGTTGACGACGCGCGGGCGAATTCTTTCAACGGGCTTTACTCACGCGCTTTCGGAAAATATAAAAGCGAAGTCGTCGAATACGCCGAAGCGTATCTCGACGGTTTGCAGGGCGGCGGCTGCTTGGGCTGTCTAAAACACTTTCCCGGACTCGGCGCGAGTCAGGTTGATTCGCACGAAGAATTGCCGAATGTTTTTTTAACCCGCGAAGAATTGCACGAAATTGATCTGCTTCCTTATCGGCGGCTTTTTCCGACCGAAAAAATCAACGCGGTGATGAACGCCCACGCCAGCTTTCCCAGATTAGATTTGCAGGAAACCGATAACAATGGCAAACTGCTACCGTCTTCATTGAGCCATAATATAGTAACCGTTTTGCTGCGCGAGGAGCTCGGTTTTGAAGGATTGACAATCACCGACGATTTGGAAATGGGCGCGATTGTCAAAAATTACGGCATCGGCGAAGCCTGCCAGATGGCAATTCTCGCCGGCGAAGATATGCTGACGATATGCGCCAACGCCGATTCGATACGCGAAGGTTTCAGCGCAATAAAAGATGCCGTCAAAAACGATAAAATTTCCGAGTCAAGAATAGACGAATCTTTGCGGCGCATTGCTCAACTGAAAACACGGGCGCAGCCGTCTTTACCTTTCGACAAAGAACGCCTGCAATTTTTATCCGATAAAATCTCACAACTCAATAATCAAATTACGGAGGACACACAAATTGTCTAAAGCATTTTTACTTTTAATTTTTACCTGTTTAATATTTTCTATTTCCTGTCGGACCAGAACCGCTAACGAAGTCGTCACGATTGCTTTGCCGGAAAAATTTTCTTCATTCGATACTTTAACTTCAATTGCTTCAGACGCAGCGGCTGAACGTGTTCGCAATTTAATGTTTAACTCTTTGGTTAAGAAAAACGAAAAATTTGAATACGTCGGCGAACTGGCAAAGGAAATCAAACCGACTGAGGAAGGCAAAGTCATTACCTTTGTTTTGCACGATAATGTGAAATTTCATAACGGCAAGGAATTTACCTCTGCTGATGTGAAATACACATTCGACAAATTATTTACTACCGACAAGGCTTTCAAAGCCGGTTCTTTTTATGAAACGATTGACGGCAAAAAAACGCCGCATATCGTTTCGATTGCAACGCCCGACGCGAAAACCGTCGTTTTTACATTGAGCCGACCCGCGCTGCAAAACCAGTTATTATCGAATCTTGTCGCCGTCCCGATCATCGCCGAAGGAACGGTCGAACAGCAAAAATCCAATCCGATTGGAACCGGCGCGTTTAAATTCGTCAATTTCGATTCATCGCAAAATATAGTCGAACTCGCAGCAAACCCCGATTACTGGGAATCGGTTCCGAAAGTGCAGAAAATCCGTGTCAAAGTCGTGATGGATGCCAATTCATTGCAAGCCGAACTGCAAAGCGGCGGCGTTGACCTCGCGCCGCTTCCGACTAATCTCGCGCCTGACGCGCTGAAATCTCTGGGCGGCAATCCGAATTTGAAGGTCGAGCAGTTTAACGGCTCGAACATTCAATATCTGCAGTTCAACACGCAAGTCGCGCCGCTCAACAATACAAAACTGCGGCAAGCCATTGCTTACGCCATTGACCGCGAGAAAATTATCAAGGAATTACTTTTGGGACAGGCGGTTATAGCACATTCAATTTTACCGGTCGAATCTTTTGCTTACAGTGCGGGCACAAAATACTCGTATGATCCGGCGAAAGCTAAACAGCTAATTCAAGAATCCGGTTATAAAGGCGAGCCGATAAAATTTAAATTTTCTGCCGGCAATCAAGCCTTCAGTCAATACTCGCAGGCGATTCAAAACGCGCTTAAAGAAGTCGGCATCAACGTCGAAATCGAAACTTTAGACCCAAATGTCGCCCGCCAACAAATCGCTCAGGGACAATTTCAAATGAACACCGGCGTTTGGGTCGGCGGCAATCAAGACCCGATTTTTCTCAACGAATTATTCACGACGAAAAAAATTCCCGGCGAAAAAGTTGCCTGCTGCAACCGCAGTCGCTACAGCAACCCGGAAGTTGATAAGCTGATTGAACAGGCATACAACACGACGAACCGCGACGAGGCGAAACAATTTTATATTAAAGCGCAGGAAATTATCAGCAGCGAAGTTCCAATGTTCCCGCTCTGGTATCCAGCACATATCGTCGTATCGAATAAAAGAATCGGCAATATCAAAGTCAGTCCGAGCGGCGACTGGAGTTTTATCAAAGACATCACAGTAGACGCAAAATAAATTTTCCGGGCTGCGACTTGACAAAATTATTTCAGTTTGTAGAATTACTATTTACGTCGAGCGGGAGTAGCTCAGTGGTAGAGCGCGACCTTGCCAAGGTCGAA
>CBDUBY010000136.1:0-9288 GCA_965365505.1 uncultured Pyrinomonadaceae bacterium | reverse complement strand
TACGGCATCACGACCGGTTTCGGCGCGTTTAAAGATAAAATCATCAGCCGCGAAGAAGTCGAGCTACTGCAAAGAAACATCATCGTCAGCCACGCCGTCGGAGTCGGGAAACCGTTTGATGTGCCGACAACGAGAGCGATTATTCTGATTCGCGCCAACACGCTCGCACGCGGATTTTCCGGTATTCGTCTGGAAACCTTAGAACTTTTAACCGAATTTCTCAATCGCGGCGTTCATCCGCTGATTCCTGAAAAGGGAAGTCTGGGAGCCAGCGGCGATTTAGCACCGCTCGCGCATATGGCGTGCGTCTTGATTGGCGAGGGCGAAGCGATTTACAAAGGCGAACAACTTGCCGGCAAAAAAGCGCTGGAAAAAGCCGGACTGAAAATGATTATGCCGGCGGCAAAAGAAGGTTTAGCGTTGACGAACGGCACGACGATTATGACCGCCGTCGGTCTGCTGGAAACGCACAAAGCGAAACGGATCGCCGATGTCGCAGACGTTTCCGGCTGTCTTTCGCTCGAAGCGTTGAACGGAACAACGACGGCGTTCGACGAAAGAATTCACGCGCTGCGCCCGCATCCGCGACAAATTGACTGCGCGAAAAATCTGCGCGAGATTTTGGAAGAAAGCGAATTTACCAGATGTTTCGACCCCGCAAATTGTCAGGACGCATACACTTTGCGCTGTATGCCGCAGGTTCACGGCGCGTGCCGCGACGCGATTGCTTATGCCGAATGGGTTGTCAATATCGAGTTGAATGCTGTCACGGATAATCCGCTGATTTTCTGTGACGAAAACTGTGAAAACATCGAAGTCATCTCCGGCGGAAACTTTCACGGCGAACCGCTCGCGCTTTCGATGGATTATCTGGCGGTCGCGCTCTCGGAACTCGGCAACATCTCGGAGAGACGACTTATGCGCTTGACCGATGAATCGTCAAACGCGCACGTTTTGCCTGCATTTCTGACTGAAAACGGCGGATTAAACTCCGGTTTTATGATTGTCCAGTATACTGCTGCCGCGCTTTGCACGGAAAATAAAATCCTCGCGCATCCGGCTTCGGTTGACACGATTCCAAGTTCGGCAAACGTCGAAGACCACGTTTCGATGGGGGTGACTTCCGTTCTAAAGTTGCGGCAAATCTCAGAAAATCTCGAACATATTGTAGCGTTGGAGTTGTTCGCCGCCGCGCAGGGAATTGATTTCAGAAGGAAGAAAATCGGGGCGGAAAAAAATCTGGGCAAAGGCACAAGGCGATTGTATAATTCGATCAGAGAACGAGTCCCGTTTATCGAACACGATACTTATATGAAAAACTATATTGAAGCTGTGCGTGAAATCGTTGCCGGGTGGAGCATTTAAAGTTAATGAGGTTGAAATGATTTTGAAAAAACAAAATATTAAATTCGTTCTTTCGTTCATTGTTATCTTCTCATTTCTATTTGGTCATTCGCCGCAAAAGGCGCAGGATTTGATGCCCGGCGATGACCTCTCGCTCGGCGCGAGCGTGTTTGTTTTCCGCCAATCTCGTACTAATCCGCAATCGAAATCAACATCACGACAATATTTTTTGAGAAATTCCGCCAGCCGCGCGACAACGCCGCGTCGCCGATTTGGGAATAATGTCGTCAATTATAAACGGAAAACCTCTAAAAGCGTTCCGACTTTAACGGCGAAAAAACAAGTTCGCAGTAAAAATGCAGCGGCGGCGCGGCTCAAATTATCCGAAACTTTAACCGCTAAAGCCGACCTTTTACTGGAAAACAAAGAAACGGACAACGCCATTGAAACCTACAAAACCGCGCTGAAAAATAATCCGGCAAATCAAAATGCGAAACTCGGTTTGAGCGAGGCATACATTATTAAAGGCGACGAGACTTTTGCCGCGAGCGGCGGCGAAGCCGCGAAACCTTTTTATGAAGAAGCGATTAAGACGGACGATTCAAATTATGCTGTCTATGCGAAACTGGCGCAGGTTTTTGAGGAAATGAAACTAAGCGACGACGCCTTGGCTAATTATGACAAAGCGTTGAAAATCAATCCGGCGGCATCGGAATTGTTCGTTCCCGTCGCCAATCTTTATTATCGAAAAGACGATTTCACAAATGCCGAATTCTGGTTGAGAAAAGCCGAAACTAACGTTTCCGAAACTGCCGAAGCGGTTTTTCTGCGCGGCTTGCTGCATTACAAGCGGAACGAAAACGAAAAGGCATTAGCGGCATTTAACCGATTGCTTAACTACGACCCCGATTTTATTGAGGCGTATCTTTATCAGGCGGAAATTTACGAGCGGCTCAATCGAAATAAAGAGGCGATTTTCGCTTATCGCCGCACGGTTGAGAAAGAACCGAAATCTGTTGAAGCGTGGTTCGATTTGGGAGCGGCAAGCTATAATCAGGGCGATTATGCGACAGCAGAAACGGCTTACAAACGAGTCATCGAACTTGATGCTAATCACCCGGACGCGCACGCCAATCTTGCCAGCACATATCGCCAAATGAAAAGATACGCCGAAGCTAACGGCGAATATAAACTCGCCGCCGTTCATATTAAAGACGATGCGGATTTGTTCAGCGAATGGGGATTTTGTTTAGGCAAAACCGACGAATGGGACAAGGCAATCGCACGGCTGCAAACGGCGAAGGATTTAAGCCCCGATTCGATTGATTATACGAATCTTGGTTGGGGATATTACAATGCGGCGCAAAAAGACATCAAAGCTGATAATGATGGCGAAGCACGGGAAAAGTTTGAGCAGGGAAAGGAAGTTTTGCAAAAGGCGGTTGAATTAAATCCGAAATTTGATGCAGCGCATTTGAACCTCGGAATCACATACACTAGTTTGGGCGAATACCGAAACGCGGTGGATTCTTTGACGAAGGCAAATATTCTGCACAAAGATTGGGTAATCGGTATAAACGAATTGGGCGTGGCATATCGCAAATTAAATAATTTACCGGAAGCAATCAGTCAATTTCAAAGAGCCATCAATGTAGATGATAAGTTTGCGCTCGCATATTTTAATTTGGGCGAGGCGCAATATAAACTTGGCAGAAAAAAAGAAGCCAAAAAAACTTTGAGCAAACTGAAACAACTTAATCCCGGTTTGGCAAAGCGATTGGAAGATGTAATTGAAGGTAGAATAAAGGATGAAGCGGAACAGCAGATCAGGAAGCGTATACCAAAATTGCCAATTTAAATCAACAATCATCGGCTGAAAATAACCACGAAACGACACGAAAATGATACGCTTTTTCTGTCGTTTCGTGGTTGTTTTTAGAAGCTCGCTCAAAATAGCTGCAAGCGTTTTGAGTTCCAGCTTTAGCTGGCTTTTCCCGCCGCAGAAGCCCGTCTTATGCTGGAACTCAGAACGTCGCTTTCGATTTTTGAGATAGCTTCTAATTAAAATTATGAACTTTCGAATTATAGAAAATTTTCCGCTTGCTGAATTAACCACATTAAAAATCGGCGGCAATGCGCGTTTCTTTTTATCAGCAAAAAACGAAAACGAAATTATTGAAGCCGTTCGGTTCGCCGAGCAAAACCACCTGGAAGTTTTTATTCTCGGCGGCGGCAGCAACATTTTAATTGCCGACGCGGGCTTCGACGGATTGGTTTTGCAAATCGCTCTCAAAGGCATTTCAACCGTTCAGGAAAGCGACAAAACGATTTTTGTCAACGCCGGCGCGGGCGAAGATTGGGATGGGTTTGTTGCTTTTTGCGTCGAAAAAAATCTGCAAGGCGTGGAATGTTTGAGCGGTATTCCCGGATTCGTCGGCGGAACGCCTGTCCAGAATGTCGGTGCATACGGACAGGAGGTTTCCGATACGATTGTTTCAGTTCGCGTTTTTGACCGCCAGACAAAAAGTTTTCTTGATTTGTTGAATTGGCAATGCGAATTTGCCTATCGCACAAGCATTTTCAACACGACCGAGAAAAATCGCTACATTGTTTCAGCCGTAAATTTCGCTCTCAATTACGGCGGCGAACCGAGAATTGCGTATCGTGATTTACAGAACAATTTCGCCGGTGCAAAACCAAATTTAGAAGAAGTGCGCCGCGCCGTCCTGGAAATCCGAAGCGAAAAATCAATGGTGGTTGACGCCGCCGACCCGAACTCCCGCAGCGCAGGCTCGTTCTTCAAAAACCCAATTGTGACGAATGAGAGGTTTTCAGAAGTTGAAAAACACGCTCGGATTTTAGGCTTTGAAACTGTTCCGTTTTTCAAAGTTGATGAAAGCAGCGTAAAAATTCCCGCTGCCTGGCTGATTGAAAAAAGCGGTTTCACAAAAGGTTACGAACACGGGCGCGTCGGCATTTCAACCAAACATTCGTTGGCAATCGTCAATCGAGGCGGCGCAAAAGCAGAAGATGTTTTGAGTCTGAAAAATTTTATTCAGGCGAAAGTTTTGAAAGTTTTTAAGCTGGAACTGAAACCTGAACCGATTTTTGTCGGTTTTACAGAAAATTAAATTTCAAACTTGCGGGCAAAATTCCATTTGCCTCTTGACCAAAAAAAAGATTTCCTGCATAATCCTAATTGAAATTGGATTTCATTTTCTTTTACCTAAATAATATGCAAAGCAATCTTGCCACAAAGCTTTTACCGATAGTTTCCGACGAAAAGAAATTAGAGGTCTCCTTGAATGACAATCAGGCGGTCATCAAACTTTCGACCTGGACGGAAGATTTGGGTTGGTGCTGTCAAAAAACTTTGTCGCTCGACGCGGCAATGCTCGATGATTTGCATCGTGTTATTGCGGCGGCGCGATATAAATTGAAAAGTCAAAACGCTCAATCATCTGACACAAACGAAGTAAAGAATATACTGCAATTTCCAAGTTTCTCCTGATATTTCTTAATAGCCGAAAATATAAAAGGAAAGCCAAGTATGAAAACTTGGCTTTCCTTTTTTTTGTTTTCCAAATTATTTTAACTGACTTCGCGCAAAACTATTCGTTCGGAATTTATTTTCGATGTTCGTTCTGAAGTCAATTTTTCGAGTTCCTCGACGTGCTGCTGTTCTTCGGCAATCTGTCCTTCAAGCCAGAATCTAGTCGGCAAATCCTCATCGCCGCACGAATCCCACGCTTCCATATAAACCGCGAGTGCTTCGCGTTCGAGTTCCAAATCCAGTTTCAGCATTTCCTTTAAGTCGGTTGACTGGCGAATCATCGCCGGTTCGACCGTCGGCACGCCGCCGAGCGCGACTAACTTGTCGCCCAAAAATAAAGCGTGCTGTCTGGCTTCTTCTGATTGATCGCGGAAAAATTCCTTGTAAATTTCTCGCTCGATTCCTGTGACCAAATAGCTGTGTTGCGAGTATTGAATAATGCCCGCCAATTCCAGACTCAACGCCCGATTTAAATTTTCTATCAACTCTGCTCTTGCCATAATTTTTCTCGCTCTTAAGTGTTTCTCAACTCTCACAGAATAACTTTCGTTTTTCTCGTTGTCAAACTAAATTATTTAATTTCAGTAGTTTAGAATTGAAATTCAATTTCACCTTCAAAAAGATTCATCTATTAAAAGAGTTTGTAAATGACGGTGAAATCTAAAATCAGAAAATTATGTCACCGCGCCGCCGTCAACGATAACGACTTCGCCGCTCATAAAACTGTTGCGAGTGCTGACCATAAAGGCGGCAAATTCGGCGAGTTCGGCGGGTCTGCCCAATCGTTGTCTGGCGACCCAAAAGTCATGCATCTGCAAAAGGCGTTCGGGTAAAGAGTGTCCCAAATCAGTGTCAAAAATTCCGGCGGCGATCGCATTAACAGTGATGTTGAAGTTAGCGGCTTCGCGCGAGAGACACTTTGTAAAACCGATCATCGCGGCTTTTGATGTCGCGTAATGAACCGATGTCGGAAGCGAACGAATCGCGCCGATTGATGTGATATTTAAAATCGAACCGGAGCGTTTGCGAATCATTTGTTTGTAGAAAGGTTTTGTGACGGCGAACAAACTGCCTACATTCGTGTCCACGACCCAATCCCAGGATTTGTCGGTCGTCGTCGCAAAGTTATCGCCTTTGTTGACAGCGGCGTTGTTGACCAGAATGTCAATGCCGTCCCATTCCTGAACGATTTCACGCGCGATTTTCTTCATTCCCACACGGTCGGTGACGGAAACTTTGTATGCGAGCGAGCGTCTGCCGTGCGCTTCGATTTTCGCTTTGGTATCTTCAGCTAAATCGTCGCGTGAATGATAATTAAAAGCCACGTCCGCGCCTTCACGGGCAAATACTTCGCAAATCGCCGCGCCGATGCCGCGCGTGCCGCCCGATACAAAGGCGCGTTTTCCTTCCAGTAATAGATTCACTAAATTATTTCTCCAATTAACTTTTAAGAGTTTAAGGTAGTTTTATGAGAAAAGGCAAAACGGAGGCGGAAAGTAAAATGGCAAAAGTGGTGCGGATTTTGAAATCAAAGATGATGAATCGAACCGCGAAACAACACGGAAAGACACGAATGAACTCGATAGAATATCTTATTATTTCGCGGTTTGAACTTTTGAAATTACTGCTGCATTTTACACGGTCTTGAGGCGGACGCATCTGCCAATTTTTGTGCTTCTTCGTTTTGTTTCGCGCTTGGTTTTACGATGTCAGTAATGCAAATTTGATTTCTCGTAATCTTGGAAACAACCAGATAGGAAGTGATTTTGCTCGAATCTTCCGGGTTTTCGCTGGCGTTAAAGCGAATAATTAAAGCAATCGGCGTAGTAGATTTCCCTTTGCGCGTAACTCGCCATTCGGCTTTTTCGCCGACGCTTGAAAAGCCGTCGGAAACGTGACCGATTAAATCGAGTTCGTGTTTATCTCTATTCGGCGCGATAACGTCAATAGATTGGCGAATATCGCCTTCGGTCACTTGCAGTTTGTATCCGCCGATGCCCGTGCATTCGCCGCGATACCAGCCCGTGCCTTCGGTTTTTGATTCCAAAGTTTTGCATCCTGTGGTTTTAAGACTTGTATAAACGCTCTGGATTTTCGACATCTGGGCGAACGCGCCAACAGCGGCGAATAGAACGATTGAAAGGCTGAAAATGATAAATTTTAATTTCATAAATTTTCCTCTTTAATTTTCATTTAACTTCAACTGCAATGGGTTGAGTTTGAGGAAGAAGCGCGGCGATTTCGCGGATAATCATCTCGGTCGAATTCGGAGCGGACAAGCTGACGGTCGCGGCTTTCATCGCAGTATATTTTTTTCGGTCGGAAATGAGATTTTGAACGGTCGGCACTATGTCGGTCGCTTTTTTCAATAAAATTCCCGCGCCGCGCGTTTCGATCAAATCAACTGTGCCGGCTTCCTGCGGCATCGGCGGCGTGGTCGCGTCGGCGATTATCGGCAGCCGGCACGCGAGGGCTTCAAACGTCGTCAAGCCGCCTAGTTTAGAAATCATCACATTCGCCGACTGCATCATTTTTTCGATTTCGTCCGAATAGCCGATGACTTTAACAGGGAACTTCGCCGTCTTCGCTAATTCTTCGGCTTCCTTTTTCAACTCTTCATTTTTGCCCGCTAAAAATATCGCCTGTACGTCCAATTCACCGCGCACGAGTTCACGGAAAATCTGCGGAATGTTGCCGCCGCCAACCCAACCGGCGTTAACGAAAACCGTGAATTTCTCTGCGTCCAGACCAAATGCTTCACGCGCTTTTTGAGCGGCTTTTTCATCGAGTTCGTGAAATTTCGGATGAACGGGCATTCCCGAAATTTTTATTTTCCCCGCGTCAATTCCGTAATCAATCAACTGCTGTCTGGCTTCGTCATTAGCCACTAGATAAAGCGAAACGTCGTTACACGCCCAGCCTTTCCAAAATCCATAACACGGGTCGGTGACAACCGTGACGAGCGGAATCTGGTCGGACAAATTTAATTCTTTTAATAACCGTGCAAAAATGTGCTGCGTCATCGGATGAACGCTGACGACAATATGCGGACACCATTTTTCGAATTGTTCTTTGAGATACCCGATACAACGGTCGAGAAAAAACGGGCGTGTTTCCGGGCGATAGCGGTTAACAAACCAGAAAAAATACTTCATCCACGGCTGCTTGTTTCGCAGAATCCAGTTGTAAACCGCTACGCCTTTTTGTGTGAAATGATGCGATTCCTCGACGGCTTTGACGACGCGCACGACTTTTGAATCACCTTCCCAGACGCGATTAATGCCTTCGACCAGAGCCTGCGCCGCTGAACGATGTCCGCCGCCGGTATCGGATGAAATAATGAGAATTTTCGGTGTGTTATGTGACATTTATTTCATCCGGCAAACAGGAAACTTAATTCTTTCCTCTGCCGCGCCGCTTTCTGCCGCGACGATTTTTATCATCGTCATCGTCGTTGCGACCGCTTGAGTTTCCGTTGACATTGGAATTCCTATTTCCGTTAGAATTTCCATTTGCGTTGTAGTTTCCGTTTCGATTAGTGCGACTGCCATTCCGGTTGTCGTTGGAGTTTGAAACGCTTGTCTCTTTTCCGTCCACTTGTGCCGCGCCGGAAAATGTTTCAAATGTTAGAAATCCACCGACAGTTAAAAATAAAACGGTTAGTTGAATAATTTTTTTCATAAATTTCTCCTGACTTCACAGTTCTGCAAAATCAGGAGAAAAGACAAAAATCAAAATTACACTTTCACCGCTAACTCGTCGCTTTGCGAAATTGCTGCGCCCATTTGTTTGCTGGCTTTTTTCATCTGGCGTTCTAGTTTTTTAATCTGAATCAAGTGCTTCGGATTAAACGGCAGCGACGGGTAATACGAATTCGATTCGTGCGTGCAGAAACAGCCTGATTTGGCTTTCTTCCGACGCGCGACCATCGCCGGAGAATTCCACGCGCCTTGAAAGTTCCAGTCAAAATCGCGTAGGTTTCCGGTCGCTTCTAAGTTTTCGCACGAAGAAATCGTGCCTTCGTCAAAGATGACCGCGCCCGCTGTTCCCGCGTAGCAGGTCATTTGCGGTTCGCCGGTTTCTTTAGTTTTGGCGATGAGGTCGTGCATATAAAGGTCAATCGCAGCTTTGAAAAATCCGGCATCGCCGCCGTAATTGTTTTTCAGCGCGGCGTTGCGCGTGTCGTCGAGAATCATCTGCGACAACTCGGCGTAACGCTTATGGTCGAAATTCAATTCATTCGGGTCGGCTGACGGCGGGCGAATGTAGTTGATATTTACTTTGTCCGGTTTCAAATCGTATTTCAGAAAGTCATACCAATCGAAAATTGTGTCTTCGTTGGAAGCCATCACGCAGGTGCAGGTTTGCACGTCGAGATTCGGAAATTCTTT
>CBDUBY010000135.1:0-9398 GCA_965365505.1 uncultured Pyrinomonadaceae bacterium | reverse complement strand
GGAGCGACGCGCATTACGAATCATTTCCAGCAATTTCCCTTGCAGGTGTTCCGTCCGATCTATCTTGACCGTCACCAGCCGGAAACGGCGTTCGTGTATGTGATGTCGCACGGCGGAACGCTGCAAGGCGACCGCTATCGTCTGGACTTGACCTGCGAGCCGGGCGCGAGCGCGTACGTCACGACGCAATCGGCAGCCAAGATTTACCGGATGGAGCGCAACTACGCCACGCAAATCGTGCGGCTGACGGCGAACCGCGAAAGTTTTTTGGAGTATCTGCCGGACGCGGTTATTCCCTTCCGCGATTCGCGCTTTTACGGGCGCAATTTGATCACCGTTCACCCGACGGCGAGCGTGATTTTCGGTGAAGTGCTGCTGCCCGGACGAGTCGCCTACGGCGAGCATCACGACTACACGATGTTTTGCAGCCAGACCGAAGCGCGAGACACGGATGGCGCGCTGCTGTTCTCCGACACGCTGAAATTTATGCCGCAAAGCGATTCGCCGCACTCGCCCGGACGACTCGGAAACCACGCAGCGCTGGCGACGCTCTATGTCATTAGCCGCCGAATCCCCGCCCGCTCTTTGTCCGACCGGCTGCACGCCCGCTTAGCGGGACTGCCCGGCATATCGGGCGGTGCGAGCGAGCTGCCGAACGACTGCGGCGGCTGGGCGCGCATTCTAGGGGCGGATTCCATCGGCGTTTCGGCGGCACTGAACGCGGTGTGGGACGAAGCGCGTCTCGCGCTGACCGGCGCGCCCGCGCCGCACCGCCGCAAGACGTGAACTGCTGCGCGCAAGCAGATTTGACTGGGACGTTACCGACGCAGATTAAGGAATATACAATGAAACAAACGGAAATTGATTCGGAGCGGAGCGCGGCGGAAAATAAAGGAGGACAGATTTGAGCATAAAGGCTTATCTCTATGATGCTGACGGAGTAGATCAAGAAATTATATTGTGGAAAACGTCAAGCTTCATTCTTTCATTTATACTCATATTAAAGTCCGGCTTTCAGTTATTCCGTCGTTACGCCGTCAAACTCCTCGTCATCGGTTTCGGCGTCTTTTTTAGTCGTGTGAACGGTTTTGTCCTTATGGTGCGGCGGCGCATAAATCGTATAAATTTTCAAATCTTCCGCGTCCGACAGATTGACGACGTTGTGCCGCGCTCCCGCCGGGACGATCACGGCGTCGCCGTCGGCGACTTCGTAGCGGTTATCGTCAATAAACACCGCGCCGCTCCCGCCTTCAAAGCGCAAAAACTGGTCGTTTTCCGGGTGCGTTTCCAGCCCGATTTCTTCCTTCGGCTGAAGGCTCATCAGAACCAGTTGAGAGTTTTTACCCGTGTATAAAACTCTGCGGAAATCTTTGTTTTCCAAAGTGTCCCGTTCGATATTCGTATTAAATCCTTTCATAACTTTTTCCTTTGATAATTAAATTGAACTTGCTGACGCTTAATTTCCCGCGCCCTCTATAACAAGCCGGTAATGCTTAACCGGCAGAGGCGGCTCCGACTGCGACCAGCATACCGGCTCGGTTTTTGTCTCTATCGGTTCGACCGCGTGCCAGCGCAAGCCCCCTTGCGCGTCGCGCAGCAGAAGTTCGAGTTTTCCCGTTCCGCCGCGCCAGGGGGTCGGCTGATTTGCGCCTCCGACAACTTCGACCGTGTTTGCCGGAAGAGTGCCGCTTACCGGAGCTTCGCGCAAGTTCGGCGGGGCGCACCCGAAAACGCTGCCGTCTTCGCCGATTGATAAGGGTATTCCCCAATACGTGCCGTCACGGTCGCGGAACAGCCCCATGCGGTCTCCCGTCCCGTTTTGGTCTGGCGTCGGCACATTAGAAGCCGTAACGAACCGACCAAAACTTTTTTCCAATTCGGCAACAGGCGCGCTGTAAGCAGATTGCGGACGCTTATAGCCCTTGCAACCGGACTAAGCAATCAGAAGAATAATCATTGGCAAAATAATCAAAGCCTTTGCCAGCCCGATGTGTTTTAATCGCCGCTCGTTGATAAATTTTCGCCGCATAATTGATTCCGAAATGTAGCTCGAACCCCACCGGCTATTCGAGCAGCGTGCCGACTGCGCGCAATCGGGCGAGATGTCTGCTGCCGAATACCGAGATGACGAAACTGAAAAGCAACAGGCGAACGGAAACGAATGTCGCAATCAGGTGCAGCACTCCGGCACTCGGTAAATAATCGAACATAAACTTTCGCCCCGATCAATTCCCGCTTTTACCGGCTTTGCTCCATTTTTTGCGGCTCTTGCGCGATGCGCCGCGTCCACGCGACCAGATTCTCTAATTGCTGGCGGATAAAACCTCTCGTCGTCTCGTCGGTCAGATTTCCCTGCTCGTCGAACCGCTCGGCAACGTTGCCGATCATCACTTCCGGCTGGTTGATCGGGAACATATTCAAAAAGACCATCATTTTTCGCAAATCGTATTGCGCCCGCGCCGTGGCGATTGCGCCGATTGACGCGCCCATAATCGCCGCCGGTTTTCCGTCAAAAGCGTTGTCGCCGTAGGGACGCGAAGCCCAGTCAATCGCGTTTTTCAACACGCCCGGAACTGAATAATTGTATTCCGGCGTAACAAACAAAATGGCGTCAGCCTCGCGGATTTTGCGTTTGAATTCCACGATTTTTTCGGGCGGATTCTGTTCTTCGCCTGATTAAATCCGGGAATGCCTCCCAGCTCGAAAATTTCAATCTCCGCGCCTTCAGGCGTAAGTTCGACGGCGGCTCGCAGAGTGCCGCGATTATATGATTGCTGCCGCAGACTTCCGGCGATGCCGAGTATGCGAATAGTTTTGTCCATTTTAATTTCCTCCATTCAAAATTAATGTTCAGTTTCGTTATGGCGGCGGATGGAGCTAATCTCCTTTACGCAAGTCTAACGCCGCAAGAAAAAAACCAGCTTCCGCGCCACTCTGCTCCGGCATCTTTTCAACATCAGAGCAGGTAATCGCCATTGTTCAATGGGTTATGTTATTTCCTCGTCAGCTTCAGCCGGCAGAACCGCCGTTATTTGCCGTCCTTTCTTGATAGGCTGGCTGCGCCTGCGCTGCAAAGTCCGGCGCACAGTCCGCTCCGCTCCCGCCAGCGCCACTTCGAAGGCGGCTTGCGGCGAAGCGTCCTGCTGCTCGTAGACAACGCTCGGAAGATTTCTCAGAACCGTCTTTATACGGCACGCCCGGTCAACGCCGCCGCGATGACCGTTTACGTCCTCCAGCCGCACGCTCACGCGCTCGATTGACCCGGCAAATTTCCTGAATTTCCGGTTTAGCTTTTGGCGAATCAACATCCGGTCGTTTCGGTCAATGTTTATTCCAAAAGCGCGGATGTGAATTTAACGCACGAGCGTTATCCTATTATTGTTATTCAACTTAAAATGACAGTTTAACATTACGGCGTTTCCAGACCGATTTTGCTTGTTAAGAAGCATTCCCTAAAAATACCTGCGGCGACTTGAAAACCGCGAAAATTCAAGCCGAATTTTGACGCAGCCGTTTCTGATACCGCTTCAAGTCAAAGGAACAGCGTCCGCGCTGCTCCGGCATTTATCTGTAAACCAGTCCGCCGTCAATCATCGGCGCTTGTCCGGTCATATAATCCGAATCCGGTCCCGCCAGATAGGAGACGAAAGCCGCCGCGTCTTCCAGCGTCTGCGCCCGTCCGAGAGCGATGCCGCCGACATACTTGTCGTAGTTCTCGCCGATTTCGGATTTCGTTATTTCAGCCATTCGGCGGTCAATCTCAACTCACATATCCGTGCCGACGACGCCCGGACAATAAGCGTTGACCGTGATGCCGTCAGAGGCAAACTCTTTTGCCGCAGCCTGCGTCAGAGCGCGGACGGCAAATTTAGTCGCCGAGTAAATGCCGAGCATCGGAAATCCTTCGTGTCCGGCGATTGACGACGCGCTGATGATTTTGCCTTTCTGTTTGCGCTCTCTGAATTTTTCCGCGGCGGCTTGAATGCCCCACAGAACGCCCGCTACGTTGACCTGCATAATTTTATCGAAAATTTCCGGCGTAACGTCGGCAAGCGGCTCGAAAAGAAAATTCCTTTTAAAGACGATTTGAGCGGCGTTTCCACTTCAACTCGATTTCGATTTCCTCGTCGTCGCCGTCGCGCTCGTATTCAAATTCGACGACCGCATCGTGCGGAACGTAAATCCGTTCACCGGCGATCATTATTTCAAACGTCGTTTCCGTCTCCAGCGCGTCCGCCAGCCGCCGCAGCTTGGCGATTGTTTCCTTTGTCGAATACGATTTCTCCACGTCTCTTTCGTCCGTCATCCCAAGTTCCTCCTGAAAAAAAATTCTTTTACAAAAATTTTCCTGTATGATTGACAGTTTAAGGAAAACAAGCCGCCCGCAAAACGGTAAGAACACTCGAAATTTATGAGTGTTTTTACTCGGATTCGACTTCCGCCGCAAAACTGTTTCCGAAACCGGCGGCGAATTCGTGTAATTTTAAAATTCAAATTTTGTTGCCCAAATAAGCGCGCGGCGCGGCGAACGATGGAGAATGAAAATTAATCATTTCATCTCCAAACTTTTCCGTTCGTCGTCCTTGACCGCGCTCTGATTTCTACCGGGAACGAGGGCTATAAATCTAACGATGCGCGCCGCATCCAGAGCGATTTCATAAACGGGTGAAAGTACTCTTGCACTGTGCGTGATAACACTCTTTATTTCGCAAATGTTTGCAGCGATAATAAAGTTGTCAAAGAACGACGGCGGATAGAATGCAAGGCTCGGAATCTTGCAGTTTATCCGCGTGCGGGCATTTGTTATAAATTAAGGAGGAAAATTGATGAAAGTATTGATCGGGTATGACGGTTCGGAAAGCGGCGACCAGATTTTTGAAGATTTGAAACGCGCCGGTCTGTCGCGCGAGTGCGAGGCGAAAGTCGTCGCGGTCGGAGATTTGCTCGTGAGCAGTCCGCCGATCACGGAGGTTGCAGCGGAGGCATTGGCTTCGCGCAGAGTCGCGTCGGCACTCAAACGGGCGCAGACGCACGGCGAGCGAGTAATCAAAGAAGCGGGCGAGTTCGCCCTCAAAGCCGCCGACCGCCTGCGTTCGGATTTTCCCCAATGGAATGTTGAAAGCGAAGTAGTGACTGGGTCGCCCGCGTGGGAACTGATTGACGCGGCAAACGGTTGGGACGCCGATTTAATCGTCGTCGGCTCGCAGGGACGCGGGGCAATCGGACGGCTGTTTATGGGCAGCGTGTCAACAAAAATCGCCACCGACGCCAACTGTTCGGTGCGCGTCGTCCGACCCGCCACGCCGAAAAATGAAAACGAGCCGACGCGTGTCGTCATCGGCGTGGACGGTTCTCCCGCCGCCGAAGAAGCGATTTACGCAGTCGGGCAGAGAGTTTGGCAATCCGGCACTGAAGTAAAACTTGTCGTCGCCCGCGACGGCACGCCGCCTGCACGAATCGCCGCCCGTCTTCCGCAGGCAGCCGAAATGATTAACAGTTACTTGCAGAAACGCGAATCGCGCGTCTCCGCGATGCTTGATTGGGCGACCGCAGAGCTTAACAATATCGGGTTGAAAACGTCCGTGCTGAAGGAAAAAGGCGATCCGAAAACAGTTCTCGTTGAAGAAGCCCGCAAGTGGAACGCCGATAGTATTTTCGTCGGAACGCGCGATTTAAGCGGATTTTTTGAAAGAATGCGCCTTGGCAGCGTTTCGACTGCGGTCGTCACGAATGCGCCTTGCTCGGTCGAAATCGTCCGCCCGAAGAAAGAATACCAAGATTGATTTTGAGGCTGGACTGCAAGGCTGATTGAAGCGGAGAATTCATAATAAATAAAAGGAGGCGAAGACGATGCCCGATAAAATTTCAAGAAAACGGCATAAGAAGAAAGTTCTCGACAGATGGGAAAACGAAGGCGGCGCGCTGCCGCCGCCCTATCAGGTAAAACCGATTGAAAACGCTTTGGCGGAAGAGTGTTCGAGCGCGAAGGGCGAGCCGCGATCGAAAGATAAATCAGCGGCGGGAAAACCCGAAGTTCGCCCGGATGAGACGGTATAAATCCGATGAGTTTTCGGGACGCTTACTTTCCCGCTCCGGCGAGCCGAGGCGCGCTGTTTAATCACAAGTTGTAATCGCCAGCCGCTTCCGGCTGATACAAAATTTCTTTGATCTTCAAACGCCGTAAGCGCGACGGAGCCTCGAATTCGACCGTATCGCCGCGTTTGCAGCCGAGCAGAGCGGTGGCGAGCGGCGCGAGGATCGAGATTTTTCCTTCATCGTAATCGGTTTCGGTCGGAAAGACTATCGAATATGTATATTCTTCATTGGTATCCAAGTCTTTAAAGCTAACCTTCGAGCGCATCGTTACCACATCCGGCGGAATCTGTTCGGGTGCGACCGCTTCGGCGAATTCGAGTTTTTCTTCCAGATTGTTGATGTAGGAAAAGTTTTCCTTTTCGCCCTGATTGCGAACGCGCTCGATCAAGTGTCCGAGCCGTTGGCGGTCAATTTCCGTTGTGTAAATCGTCGTTTGCTTTTTCATAATGTTCTACTTTCTCCCCAAATTTATTTTTAAAAATTGCGGCAACTTTTGTAAAAAACTTTAAAATGCTTCGCCCGAAAAAGTTTTTCAACTTTTCGCGTAGCAGTTTCGCTCTGTTTTTTTACAAAAAGTAAATCTCTTTTAATTTTTGATTGAAATTCCTAAAAAGAAGCGGCAGCCGCCGCAAGCTTTCCGATTTCGCGCTGCGGTTTATATCGCCTCCGGGACACAACCCTCCGAAGCGATTTGATTTTTTCGGTCGAATGAAACATTTTGCCTGCATCCAGCTTCTTTTGCCGCGATATTTCGGCAACATCCTTTGAAATCGCCGTTTTGTTATTATTCCCGCGAGCGAAACGCACCGGACATTCGGCTTCCGCCGCGACGCGCCACAAACCGGACTTGTATCCGTCGTTTGCCGTATCGGTTTTGTTTTCCTGCAACCCGAGAACGATCAAATCGGTTTTTTCTCTCGCAGCTTTTGCCAAAATCTCGCTCGACACCAGAGAAAAGTTCGGCAGGGTTTCGATTCTGATATTCAGATTCGGAAAATCTGACGACAGGCGACGGCGAATTTGGCGCGAAAGAAATCTTTCTTCTTCAAATTGCCTTCGCGCCGGCGCGAAAGAACAAGTTCCCGATTTTTCCAAATTCAAACGGCGTTCATTTTTGGCTTTGAAAAATTCTTCCTTTGATTCGGGCAGGAAAACGTCTGTGATGACGACTAAAATTTCGTCCGTTTCGCCGAACTCTAAATTGCGAAGTTCGAGCAGAGCGTTTTCCGCCTCCCGTGTGCCGTCGTATGGGATTAAAACTTTCATTTCTTTTTTGCGAAAAATGCGCAAAATAAATAATTGGCGCGACCGGCTGGGGCTTATCACAGTTTATCCAGCCTTTGCCGGTCGCTTTCGCGGGAGAACAACTGCCCTTGCCCGTATACATTAAATGTTAGACGAAACTATCTGACCGAAATAGAGTGTTTGCACCTGAAACAAACGGGTGTTTCCACTTGATTGTTTCTGGTGCAAGATTATTGCCTTCTTGAAAACCGATCATTTTGTTTTCCTATTTTAGAAAAATCAATTTCCTGAATGTTGTCAGCGAGCTTGTTCCCATCACTTTTCCGTGAATACGCCGCCATCCAGCCGGCAAAGCCGAAAAACAACACCGATCCTAAAATAAAAACAATGATTGCGCTCAAATCCATAACTCCTTCCTCCAAACTTTTTTGTTTTTTAATTGATAGCCGTTAATTTATTCTGCCCGCTGTTTCTTCACGTTTTTCAGTGATCCTCCGCAGCGCGAAATAAATTGATTTGGCGGTTAAATGAATGTGCTCGATCCGGCATTCGCCGAGCGTCAAAGCGGCTTCGATGTTTTTATCGTCCAAATCGTCCAGAGGATGACCGCATTCGGCAAACTTCCGCCTGATAATCGCTAAAGTCCGACGCCTGCGCCATTCGTTAAACTTTCGTTCTAAAAACTCGATCATTTTCTATCACCTCGATCCTCACAATTTTCCTTTTACCGAAATCTTTTAAGCCATCCGCCCGCGCTTCTCATTTTTGGGGCGAGAAAGGCTGGCTGACCCACCACGGCAGCACGGCGATCATTCCCAAAAAAACGAGTGTCGTAGTAAGAAAACCGAAAAGCATCAAGACCATCTCATTAAAATTCCCGGTCAAATACAAAACGCCTGCCGCCGCCGCGATTGCGAACCAGATCAAAATGTAAATTATCAACAACATCTTAAATTTCCTCCTTATTTGCTTGATACTTAGTTTGCTTGATACTTAGCTGCAGATTCTTCGCAGCTTATCCATTTTTGTAAATACGGCTGTTGTCTATAACTACCCACAGCGCCAGCGCATACACCAGTCCTAAAGCGATCAGACTGAAAACGACCAGACTTACCGGATTAAGAGAGCCGGTCAGAACCGTTGCGAGAAATAGTATCGCCAATAAAAACCACGCCGCTGTATAAATCTTTTTCATGACAAATGCTCCTTTCAAAAATTTCGAGTTTGAATAACAAATCTCGTTGTTAATTCAACTTTAACCAATAAGCGGCGGGCGAGAAACGGTATTAACACGCGAAAATTTCGGGTGTTTACACTTGTTTCAAACAGGAAATTTCAGAACATCGGCAAACTAGCTTGTATCTGCGATTCAAGGAGCGTGAAAACACCCGGCTTGTTCGGGTAATAACTCTCTCGTTTCAGCCGGAACAAACGGCTAGAATCAAAATATATTGAAGCTGGTGAATTTTAAATACTTCAGTATTTATTAAAGTATGACGAGGTTGTTAGGAAAATATTAATTGGTTACGACGGTTCGGAAAGCGCGGACTCGGTATTTGCTGATTTGAAAAAAGCGGGATTGCCGGCGCAGACGGAAGCAGTGATTGTGTCGATCGGAGATTTGCTGATGAGCAATTCATCGGTTCAAAAAGCGGTGGTGGCGGCAGTCGCTTTTTGGCGGGGGCGACAAAGCGGCAAGCGCACGAACTGATGAAAACGGCGCGTTATCGAACGGTTCGGTAATGGTCGGAACGCCCTCGACTTTTTTGAGAAAAATTCGCCGCGCCGCGCCGGATGTCTGGGAAAGATTCAGTCTTGCGGCAGAGCGGATCGGAACGGCGAGCGAGCAGCGCGCGGTGCGGGCGGCGTATTATTCGCAGTATGCCTACACGGATTTTTCGCGTGACGTGCTGGAAAAATCGGCTGATAAACTGCTGGTCGCGCCCGTTCCCGCAACGCTTAAAAGCGCGGTCGGCATCGAGCCTCCGGCGCGAGTGGCGAAAGTTTCGGATGTAACCGTTGTAAACGCCCAGCCGCTGGTTCTCGCCGCCGGTTTC
>CBDUBY010000134.1:0-9503 GCA_965365505.1 uncultured Pyrinomonadaceae bacterium | reverse complement strand
GGCGGCGTTGCCAGAGATGTCACGCCCGGCGATTTTGACGCGCCGCCTTACGGTGCTTCGACCGGCACGGATTACGTTTTTTCGCCCGATTCAAAAGAAATTATCTTCCTGAAAAATCCCGATAAAGTCGAAGCCGTTTCGACGAACAGCGATGTGTATATCGTCGCTTTGAATAACGGCTCGCCGCGCAATTTGACGGCGACGAACAAAGGCTACGAAGCGTCGCCGATGTTCACGCCCGACGGGAAATATATATTGTATCGCTCGCAGAAAACCGAAGGTTTTGAAGCCGACCGCTGGCGGATTATGCGCCACAATCGTCAAACCGGCGAAACGGTTGAATTGACCGTCGGATTTGACCAACAGGTTGACGAAATGATTTTGTCGCCGGACGGCAAAACCGTTTATTTTACGGCGAGCGAGCGCGGTTACGCGCCGATTTTCAGCGTTCCGCTTGAACCGAACTTTAGATTGCGAATCGCCACGCACGTTAAGAAAGTTTTAGACGGCGGATTTTATGGTAATCTCGGCATCACGCCCGACGGCAAAACTTTAGTGATGGTAAGTAGTTCGATGACCAGTCCGGCGGAAGTTGTCCGCGCCGAGATTAATTCGAATACTTCGCCGGTGACGAATCTAAGCCGCGCCAATCAGAAGATAAATTTCGCCGAACCGGAAGAGATCGAATGGACAGGCGCGCTGAATGCGAAAGTTCACGGTTACATCGTCAAGCCGATGGATTTCGATCCGGCGAAAAAATATCCGATGATTGTTTTGATTCACGGCGGACCGCAGGGCGCGTGGAACAATAATTGGGGTTATCGCTGGAATCCGCAAATGTTCGCCAATCAAGGTTACGTCGTTTTCGCGCCGAATCCGCGCGGCTCAACCGGCTACGGTCAACAATTCGTTAACGAAGTTTCCGCCGATTGGGGCGGACGCGCTTACAACGACATTATGAACGGCGTGGCGGAGGTTTTGAAGAAAAATTCCTATATTGACCGAACGCGAGTCGGCGCGGCGGGCGCGAGCTATGGCGGTTATATGGTTGACTGGATTCTCGGTCACAACAACGACCCGCGCGCCAAATTCAAAGCGTTAGTTTCGCACGCCGGAGTTTATAACCTCGAAAGTATGGCGGCGACGACCGAAGAACTCTGGTTCGTGAAATACGAATTCAAAGGAATGCCGTGGGAAAATCCGGTCAACTACAACAAATGGTCGCCGCATAAATTCGCCGCGAAATTCAATACGCCGACGCTCGTGACGCAGGGCGAGATTGATTACCGCGTGCCGGTTGACCAGAGCTTGCAGCTTTACACGGCATTGCAACTAAGAAATGTGCCGTCGAAGCTCGTCATTTTCCCCGACGAAGGACATTGGATTTTGAAGCCGCAGAATTCCGAGTTTTGGTATTCGCAGGTTTTCGACTGGTTTGAAAAACATTTGAAATAATCGTTTCACCAAATCTTTATCAAGCCAAAAAAGCGGCGCGAAAATTAATTTTCGCGCCGCTTCAATTTTTCTTCGGTAAAAACCAGAAATTTATTCTTTTGCTTTCGTGCCGGTAAAACTCAGCGGCGGCGCGCCGGGCATCGGAATTGTGATTGTTCCCTTCATCGAATCGCCGTCAACCGTGCCGCTGATGGTTAAATCAACCGACTGACCCTGAATCTGCGATTTGGCGACCGCCGTGATTTTATTGCCGTTGACTTTCGCGTCGGTGATGTCGCCTTTGCCCATCATCGAATCCATCGAGCCGGACGCTTTCGCGCCGTCCTGTTTGAGCGTCAGCGTGACGGGAACTTGCTGACCTTGAAAATCAATCGTCAGATTCCATTTGCCGTCCACATTCGCGGGCGTTCCGCTGTCATTGTTCGTTTTGGCGAAACTCGCCGCGTCAAGCGTCTTGCCTTCCGCGTCGAAGATTTCGAGTTTGGTCGAATACGGTTTGATTTGCGGCAGAATTTCGCCCGCGTCGCCGACAATCACGATGGCAATTTTATCAGCCGTGATATATTTCTTCGCCACGCGCTCGACATCTTCGAGCGTCACGGCGTTGATTTTATCGCGGTAAGTTTGCAGGTAATCGGCGGGCAAATCGTAAAGCTGCTGCGAGACGAGCAGATTCGTCAAACCTTCCTGCGTTTCGGCGCGCAGCGGAAAAACGCCGGTCAGGTAGCTTTTCGCGTCCTGCAATTCTTTCGCGGTCGCCTTTTCGTTGCGAACTCGGTTCAGCTCATAGAAAAATTCTTTCAGAGAATCGCCCGTCACCGGCGTTCGCACTTCAGCCGTCGCCGAAAAATTTCCCGCCTGACGGCGCGTGTCAAACGACGAATACGCGCCGTAGGTGTAGCCTTTCGCTTCGCGCAGATTCATAAAAAGCCGCGACGACGCGCCCGCGCCCAATATTTGATTCATCACCAACACCGGAAAATAATCGGGACTGCTGCGGTCAATCGCCAGATTCGATAAAACGATGTTCGACTGCAAAGAACCCGGACGATCAACGACGGTTATCGTCGTCGCGGTTCGCGCAGGCGGCGCGTCAAACTTCATCGCTTCGACCGTTCCCTTCTGCCAGCCGCCGAAAGTGTCTTTGATTTCTTTCAAAAGATTGTCGCGGTTGACATCGCCGACCACGATTAAAGTCGCGTTGTTCGGCGTGAACATTTTCTGGTGAAACGCGGCGAGTTTCTCGCGCGTGATTTTCTCGACATCGGCGGCGCTCGCCGACACGATGCCGTAAGGATGCTTACCGTAAAGAATTTTCGCCGTCTGCTCACCTGCTAAGAATGCGGGCTGCGAACGCTGGTATTTCAAATTCTCAATCGTGTTCTTTTTGTAAAGGTCGAGTTCGTTTTGCGGAAACGCCGGATTGAGAACCATATCCGCCATCAATCTCAAAACGTCCGAGCCGTACATCGAAAGCGCCGAAGCCGCGACAATCGTGTTGTCGTCGCCGGAACTCGCCGAAATGCTCGCGCCCAAGCGTTCGATTTCTCCGGCAAGCTGCACGCTCGTGCGAGTTTTCGTGCCTTCATTGAGCAAACTCGTGACTGCCGAAGTCAGTCCGATTGAATCTTTCGGGTCGTTGATGTCGCCGGTCTTGAATCCGAGACGGTAGCTGACGAGCGGCAGACGTTTATCTTCAAAAACGACCACTTTCAAACCGTTCGGCAGCGTCGTTTCATACGGCTTGGCAATCTCGAACGATTTGGGCGCAAGAGCCGTCGGAGCGGTTTTGCGAAAATCTTCATTCATAGTTTTTTGGGCAAATGTGCCAACGCCTAATGTTGAAATCAAACCGGCGGACACTAATAATTTTACTGCTTTATTCATATTAAAATCTCCTCTCGTTTTGAGTTCCGCATTTATGCGGCTTTTGTTGATTAACAGGCAAAAGCCGCATAAATGCGGAACTCAAAACTAATTTCCGTTAGTCGCCGGTTTATCTCCTTTGCCTGCCGGAACGATGTCGAGCAGCACGCGGTTTTCGGTGTTCAGATATTTGTTGACCGCTTCTTTGATTTGCGCGGGCGTGATTTTCAAAAGTTCGTCGAGTTCCGAATTAACGAGCGTCGGGTCGCCGTCAAACAACGCGGCTTCGGCGATTGCCTGCGCGCGCGAAAGCGACGATTGGCGCGAGCGAACGAAATCGTTGAGCAGACCGTTGTGCAGTTTTTGCATTTCTTCCGCCGTCGGACCGTTGGTCGCCATATCTTTGATTTCCGTCATAATCGTTTCGCGGATTTTCGACAAATCTTTGCCCGGTTTCGGAATCGCAAAAATCAAAAAGCCCGAAGGTCCGCGCCGTTCGTCGGTAAAGCTGACGAGCTGCAAAACCGACTCGTCGCCTTTAACGAGTTTTTGATATAGACGCGAACTTTCGCCTTCGCTGATGATTTTTCCGGCAAGCGAGAGCGCGTTGTGTTCGGGCGTGTTGCGTTTCGGAATTTTCCACGCCAGCACAAAAGCCGGAAACGGCGCGAGTTTATCTTCAAACTGCTTGTATTTCATCGCCACTTCCGTTGGCTCAGACACATCGAGCGCGGGCGGCGCGGGCTGTTTCGGAATCGTCGCAAAGTATTTTTTGACTTGTTCCTTAGCTTCCTTTTCGTCAAACGCGCCGGAAATAACCAGCACGGCATTGTTCGGCGCATAGTAAATGCGGAAAAATTCCTTCACGTCGTCAACCGTCGCCGCGTTTAAATCTTCCATCGAACCGATAACCGAGTGCGAGTTGGCGTAATTTTTATAAATCATCGGCATCAATTGGTCGAACACTTGTCCGAACGGCTGGTTTTCGCCGAGACGTTTTTCTTCCTGCACGGCGTTGCGCTGGTTGTCGAGATTTTCTTTGGTAACGGCAAGCGAGCGCATTCTATCCGATTCGAGCCACAAGCCAAGCGGCAATTGATTCGCGGGCAATGCTTCAAAATAATTCGTGCGCTCGGTGTTCGTCGTGCCGTTCATCGTGCCGCCCGCGTTTGAAACGAACTGGAAATGCTCGGCTTTTTTCACGTTTTCCGACCCTTGAAACATCATATGTTCAAACAAATGCGCGAAACCCGTACGACCTTCGCGCTCGTTGCGCGAGCCGACATCGTAATAAACCGCCACGGTCACGACCGGCGCGGCGTTGTCCTGATTAAGCACGACGCGCAAACCGTTTTCCAAGGTGTATTGCTCTAATTTGAGCGGCTGTAACTTAAAATTCGTTGACATTTTATTATCCTTGTTAGTTTTTGGTGTTTGGGCAATCGCACCGGTAGCAATCGAAACCGCTACGAGACCGCTTGCCGCAATCTTTATTAATTGATTTTTCATTATTTTTGTAACCCTTGAAATTCAGAAAGAGTAATTTTTATCAAACCATTTTACGCGCTAAAAGGCAAAAGGTTTTGAATTTGAAGTTTAGTGACTATTAACGAGCGACAGGTTGCAGGGGAATTCACTGATTGCGGGCGGATAAAACAATTCTTAGGAAAACCGAAAAAAGTGTTATTCAGTTTGATTGGTTTGTTCGGCAACAGCCTGTTTGCTTTTATCTTGATTTTCCTTCGCAATCGCGTAAAGCGCAGATTTGACCTGAAACGGCGTGAGTTCGGGATAATTTTCGAGCAGCAGTGCGATGATGCCGACAATGTGCGGGCAGGCGAAACTGTTTCCCGTCAGATTTTTATGCGAATTATTGAGCCAAGCCGTGCGGACATTTACGCCCGGCGCGGTCAGTTCGATGACTTCGCCGTAACGAAAACCGAAATTGAACGGGTCGGCATCTTCGTGCTTACTGACGGAAATTAAAGACGATGAAAACACCGACGGAAACGAAGGCTGCGGCAAATTGTTCGCCGCCGCGACGACGATGCAACCTGCCTGATAAGCGCGGTCAAGCAAATCGTGAAGCGGCGCGAAAAATTGCGGTTTAGTCGTGCCTAAACTGAGATTGATAATCTGATAACGATTTTTAATCGCATATTCCAAACCGGCGAGAAAGGCGATGCCGTCGCCGAGTCCGCCCGCGCCGAGAACTTTGATGCTGTAAAATTCCACGTCCGGCGCGATTTTGGCGATGATGCTGGCGCAAGCCGTTCCGTGTCCGGCTGAATCGCCGACGGTTGAAGGCTCGAAAACGACGCGTTTGTTTTCGGCTCTGGCTTCGACCGATTCCCTGACTTTTCCCTGCAAATCCTGGTGCGCTGTATCAATGCCGCTGTCAATTATGGCAACGCCGACACCTTTGCCCGTCCGATGTTTCCAACTGTCGTCAATCTGGAAATAAGTCGAGATAGTCGAATTTTCGTTTGATTCGTATGCCGAAACAGTGGTCATAAAATTTAGGGATGAGGGATGAGGGATAAGGAATGAGTATTTGGATGAATGTTTTCTTAATCATCCCTCATCCCTCATCCCTCATCCCTCTAAAAACTCAGGAAACTCGTTTCTGCTTCATTCTCTGAAAACCGCAAAATTGATTCTAAAATTTCTTTGCACATTCGGCGTTCCGCGTCGCCGCGTCCGGCTAGTTCGCGCACCGTCAGCGCGAGTTCAATCATTTCTTTGTGTTCGGTCGTTTCGCGCAAATCGCTGATCCATTCGCGCATTTCTTCGAGCTTCAATTTTTCCGGCGCGCTAATCATTTTGTCGCCCAAATCACGAAACAACTTAGCCGATTCGTAGGCGTTGACCAAAGACGCGATGGCTTCGGCGAACAGCGCGACTCGGTCCATTTCATCAGACGTAAATGATTCGTAGGGCGGCTCGCCGATGCGATTGACATATTCGAGAACGCCGATAATTTCGCCTTCGTGACGCAGCGGCGTGGCGAGAATTGTTTCGGTCGAATAGCCGGTTTGCCGGTCAACTTCGGCGTAAAATGAATCTTCCTCGCCAACATCGGTTAGAGCCATCGGCTGCCCCGACGAAAAAACGAAACCCGCGATGCCTTTACCAGCCGGAATTTTCAAGGTTTTCAAATGCTCGGCGACTTTGCCGATTGCCGACAAAAAGCGCAAATCGCCCGCGTCGCCGTCGCGCACCAAAACCGAGGCTTCTTCGGAATTGATTTCGGCGGCGGAGATTTTCAACAGATTTTCGATGGAAACCGTTAGCGGCGCGGTCAGCGCGTCGGCGACATCAATCGTTTCGATGATTGACCGTAACTTCTCCTCAAGCGTATTTTTTTCCTCGTCCGGCATAGTCAAGATTCTCGCTTAAGTTTCCCCTTTTTATCAAGCATTCGCGGCGGAAAAAATTTTGCTGGAAATCAAAAGTCATTGTGACTTTCCAGAAGCACTTAAAATTTTTGATTTAATTTAGCTTTGGCGGCTGTGGCGGGTTGCTTTATGTCCGTGTATTTTTGTAAGATTCGCGCAAAGCAAATAAAACCTTTCAGACTTATGAGGAGAAACCTTTTCTATTTTCCGCTGATTATTGTCTTCGGCGCGTTGTCCGTTTTCGCGCAGCAAAAGGCAGTTTCGCAACTGCCGGAAATCGAGCCGTTTAAAATCACGCGCGGCACTTCGTTTTCAGCCTCCGTTCCGCAGGTTAACGGAAACGCTCCAATCAAATCTAATCAACTGCTCGAAAGCCGCGTCACGGAAGATTTCGCCGACGCGCTCGAAATTATTCGCCGCAATTATGTTGACGGGAAACGAGTTGATTTTAACGATTTGACGAAATCGTCGCTGAGCGCAATGCTGCGCTCGCTCGACCCGCATTCAAATTATTTTGATTCGGCGGAATACGAAGAACTTTTGACCGACCAGCAGAGCGAATACTACGGCATCGGCGCGACGATTGTTAATTACCAAAAATCCGCCCAGATAGATACTTTCGTCACTTCGACTTTTCCCGACGCGCCCGCTTTCCGAGCCGGTTTGCGCTTCGGCGACAAAATTATCCAGGTTAACGGCGAAGCGGTTTCCGGCAAATCTTCGGCTTACGTGCGCGACAAAGTGCGCGGCAAAAAAGGAACGATTGTTCGATTGACCGTCGAACGCGCCGAAACATTGAAAGTCGAAACCGTTGAAATTCGCCGCAACCGCGTTCCACAGCCCTCGATTCCCGACGCATATCTTTTGAGGCAAGGAATCGGTTACATAGACTTATCCGAAGGATTTAATTACACCACGCTCGAAGAATTGAATGTCGCTTTGAATGATTTGCGCGAACAGGGAATGACTTCGCTGATTTTGGATTTGCGGGAAAATCCCGGTGGAATTTTAGAACAATCGGTCCGCATTGCTGAAAAATTCTTACCGGCGGGCACCACGATTGTCACGCAGCGCGGACGTTTTCCGATTGATAATCGAACGTGGAAATCAAACAACAAAGCAGCGGAAAATTTTCCTCTTGTCGTTCTAGTGAACGAAGGCAGCGCGTCGGCTTCGGAGATTGTCGCGGGCGCGCTTCAGGATTACGACCGCGCTTTAATCGTCGGCGAAAACACTTTCGGCAAAGGCTTGGTGCAGAGCGTTATCAACTTGCCTTACGGTTCGGGTTTAACCTTGACGACGGCAAAATACTACACACCTTCGGGTCGCTCGATTCAGCGCGATTATTCAAACGGCAATCTTTATGATTATTACAATCACAAAGTCGCGTTGAGCGAAAAAGAGAAAAATAGCTTTGCCAGCAAAACGGTGACGGGCAGAAAAATTTTCGGCGGCGACGGCATCACGCCCGATGAAATTGTCAAAAATTCCGAGCTTAATCAAACTCAGATCGCGCTTGTTGACCCGATTTTCTTTTTCGCCCGCGAGTTGGCGAGCGGTAAATTACGAGGATTCGAGAATTACAAAATAAGCGGTCAAATTAAATTCGGTCATCGCGTTCGTCCGAGCGATTTTCCCGTCAGCGATGAACTTTTTGCCGCTTTCAAAAACTTCGTCGCAGCAAACCCGGATTGGAAAACCTTGAATAAAAAAATCGAAGCGGAAAAATCTTACATCAAATCGCGCCTGCGTTTTAATCTCACAATAGCGGCTTTCGGCAGCGTCGCCGCCAACCAAATTTTAATCGAAGAAGATTTGCAGGTCGCCAAAGCCGTTGAAGTGCTTCCGCGCGCCGAACAACTTGCATCAGCGGCGAGAAAAAGTCTGCAAAACAAGAAGTAAAAGCATTTTCCATTTTTTCATATATCTTTTTTCAATTGTTATCAGATAAAATCGGGAGCGATTATTTTAACGACAAATGAAAAACTTTAGACGGAAAATTGGAATGTGCTTTTTAAAGTAAAAAAGCCCGCCAAGTCGCATACTCGGCGGGTTAAAGAAACAGGAGGAACCAGAATGACTGAAAGCCGCGCTCGCAAATTCGTAAAAACAAACAGGCTCGACTCTTAGCCTATAAACTTGATGCCCGGCTTCTAGGGCAAGTTGCTTAACCCAAACAAAATTTTCATAAAATAATTTCAAGCGATTATCGTTTTCAAATAACCCCTTCAATAACTCAAGAATTTCTCAAGTCGCCTTCGATACCCTTAAACTAGCAATAATTGGAATAAGTTTTGCAAACGTTTCTGCAAAGTTTTGAGGAGAAACTTTACCTTTACCCGAAAAATTTAATTATTGCCTGATTTGCGGCGGTTAATAAGAATCGTTCCTATTGTTGAATATATTTTTATATGGCTTTGAGAAATTATACCTGCTTTTTATTACTCTTCGTGTTTGGTTTTAATACTGTGCACGCCGGGTTGCTTGTATCAGAATCAAACGGGATAACTCTTACCGGCGCCGACGGCATTACCTTAACCGGCGCCGACGGCATTACCTTAACGGGAGCGGATAATTTTCTTGACTTTCAATCAAACGGAATAACTTTAACCGGCGCCGATGGCATAACCTTGACCGGCGCGGACGGAATAACATTAACCGGCGCGAACAGTTCGACTTATACGGGAACAAATGGAATATCTCTAACCGGCGCGGACGGCATTACGCTGACCGGCGCGGACGGCATTACGCTGACCGGCGCGGACGGCATTACGCTGACCGGCG
>CBDUBY010000133.1:0-9686 GCA_965365505.1 uncultured Pyrinomonadaceae bacterium | reverse complement strand
TTTTCAATCACGCTCAAATAAATTCTGCCGCTCGTCCAGTTGTTCGCCTTTGTCAGTTTGGCATTTGTAAATCTTTCGTAGTGTCCTAAATCAAGGTCGGTTTCTGCGCCGTCGTCGGTCACAAAAACCTCGCCGTGCTGAAACGGCGACATCGTTCCCGGGTCAACATTAATATACGGGTCGAGTTTCATCATTTGAACCTTCAACCCGCGCGTTTCCAAAAGGCAGCCGATTGAGCTTGCCGCCAAACCTTTCCCTAAACTCGAAACCACGCCGCCTGTTACGAATATGTATTTTGTCATTTCTTTTTCGTCCTTCGTCAAAAATTTTAATCTTCAGTGTTCAGATTATCTGCGTCGCCGTCAGCTTTTCCTTCGCGTTTTTTTTTATTATACCGACCTTCTTTTAACTCGGTCTGAACTTCCTTTGCCCGCGCCGCTGCCGGGTCAATCGCTTCCTGCAAAGCGTTCACGCCCGCGCCGAGCATCGAAGTGCTTTCCGCGATGTTGCGCTCGAAGTCGGCTTCGGTTCTGGTCTGCGGTTTCGCCAGAATTTTCAAACCGACAAAAATGCCGCCGATTAGCAAAACGAAAAATAACAATCCCAGAACGTCGCTCATAAAATTTCTCAGGCGGCACGCGGCAAACAATTTAAATTATAAGGATTTTTTCACGGCGGAAAAATTTGCCGCCTGAAAATTGTAACAATAAAATCGGGTAAATGATAAGAGCGCGAATATGATTTCTCTAAGTCAGGCGACTTACAATCTCCCATTTTCAGTCATTTGATGCCATTAGATTCGCATTGCTTTTCCCTTAACAATAATTTAACTTTAAGCATAGCAACACAACTCAAATTAAACCGATAAACGAGGAAATTTACGATGCCCAAATTGTCTTTGCCGTTCCTGCAAAACTTGAGAATCTTTTTGTCTGCCGCGTTTCTGTTCGCGTCTTTTTCAACAATTGCCGCACAAACTCCGACGCCTGAACAAATGCCGCGCACGCCGGGTTTTACGCCTTCACCGACTCCGCAGTTCGCGCCGTCGCCGCGAACTTCGCCGACTCCGCCGCTGGCAACAACACCGACCAGAAAAAACCCGCTCGAACTTTTTCAGTATCGCCAAATCGGACCGTTTCGCGGCGGGCGCGTCACGGCTGTCGCGGGAATTCCGAACCAGCCGAATGTTTATTATTTCGGCGCGACCGGCGGCGGGGTTTATAAAACGACGGATGGCGGCGTGAATTGGATTCCCGTTTCCGACGATTATTTTAAGACCGGCTCGGTCGGCGCAATCGGCGTTAGCGAGTCTGACCCGAATGTTTTATACGTCGGAATGGGCGAATCGCCGGTTCGCGGCAATGTCTCGCACGGCGACGGCGTTTATAAATCTACCGACGCGGGCAAGACCTGGAAATTCGTTGGTTTGGGCGACACGCGCCAAATCAGCCGCGTGCGCGTTCACCCGAAAAACTCCGACGTAGCTTACGTCGCCGCGCTCGGACATCTGTGGGCGAACAATCAGGAGCGCGGCGTTTTCCGCACGCGCGACGGCGGGAAAACGTGGCAGCGAGTTTTATTTCGTGACGACAAAACCGGCGCGATTGATTTGATTTTAGACCCGACGAATCCGAATACGATTTACGCCGGATTTTGGCAAATCAAGCGAACACCGTGGAGTTTGGAATCGGGCGGCGCGGGCAGTTCGATGTATAAATCAACGGACGGCGGCGACACCTGGACGGAAATTAAAACGAATCGCGGGCTTCCGGCAGGCGTATGGGGCAAAATCGGCGTGACTGTTTCGCCGGTTAATCCGAATAGAGTTTGGGCGATGATTGAAGCCAAAGACGGCGGACTTTATCGCTCGGACGACGGCGGCGAAAATTGGATTCGCACTTCCGACAGCCCGCAGATTCGCCAGCGTCCTTGGTATTACACGCGCGTTTATGCCGATACGCAGAACGCCGATATGGTTTATGTTTTGAACGTCGGTTTTCACAAATCGGCGGACGGCGGTAGAACTTTCACGACCGTCGGCACGCCGCATTCAGACAATCACGATTTGTGGATTGCGCCGGAAAACAGCCAGCGAATGATTGAGTCGAACGACGGCGGCGCGAACGTCACGACCGACGGCGGCAGAAATTGGACGGAGCAAGACCAGGCGACCGCGCAGTTTTATCGCGTCGCGCTCGATCAGGATTTTCCGTATAACATTTACGGCGCGCAGCAGGATAATTCGACGGTGAAAATTCCGTCGCGCACGGCGGATTTTAATATCAACGAAACGCATTGGTATGATGTCGGCGGCGGCGAGTCGGGCTGGATCGCGCCGCACCCGGAAAATTCAAATATAATTTTTGCCGGCAGCTACGGCGGATTTTTGACGCGCTACGACCATCGCACGAAGCAACTAAGAAACGTCAACGTCTATCCCGACAATCCGATGGGTGCGGGCGCGGAAGCGATGAAATATCGCTTTCAATGGAACTACCCGATTTTATTTTCGCCGCATAAAACCGACGGCAAATATCCGCTCTACGCGGCGGGCAACATACTTTTCAAATCAATGGACGAAGGTCAAAGCTGGACGGCGATTTCGCCGGATTTGACCACCAACGATAAGTCAAAACAAGGCTCATCCGGCGGACCAATCTCGCAAGACAATACAAGCGTCGAATACTACTGCACGATTTTCACCGTCGCTGAATCTACCGTCACGCCGGGCGTGATTTGGGCTGGCTCGGACGACGGCTTGGTTCACGTCACACGCGACGACGGAAAAAATTGGGATAAAGTCACACCGAAAGGAATGCCCGAATGGATTCAAATAAATTCAATCGAGGCTTCGCCGTTTGACGCGGGAACGGCTTATGTCGCTGCGACCGCTTACAAAACCGACGACTATAAACCGTATCTTTTCAAAACCACAAACTACGGCAAATCGTGGAAAAAGATTGTCAACGGAATCGCAAACGATGCTTTCACGCGTGTCGTTCGCGAAGACCCTAACCGCCGAGGTTTTCTTTACGCCGGAACGGAAACGGGAATGTATTATTCGGCGAACGACGGCGAAAATTGGCAGTCGCTCCGATTGAATTTGCCGATTGTGCCGATTACCGATTTAGCCGTTCACAAACGCGAAATGGATTTGGTCGTCGCCACGCAGGGACGCTCGTTTTATGTTCTTGACAATCTTCCGCTGCTGTATCAAATGGCTGATATGCAAAAAGGCGATGCTTTTTTATTCAAGCCCGAAGACGCATATCGAACGCCCGGCGGCGGAGGTTTTCAGTTTGCGCCGACGGCAAATTTCGGTGCGAATCCGCCGAACGGCGCGGTCGTGCATTATTATTTGAAATCTCGACCGAAGGAAATTTCTCTGGAATTTTTGGACTCGACGGGAAAATCAATCCGCAAATTTACCGGCAAAGCGCAAGCCGAGGGCACGTCGCAACCTCCGACCGGCGGCAGTTTTGGCGGCGGAGCGGGCGAACCGCCTTTGCCTATTGAAATCGGATTAAATCGCTTCGTCTGGAATTATCGTCTGCCGAACGCGACCGGCTTGCCGGGTTTGATTATGTGGGGCGGAAGCCTTGCCGGTCCGCGTGTCGCGCCGGGAAATTATCAGGTGCGTTTCACGGTTGACGGCAAAACGATTGCGGCTGAAAACTTCACGGTCAAAGCTGACCCGCGTCTTGAAACGACGCAGGCTGATTTTCAAAAACAATTCGATTTCCTTTCGCAAACCCGCGAAAAATTATCCGCCACGCACGAAGCGATTTTGGAAATCCGCGACGTTCGCAAACAACTCGAAGATTTGACGGGCAGAATGAAGCCTGAGCAAAAAGATTTGAAAGACCAAGCCGCCCAGATTATGAAAAAGCTGACGGCAATCGAAGAAGAATTGAATCAAACGAAAATCAAAAGCGGACAGGACGCTTTGAATTTCCCGATAAAACTGAATAACAAACTCGCCGCTCTCGCTTCGAGTGTGGACAGCGCGGATTACGCGCCGACGGCGCAGAGTTATGATGTATATAACGATTTGGCGGCAAAGATTGACGCGCAATTAACGACTTTGGCGCGCATCAAATCGGAAGACATCGCGGCGTTTAATAAATCGTTTGCCGAGAAAAATCTTCCCGTTATCACGACGCGAAATAAATAGAGGCTTGAATTTTATATACGCAAAAATGGTTGAAACTTGGAAAGGCGCGAGCCGCTTTCGGCTTGCGCCTTTCCAAGTTTCGTAAACTAAGCGTTTAGCTTTTCTATAATTGCTTTGGCGCGCTCAAAATCTTCTGCTGTGTCAACGCCGATTGAACTTTCCGGCGCTTCGACGACTTTTATTTTCGTGCCGTTTCCCAATGCGCGAAGCTGTTCGAGCATTTCGATTTTTTCCAAATCGGTTTGTTTGAGTTTCGTATATTCCAGCAAAAATTCCCGGCGATAAACATAAAGCCCGGTATGCTTACGAAACTGCGCAATCAAATTTTTATCCACGCGCAGAGCATTTTCTAAACTTCCGAATTTCTTAACGGCTTCACGCGGAAACGGAATGGGCGAGCGCGAAAAATAAACGGCAAAATCGTTTTCGTCAATGACGACCTTCACGACATCCGAATTTAAAACATCTTTGGCATCGTGAATAATTTCGCACGTTGTCGTCATCTGAATCGAATCGTTTTCCAGGATCGCTTCGACCGCTTTTTCAATTGTTTTTGAAGAGATTGTCGGTTCATCGCCCTGCACGTTGACGATGATTGAATCGGCTGGCAAAGTTTCGGCGACTTCGGCGATGCGGTCACTGCCCGATTGATGATTAGCCGAAGTCATCACGGCTTCGTTGCCGCTTTCCCGAACAACTTGCAAAATCTTTTCGCTGTCGGTGGCGACAATGACGCGCGAAACGTTTCGCGCTTTTTTCGCCTGTTCGATAGTCCACAAAATCAACGGCTTTCCGGCAAGCGGAAGTATCAGTTTGTTCGGCAGGCGCGTTGATTCAAGCCGCGCCGGAATGACGGCGATGATGTTTTGTTGAGAATTTTTTATATCTGATTTCACGGAAATTTAAGTTACCAGAAATAATGCGCGAGTTCCAGATTTAGATTCTAAATTGAAGTTTAGAGTCTAAACACGAACAGCCCGAAAATCGAAGAATGGGACATATTTGGAAGTTGAGGCTTATTTCGTTAAACTCTTTTTCGTGCAAAACTACGAATCGAACGACATTGAAAACATCCCGCCGCAGCCATCGGTTGATAATGATTTTCTTTCGGCTGACACACCGCTGATTTCGCCGGACAATCCGCCCTGGAACGGTTGGGCGGCTTTTGGCGTTTGGGCGGCGAGCGTGTTTTTCATCATCATTTTCCCGAACTTTTTTCTCCTGCCTTATCTGGCAAGTCAGCAACTGGATTTCACCGACCAAAGCAGTGTGTTGGCATTTGCGAAAACCGACCCGACGGCGGTGATACTTCAATTGGCATCCGTCATACCGGCGCATATTTTCACATTAATTTTAGCCTGGCTGGTTGTGACGCGCTTCAGAAAATTTTCTTTTCGTGAAACGCTGGGCTGGGATTTGAACAATTTCAGGATTTGGCACGCCTTTGTGATATTCGCGGTTTTCTACGCGCTTGCCCTTGGACTGACACAAGTTTTCGGAGCGACGGAAACCGATTTCGACCGAATGCTGAAAAGCTCGCGCACGGCGGTTTTTCTGGTCGCATTTTTCGCTACCTTCACCGCGCCGCTGATTGAAGAAGTTATTTATCGCGGACTTTTATATTCAGCGTTTCAAAGAAAATTCGGCGTCGTTCTGGCAGTCGTATTGGTAACGGTTTTATTCACTGCTGTTCATATTCCTCAATACAGCAGCGAAAGTGTTCCTAATTACGCTTCGGTTATTACGCTGCTGCTGCTCAGTTTAACTTTAACTTTGCTCCGCGTTCATACGAAAAATTTATTACCGTGCATTTTGCTCCATACTGTCGTCAACGCCGTTCAATCGGTGCTTTTGATTCTACAGCCGTATATCGAAAAATACGCGGAAACTCATCAGCCTGAAGCCGCCGCGCTCGTCCAATTTTTCAGATAAAAAAGGCGGAAGAATCAAAAAATTCTCCCGCTTAGAAAATCACCTTTCCAAAACTTTTCTGCTAATTGCCTTTTCTCGGTCTTGAGGTAGCAGGCGAAGACACCGGCGGCGCAAGTGCCGGCTGCGGTGCGACAGAAGGCGCGGACGAAGCCGGATACCTTGACGGCGAAAAAACACTCGGCGATGAATTATCACCGAACAAATCTCCCGATGAAGGAGTTTGTCCGATGTCCTTTTGCACTCTCTGATACGGCGGCAAATTTCTCGTCGGGGCGCTGATTCTGTCGGGGCGTCCGCCTCTGACAGATGCTCCGGCGGCAATAACCGTCTGTGCCTGTGTTGGGATTGGCGGCGGCGGCGGGTTATAGATTACCGGCGGCAGATTGTAAAACCAAATATCGCGTCTATAGTAATACCCATAGGGCGAATCCCAGCCGTAACCAAACGGCAGAAAACAGTAGCTTCCGTGAAAACGGCTGTAAATCCAAAGCCCATAGGAATTGTATAAACTCCAACGCGTTTGGTAATAAGAACTCATCAAACTTGTTCTGACCGCGCTGTCTTGAAGCCGCGCATTGATTTGCGCCAATGTTTTGGCGCGGGCTTTACTCCAGGTTTCGAGCGCATCCTTATCGCCTCGGTCGAATTTCACAACCGCTGTCTGGCTACCGTTGACGGTCGCTTGTCTGCCGCCTTTGACTTCCATTCCGTTGGCAGTTGCTCTGCCCTTCCAAACTTCGATTTTTCCCGCGCCGTCGCCGAGAACATCAATGCGGTAGACGCCGGATTTGACAATTTGAAACCTGGCTTTCGGCGTGTTGACGGCGAAGGAAAATTCGTCGTCGGTGATAACTTCAAACATCGCACTGCCGCCGCTTAGTTTAAGCTGCAAATCTTCCAGCGAAGTTGAAGCAAATTCAAACGTCGAGTTTCCCGCCAAACGCACGAACGAACCGGGATTTAATAAAATCTCCGCTCGCCCGTCCGCGCCGGTCGAAACCCTATCGCCGATTGCCAATTCGTCACCTTTGAGCAGCGAACCGCTTTTTGCATTTTTACGCGCGACCAAAACTTTGCCTTCGACGTAATTTACGCCGCCCGCTTTCGCCGAGATAACGTAAAGACTCGACGCCGCATTAACCGTGTCGCGTGTTTCCTGCGCCAATGTGAAAGCAGAACACAAAACAATGGCTAACCCGACTGAGAGAATGTGGAACAGATTTCTTTTCATTTTAACTCCTTAAAAAAGTTTTCTATAAATCTATTTTACCCGTTTAGGTTCAATAACACAATGCTTTTAACGCTTCATTCACCTCTATATTCGATAATCGAACAATTTGAAAATTCATACCAACCTTTATCAGTCAAACATAATCAAAGAACTGTCGCTTGCTTGATTAGATGATCAGGCAAAGTTTAGAAGAGAAACGAAATTATGGCTACCTTTAGAGACCCGATTCAATGTTTTGCGCCGCTCGAAGTAATCGAAAGATTGCTTGAGATTCGCTCTGATTTGGGTTACGCAAAGGTTTTATACATTGATAAGTCGGTTGATCTGGCAGAGTTTCTGGACGCTTACGGCTTTGATGTTTATTCGTTTTCGAGCGACAACGGAAAAATAAATTACGGCGATTACCGCGCCTCGATAGTGCCGGGCGGCGATGCGGTTCATTGCTCGCTGACGGCGCATTAAATTTTAACGATTCCCCAAAACAACAAGAAGGAACGCGGAAGGTGGTTTTCAATGGAAAAGCCTTCCGCTTTTCGATTTAAACAGCTTTGACGATAAAAAGCGTTCCGTCGTCGTCCAGAAATTTTCTTTCCGTAAAATCCGCCACGCCTTTGCGAATAAAATCAATCAACTCATTCGCCGGTAAATCAATGCCCTCCAAAACTCGCTTGGCAAATCGTTCCTGACCGTATTCCTCGCCGCCTTCTTTGGCACTTTCGGTGATGCCGTCGGTGTAGAGAACCAAAACCTGTTTTTCGTCGAACTTGATAAAATGCTGGTGATAATGCGAGTTTTGAAACATACCCAAAGGCAAATCGCCGTATTCAACGAATTTATATTCGCCGCTCGGTTTGATAAGCAGCGGCGGATTGTGTCCGGCGTTTGAAAAAACAAAAGTCCGATTAGTCGCGTCTAACATTCCGTAAATTGCCGTAATAAATTGATTGGATTCGACCGAATCCCAAAGCAAATTGCCGACTTTTGAAAGCGCGATGTGCGGCGCGTAACCGATTTGCACGCTCGAACGCAAAGCGGCTCGCAGGAACGACATTAAAAGAGCGGCTGGAATTCCCTTGCCAACGGCATCGGCAACGACAATGCCGATTTGGTCTTCAAACATCGTCACCCAATCATAATAGTCGCCCGAAACTTCTTCGGTCGGAAAAATATACGCGCTGATGTCAAAGCCTTGAATTTGCGGGTCGGCGGCAGGCAGTAATTCGAGCTGAACTTGTCGGGCTATTTCAAGCTGTGTTTGCAGACGGTTTTTTTCGATGACCTGCTCGTGCAGTTGAACTTTTTCAATGATGATGGCGACCTGCGAAGCGAGAAGCTGCAGCACTGACAAATCGTCTTCGTCATAAGCGTTCAGTTTATCGCTTTCGAGGTCGAACACGCCGATAACTTCATCGTTAGAAATGATCGGCGCGACCATTTCCGATTTGGTTCTTTTGCGAGCCGGAAAGTAACGCGAATCATTGTTGACATCCGGCGAAATTAACGGTTTGCCCGTTTGCGCGACATACCCGATAAAACCTTCGCCGAGTTTCAGACGCGGCTCGACCATTTCAAAACTTATTCGGTAGCCGCGAATCGCCTTCGATTTGAAAAGATACTGCGTTTCGCCTTCTTTGGTTTGCGGTTCTATAATGTAGATGCCCGCCGCATCATACCGAATCAGCGTGCCGAGCGTGTCCATCACGAGCGTCAAAACTTCATCCAAATCGAGCGAACGACTGATTCGTTTCGTAATGTCGAGCAACAGACGCAGTTTATCAACCGTCGAAAGTTCCGGGTCGGGCGAAGAAGATTGTTCGATTTGTTCAATCATATTTTTTGAGGGATGAAGGATGAGGGATGAAGGATGAGTAAAACCGAAGCGCGGAGCGTTTCTTACTCATCCTTCATCCCTCATCCTTCATCCCTTTCAGAACTGCCGCTGACAACATTGGTTTTATAATTCTCCCACAGTCTTGAAACTTTCATTCGATATTCGACTAGTTCGCGGCTGACGTTAAAATGCCGGGAAATCTCGCGCGAAGTTTTTCCCTGCTCGACGAATCTTTGCAGAGCCGAATACGGCACGAGCGCCGCCGCGCCGACCGAATACGCCGCTTCTTCATCGTCTTCCCGATAATCTCGCGCAATCGGTTTGCCGTGTTTGTTGACGTTTTCAATCGCCAGACGCGACGGCTGATGTCCGAGAAAAACGTGGCAGACTTCTTCCATCAAAGTCGCGTTCTGCCGATTTTCGCCGTGCGTCGGATTCAGGATAATAAGTTTTTTGCCGTCGAAAAGCGTCTGCGAACACGCGCCGCCCGACCATTTATCGCTGCCCGCGCCGAGCAG
>CBDUBY010000132.1:0-9825 GCA_965365505.1 uncultured Pyrinomonadaceae bacterium | reverse complement strand
AATACGGGCTTTACGGCTCGAAATATTGGGCGAAAAAGCCGACCTGGGACATTAAGAAAGTCGCCGCGAATCTGAATCTCGACGGCATCGGCACGGAAGTTTACGCGCCCGTGAAAACTTTCGTCGGCTTCGGCGCGGAACATTCGACTCTGGGCTCAATGCTCGACGACGTATCGGCTTCGCTCGGAATTCAAGTCATTGCCGACCCGCAGCCGGAGGAAAATATCTTTTACCGCTCCGACCATTATTCGTTTGTCGAGCGCGGCGTTCCCGCGCTGATGCTTTTGGGCGCGCCCGAAGGCGACCCGAAAAAATGGATTGAACGCAGCAAGGAATGGGAGAAAACCGATTATCACGCCGTCAGCGATATCATCAAAAACGATTGGGATTGGTCGGGCGCGAAAACCGTCGCGGATGTGATGGGAATTTTGGGTTTGCGAATTTCCGAAGGCGCGACGATGCCCAACTGGTTGCCGACTTCGCGGTTCGGCAAGATGGAGCGGGGCAACACAAAAAATGTTCCTCCGGGAAAATAAAATTAAAGGGAAAAACTTAAACCACGGCAAAAAAAAGAAGCGGCGCGAAATGATTGAATACTTATTTCGCGCCGCTTCTTTTTTTTGCCGCTTTTGGATTCGCTAATTTACCATTGCCCAAGCCAAACCGTCCGGCGCGCTGCCGGTTTCCGCGCGTCCAGTGATTTCAAGTTTTTCCGTGTCAATCCTTAAAACACCGTCGGTTTGCACGACCGAAATAAAAGCCGTTTTGCCGTCGGCTGAGAACACCAAGCCGAGCGGAACGCTTTCCAATTTCATACGTTTTAATTCGCTGCGCGTTGCCGCGTCCAGCACGATGATTTCCTTCGTATTTGGAATCGTAGCGAAAACCCGTTTGCCGTCGGGCGTAAATTCGACGCGATAAGGTCGCTCGCCTAATTTGATTTTCTCTTTGAATTTATTCGTTGCCGTATCAACGATGTCAATCGCGCCTTCGGCATTTAACCCGACCCAAACTTCCTTTCCGTCAGGCGAAACGTCTATCGCTTCGGGCTGCTTGCCGACCGCGATTTGCTGGATGTTCTGCGGCGCAGGCGGCACGCCCAAATTTATCGCCGTCACTGTGTCCGACGCGATATTTGCCGTGAACAGACGCTTTTTGTCGGTGGAAATGACGAGCATATGCGTCGCCGATTGACCGGTTCCCATTACCCAATCAATTTTATCCAACGCCGGATTGTAACGCGCCACCGTGCGGCTCGATTCGGAAGTGAAATAAATATTGCCGTCCATTTCGACGATTCCGTGCGGGCGCAGAAAGCCGCTCAGGTCAACGCGCTTCGTTTCTTTTCTGGTCGTCAAATCAATTATCGAAATCGTGTTGCCCGGCGTCTGCGCCCCGTAATTCGCCACATACGCCCGCTTGCCGTCCGCCGAAATCACGACTTCGTGCGGCGAATCGCCGACCGGAACTTTTCCTAACACTTTCATCGTCGCCGCGTCGAGAATCGCCAAGTTAGCTTCGTTTTTATTCAAGACCAACAAAACCGATTTTTTTTCCTGAGCGAAAACTGAAACGGCGGAAACGAATAAAATTAAAAACGTGAACGCACAAAAAAACGTCCGTATAAATCGCATATTGTTTCTCCTTAAAATTTAGAAAATTCTATGCGTTTCTACGGACGTTCGTAAGAAATGGTTTTCAATCGAAAAGCTATTTTTTCAATCGGTTCACAAATTTTTGTCGAAACTTCGCCACCTTCGGCGCGACGACCGCGGCGCAATATGGTTGGTTCGGATTATTGGCGAAATACTCCTGGTGATAATTTTCCGCAACGTAAAATTTATCGAACTTTGTTACTTCCGTCACAATCGGATTGTCGTAAACCGCTTCCGCCGTCACTTCTTTGATAACCTCTTCAGCGATTTGTTTCTGCTCGTCGTTGTGATAAAAAATCGCTGAACGATACGACGAGCCGACATCGTTGCCCTGACGATTTAGCGTGGTCGGGTCGTGAACGCTGAAGAAAACCTGCAAAATTTCTTTGTATGAAATCTCGTCAGGATTAAAATTCACATTGACCACTTCGGCGTGTCCCGTCGTTTCCGAGCAAACCTGCTGATAAGTCGGATTTTCCGTATGCCCGCCCGAATAACCCGATTCGACCGATTCGACGCCTTTTAAATCATCAAAAACCGCTTCGACGCACCAAAAGCAGCCCGCTCCCAAAGTCGCCGTTTCCGTATTTTTCGTTTCCATAAATTATAAATTAAACCCCTAGAAAAATTTTGATAATTAGATGCGCCGATTGCCCGTCAAGCAACACAAATTTAGCTTCAAAATTCGCGCGCCTCAGCCGCCGATAAAGCTCATCGAGCGCGACGCGGGCGCGAAATCTTTTTCATTGATCGAATGCGCCGCTTCTTTTTTCAGCACGACCGCTTGAATAAATTCGACGATTTCCGCGCGGCTCGCGCCGCCGCGCAGACAATCGCGCAGATTGTGTTCAGCGGTTGAGAAAAGACAGGTGCGAATCTGCCCGTCAGCCGTCAGCCGAATGCGCGAACACGCGCCGCAAAACATTTCGGTCACGGGCGCGATAATTCCAATTTCGCCCGTCGCGCCGTCGGCAAATGCATATTTCCAGGCGGTTTCCGCGCCGCGTGATTTCTCCTTTAATTTCAAAGGGAAAACTTCGCTGATTTTCTCGTAAATTTCTTTGCCCGGAACAATCGAATTTCTGTTCCACTCGTGTCCCGAATCGAGCGGCATAAATTCGATAAAGCGCATTTTTACATCTCGCTCGCGGGCAAATCGCGCGAAATCAATCAACTCGTCATCATTGCGTCCGCGAACCAAAACGGCGTTGATTTTCACTGGCGTTAGTCCGACCGATTGCGCTGTTTCGATTGACTGCAAAACATTTTCGAGCGCGTCAACGCCGGTGATTTCTTTAAATTTTTCACGGTTTAGACTGTCGAGCGAAATGGTTACGCGGTCGAGTCCCGCATTCTTTAAACCTTCAGCGCGTCGCGGAAAAGAGTGACCGTTCGTCGTCAACGCCAAATCTTTCAGCCGCGCATTGTGGCTTGAATCTTTCAGCCGCGCCAGCTTTTCAATCAAAACTTCGATATCTTTTCGCAGCATAGGTTCGCCGCCGGTCAGACGGATTTTTTCGATGCCTAAACTGACGAAAATTTCGCAAACGTATTCGATTTCTTCAAACGTCAAAATCGTGTCTTTGCGGGCGAGCGGCGGTTCGCCGTTCGGCAGGCAATAGAAACAGCGAAAGTTACAGCGATCGGTTAAACTGACGCGCAAATCGCGGATTGTTCGGTTGTGAGCGTCGCGCAGTAGCATTAATTAAATCATACGTTTTTTGCAGCGAGTAAAAAAGCCAAAGAAGTGAAAATCAAAAAATCAACCAGTCGAAATTCGCCTGACTTTCTGATTTTTATCTTTAACTTCTTACTTATAGCCTTCGCCGAGCTGGTTTATTTGCTGAAGCGGTTTGGCTTTATCAACGTCGGCAACTTTTGAAATAATCGTGCGAAGTTCCGTTAGAAAGCGGTTAAATTCAGCGCGGTCGCTGATGTCGGCGAGCGGCGTGAAGGTTTCTTTGTTGTTCATTTCGGCAATCATCATTGCGAAATTCGCGGTCACAAGTTCCAAAGCCTTTTGGCTGTATTTGCCGTTCGGATAAAAATTCAGATATTCGGCTTCGGTCGCACGAAGCGCGTAAAGCTGGCAGTTGACGTAGCCTTCGCATTCGCCCGGAAGCGGGTTTTTCGCCGCTTCCCAGGCAATTTCTTCAGCGATGGGAAGCGCGCTGTATTTGGTATGAAGTTCCCAGAAAAGCTCTGAGCGTACATACCATTCGGCGGACGGGTCACTATAAACCAGGTATTTTTCGTTTGCTTTGAGAAAGGTTTTATACGGGAACTGCTCGCCTTTACCAAATGGAATCGCTCGCAGCGCGGCGGACAAAAAACGCAGCCGCCGCAAACTTAAATCGGATTGCAAATTGTCTTTCCTGACCAGCAACTGCGCCGTTCCCAGAAACTCATAAACTTCCGAAGCAGTGGCAAAATCCAGCGTTTTGCTTTTGGAATACTTGTCGGCTATTTCCAGATAAATGTCGTCGCGGCGTTCGGTTTCGTAATCTTTGACAATTGTTTTTGAAATCCAGCCGCTTCTGCCCGCCGCGTATTCAACCCGATACCACGCTGCGTTTTTCTCGGAAACGGGAAGAATTTTGCCGAGTTTAACGAGGCTTAGTTGCGCTGAATTTGTTTTCGGCTGCTGGCGAATCCGCGAAGCGGTTGCTGCAACGATAATCTGCAACAGCGGAGCAGGTTTCGGGTTAGTTAGCGATTTTTCAGTTTTCGTATCGGCGGTCGGGGTTGATTTAGGTGCCGGTTTCGGAGTTGCCTTTGCCGGCGATTTTTTAGTTTTCGGAGCGGACGTTGATTTGCCGACGTTTTTTGTTTGCGCGTCCGCGTCTATGACAACGAATCCAGCGGCGGAAAAACAGAACGCGATTGTCAAAATGATGGCGTTTCGATATAACTTTTTCATCTTTTTAGGTTGACTAAAGGGCAGACGTTCGGCGGCTTTCGCGCGTTTTCTTTTTCACATTTCGCCGTTTCACCTTTTTATTTTCAAGGCTTGAGCGTTTCGCTGCAGCCCGCTTATTTTGGTTCGTTTCATCGCGCTGCGCCGAAATCGCGCCGCGTATTCGTCGGGCGCAAGCCGGAGAATTTCATCCAAATCGGCGGAAACATTTCCTGCGCGCGGCTCAAATCTCGCTTCTTCAGTCGGCTTCTCAAACCGATTCCACGGGCAAACGTCCTGACAAATATCACAGCCGTAAAGCCAGCCGTTCAAGTTTTCCGTGATGTTTTCAGGCAATTCAGGCGAGCGCAATTCGATAGTAGCGTAAGACAAACAGCGGTTCGAGTCAACCAAATAACTTTCGACAATCGCGCCCGTCGGACACGCGTCTAGACAAGCCGTGCAGTTGCCGCAGTGGTCGGAAATCTGCTCGGTTTCGTATTCGAGTTCGAGACTTAACAAAATCTCGCCGATGAAAACCCAGGAGCCGTATTCTTTGGTAATCAAATTAGAATGTTTGCCAATCCAGCCAAGTCCGGCGCGAACCGCCCACGCTTTGTCCATCATCGGCGCGGTGTCCACGCAGATTTTGCCGTCAGCTGTTTCGTCAATTGATTCGATAAACTCGAAAAGCTCGCGGAGTTTTTCCTTCAAAACATCGTGATAATCATCGCCCCAGGCGTAGCGCGAAACTTTGCCTTTATCATTTGCTTCTTCGTGTTCGTGCGCGGTGAAATAATTCAGCGCGACGACGACGATTGATTTCGCATCGGGAAAAAGCAATCGCGGGTCGGCGCGTTTCTCCGGTTCGCGTTCCATCCACGCCATCGCGCCGTGATAATTTTCGGCAAGCCATTTTTTCAATCGTTCGCCTTCCTGAGCAAGCGGCTCGGCGCGAACGATACCGACTTTGTGAAAGCCGATTTCGAGAGCTTTTTGTTTGATTTGTTGGGTGAAAGAATGCACAGGGAAATTATATCAATGTCAGAACCGTCTGCGGTAGCGGACGGGTTTTCCTTTCGACGCTGACCCGTCCGCTACCGCAGACGGTTCTGACAAAAACGGCTGACCGACTTGAAAGCCGGTCAGCCGTTCAAAATTTCCAAACGGAAAAGTTAGAAATAAAATTTCGCGCCGAATTGAAATTGGCGCGGGTCGAACGAAGCCGTCGGGCGGCTGAAATATCTTCCGCCTTCGGTGCGCTCGCCGAAGCTGTTCACGTCGTTGAAAAACGGCGACGCGGCAGCTTCATTGAAACGGTTGAAAAGATTAAAGCCTTCGGCAATCAATTCGAGCCTGGTTCGTTCGCCGAAGCGAATCGAGCGGGCGATACGTAAATCGAGCGACGCGAAAGCGTGCGTCATACCCATATTGCGCCCCAGATTTCCGACGGAAAATCTGCCGTTCGTAATCAGCGGCGTAGAGCAGCCGACTGAGCCGGGAATACACAAACTGCCGTCGGCATTTACGCTCGGTCGGTCGGTCGAAGACGATTGATCGTTGTTCGCGTCAAAGTTCGTGATGATGTTGAACGGGCGACCCGAAGAGATTTCGAAAATCGGCGCGACCGTAAAATCAGCAAGAAATCGTTTCAGCAAATTATCCGACGTGCGAAATGTTTCCGGCGCAGCCAACACGCCGCTGAAGACGAACCGATGCCGCTGGTCGAACAATGACAAAGCGCGTTCGGCAGGAAAATTCTGCGGGTCTTGCGGAACGAGCAGCGTTTGTAAATCCGAAGAATCGTCAATTGATTTCGAGAAAGTGTAACTCGCCAAAAACGTGAGATTGTTGGCAAAGCGTCTTCTCAATTCGACGTTCAGCGCGTTATATTCGGAATTGCCGTCCGAACTCTGCGCGTTAACCGAACCGAACGGCGAAACCGTGCCGGGCGTTCGCAGACTTCCGCCAAGCAGCGAATTCAATACCGCCGGAGTCACCGCGCCATTCGTTAAAGCCTGCGCGAGAAAATAATTCGGCGCGTTCGGGCGAAAGAAATTGGCGACTGCCGGAGCGATGACGCGCTGACCGTTAGTCGTGTTGAGGGAAATAATTCCGGGAATCACGTTCACGAACGTGTTTCCGGGAATGGCGCAAGTCGCCGGGTTGACGGTCAACGCTTCGGTTTGATTGTCCGGCAAGCGTCCGAAACAACGCTGGAAATTCTGAATCTGCAAAGCCGTGTTCGGTTGATTCAAATCGGTCGGGTGCGGGAGATTATGCGCGCCAACGAAAATATACGAAACGGTCATCGCCATATTGCTTGTCAACTGCCGCTCGAGAGTTAAGTTAGCCTGCGTCGCCGAAGCGTATTTGAAATCCTTCGTCACCGGCAGCGTGAACGGCAAAACCGAGCCGAAGCCGGAGAAAAATCGGTCATCGAAACGCTGTCTGCCGAATTGATAAACCGCCGAAGCCGCTACGCCCGGCGTGCGGATGTTGCCGCAAATTTGCGGATTTGAGCCGATAACGCCGCAGACCGTTCCCTGAAAAGCCTGTGTCGCGTTGAACAAAGCGGTCGGCGCGGGTCCGCCTGCCGAAGTCAAAACCGATTGCTGCTGCTGCGCGGCATCGGCGATGTCCGAGTTGAACGCGGCGGCAAGCAATGGATGATCGTAAAACAATCCGAGCGCGCCGCGAATGACTGTTTTGCTGTCGCCGAAAACGTCGAGCGCGAATCCGAAACGCGGCGCGAAATTATTCGTGTCGCGCGGAAAACCTTGCTGAACGCCGAGCGCGTCCTGCGCGGCGAGAATATCCGCCGCCGATAAATTAATTCCCGAAAGCGGGTCGCTGAAACCGACCGGCGCAATCGTTTCGGTCAACTCGACATCGTAGCGAACGCCGTAATTGAGAGTTAAACGCGGAATGACTTTCCAGGTGTCCTGCGCGAAAACGGCGAGCGGTTTATTTTTAATGCGGCTCACCGGATTGCCGAAACCTTGAATGAAAATCGAGGGCAAGCCCAAACCGTATGTTTGCGCCGGAGTCAAATCGGGAGCGCATTGGGTCGGTGTCTGCGGAACTCCCGCCGGACAGCCGAAAGCCGCGTTGAGATTGCCCGCCGCGAGCGGTCCGAAATTATAAAGTCCGGCAAAGTTCAATTCAAAAATTGCGCTCGGAATTTCTACGAAGTTCGCGTCGCCGCCGAATTTCAAAGTGTGCGTTCCGAGAATGTAATTGAAATTGTCCGCGATTTGAAAGCGCGTTTCCGTTCGGTCAACCGGCGAAAACGGGTTGCGCCCGATGAACGCCGTTCCCGCGATGTTAATCGAAGTCGCGTCGTTGACCTGCGAGGTGAAAGACGTCTCGCGTCTGCCGTAGTGGAAACGAAATTCGTTCGCCGACCGCTCGCCGATGGTCGAATTCAGTCCGGCGGTGAACGACAAATCCTTGATTTCCGTGATGCCCGTGCGCGAAAAATCGTTTAGCCCGATTGATTGATTTTGCGATTCGTCCTGAATGCCGCTCAGCGTTCCCGGATTATAACCAAAGCGGAAACTCAGTTGATTGTCCGTGTTCAAATTATGGTCGGTGCGAAACGAGAAAAAGTTCGAGCGGTCGGTGACGGGAAAAACTCTTTGCAAATTCAGGAGCGGGCGAAAAGCGATAAAATCTCCGGCGGCGTTCCGAGTATTGAACGGAACTGGCGCGCCTGACAGAAAAAATCTCGAACCGATAAGAAACGGCGTTGCCGGAGTCGGATTACAAAAATTCGTTGGCGGTGTCGGCGGCGTGGGACACGGCGGCGCGACGAGCGGGTTGCTGCCCGTCAAAGCCGTATTGCCGCCGCCGGACGCAAGATACAAATAACTAACTGCTGCGTTAATCAACGCCGGATTACCGCTGGCAATTAAGCCTTGCGCGAACTGCTGCTGTTGCGGAGTAATTCGCGCGAACGTCTGCCCGCCGAAAGTTACCGAGCCACTTAAATCCTGCGCGAAGGTGCTGGTGAAAAATCCCGATTCATTGCGCTGGCGGCGTTCAAACGAAGCGAAGAAAAAGTTTTTGTTCTCGCCGCTCGTCCAAACCGGACCGCCTTCACCGAAATTCAAAAACGGTAGCGGTCCGCCGAGCGTTCCGCCAAATTGCGTACGCGTGAACGCCGATTTGAACGGCGCGAACGGGTTGCGGGCTTGAATTTTTTTATCGCGGAGAAAACCGAAAATGTTGCCGCTGTATTCGTTTGTGCCGCGCTTGGTGACGACGTTGACAATACCGCCGGTTGCGCGTCCGAATTCGGGCGCGTAGGAATTAGTAGCAACTTGAAATTCCTGCACGGCTTCCTGCGAAACAGTCGTGCGGGCGGCGTTCACCGAATTGTCGGTAAAGTCTGAGCCGTCAACCTGCACGAGCGTCGAGCGTCCGCGCTGTCCGCCGATGTTCAAACCCGAAGTCGGCGCGGGTCCGATTGGTCGCCCGTTGTCGCGTCCGACGGTTGAAATCGTCAACGCAAATCCGGTCGCGCTGCGCTCGTTGATCGGCAGGTTTTCGATGCGTTCCTGATCAATCGTCGTGGCGACTGATGTGCGCGTGGTTTCAACTAATTCGATCGAATCGCCCGATATATTGACGACGGCTGTCTGTTCGCCGACTTCGAGTTTGACCGTGAGTTCCGCACTTTGCCCGACGGTCAAAGTCACGGGCGAGATGACGGTTCGTTTGAAGGTGGCGGCTTCCGCCGAAATTTCATAATCGCCCGGCGGCAGGGCGAAAATCTGATATGTGCCTTCGTCGTTGGTAGTGACGGTGCGCGTGATGCCGGTCGCGGCATTTCTGGCGGTGACGGTCGCGCCCGGCACAATCGCGCCGGTCGGGTCGGTCACTATTCCGCGCAAATCGGCGGTGCTGGCTTGCGCCTGCGCGAAAACTCCCACGACGCCGGCAATCATTACGATTGCCAACAACGAAACTTTTCGGACAAGCGGCATAAAAATCGCTTTCATTTGTTTTATCTCCTCAATTTTAGAAACTTCTTGTTTGATAACGTCAGTAAATCACGGAAAACATTCGTTGAAAGGGGAACTGACTCGATGCTTTCATTGCAAATTTCGGCGCGTGTCGCGCTTCTCAAATCTTAAAATTTCGGACGGGTTTACCAGAACTGATAACTACAAAAAGTTTAGACGCAAGAATCATTACAAAGCAAGCGGGGAAGCTAGAAGCTCGCTCAAAAATCGAAAGCGACGTTCTGAGTTCCAGCATAAGACGGGC
>CBDUBY010000131.1:0-9830 GCA_965365505.1 uncultured Pyrinomonadaceae bacterium | reverse complement strand
TGGCGCGGTTTTTCTTCGCCCAAGTCAATTTCAAAACGCAGCAGTTTGTCGGCTTTCGGAATGCGTTCGGCGACTTTGATTTCGCCGACAATTAGTTCGACTTTGAGAAAATCGTCAATCGTGATGAAGTTTTCATCTTCGCTCTTTTGTTCCGGCGCGTCGTTTATCAAAACGTCGGTCGGATTTTGCGCCAGAGCGTTTTCGGTCGGCGCGGCTGCATTATTCGAGGTTTCGGCATTTGATTCTTGATTCGATGTCGCTAATTTTTCGTTGATTTCGTTCATAACTTTTGTTTTATCAATGCGAGGGAAAACGGCTTCGGTTTCGCCGATTTTCGTCTGCGCTTTTAGTTCTCCGTAAAATAAATTTTCAGGATTTAAGGTTGCTACGTCTTCGCTCAAACCAATCTGCGCGTAAATTTTCCGCGTCGCTTCCGGCATTACCGGATAAAGCAAAACGCACAGCCAGCGCAAAGTTTCGGTGGCGCGATACAAAACCGCATTTAAAGTTTCCGCCTGATTTTCGTCTTTGATTAATTCCCATGGTTTCGATTCGGAAATCATCGTGTCAATTCGTTTGATAACCGCCCAGACGATTTCCAACGCCTGACTGAATTCATAGTTATCGAATTTCCGCAAAAATTCGTCGCGGGCGTGATTAAGAATTGAAACCAATTCCTGTTCGTCCGCGCCAATTCCGGCGCGTTTGGCATAGATATAATTGTGTTCCTGAATTTTGCCTTCGGGAACCAAGCCGTCTCGATATTTGTTAATCATCGAAAGCGTGCGGCTCGAAAGATTACCCAAACCGCTCGCCAAATCAGCATTCGCGCGTTCGATTAAATTTTCGTAACCGAATTTTCCGTCCTGCCCGAAAACCATTTCGCGCAACAGGAAATAACGAAGCACGTCGGTTGAAAAATTGTCGTGCAAAACGTTCAAATCAATCGCGTTGCCCAAAGTTTTCGACATTTTTCTGCCCGCGGCGTCAAGCCATAAACCGTGCGCGAAAACCATTTTCGGCAAAGGCAGTCCGGCGGCGTGAAGAAAAGAAAACCAATAAACCGTATGAAATCTGGCGATGTCTTTACCGACCAGATGCACGACGTTTTGCCAATACTTTTCAAAACCGACGTCCGCGCGTTCTGCGTTGCCGTAACCGATTGCCGTGATGTAATTCGAGAGCGCGTCAACCCACAAATAAATCGTGTGATTCGCGTCGTTAGGAACGGGAACGCCCCAATAAACCGATTTCGTTTCGCGCGAAATTGATAAATCCTGCAAGCCGCCGCGAATGAATGACAACACTTCGTTGCGTCTGGATTCAGGTCGCAAAATATTCGGATTTGTTTCGAGCAAGTCGAGCAGAAAATCCTGATAATCCGAAAGACGAAAAAAATAACTTTCTTCCGCCACGCGGTCGAGCGTTCGTTCGTGAATCAAACAGCGCGGCACGTCTTCGCCGTCCCTGAGTTCATATTCGGTTTCGGTCTTAAACTCAGCGCAGTTCGGACAAAACCATGCTTCGTAAAAGCCCTTGTAAATCGTTTCATTGCCTTTCGGAGTTTTATTCGCCGCGATTTGCCGCCACAGGTTTTGCACCGCTTCGTAATGAAACGGCTCGGTCGTCCGCATAAATACGTCGTAATTATTCAAGCCGAATTTGCTGAAAATTTCTTTCAATTCGCCTGAAATATAATCAACATACTGTTTCGGCGTTTGATTGTTTTCGGCGGCGAGGCGCTGGATATTTACGCCGTGTTCGTCAGTTCCGGTCAGGAAATAAGTGTCGAAGCCGCGCTGTTTTTTGTTTCTGGCAATCACGTCCGCAACGGTCGTCGTGTAAAGATGACCGAGATGCGGAAGGCTGTTGGCGTAATAAATCGGCGTTGTAATATAAAAAGTTTTCATATACGAAAAAACTAAAGTGTAGCGCGTCGAAGATTTTTTTTCTACACGCTACACTTTTCAAATTTGCGAAAATTTAATTTCCGAATCGTCGTTTGTCAGCCGCCGAAAATTCGTCCGTGTCGTTGTAACGCGGCATTTCCGGCGCGTTCGAGATGCGCATTCCGATGCCGAGCGTGACATCCAAACTCTGCAACATACCGTCGAATTGCCAATCATCGCGGAATTCGTCGGACGGTTGATGGTAATGTTTTTGGTTAAATTCAGCGAAAAGTTTGTCGCTGAATTCTTTGGTTTTGCCGACGTATTCGTCGCCGTTTCTGATGCTCAAAGCCGGAATGCCGACCTTGGCGAGCGGAAAATGATCGGAGCGGAAAAAGTAACCTTGTTCGGGACGATTGTCTGCCAGAAACGCCATTCCTCTTTCGCTCAAAACGTCGTTCACAGTTTTCTGCAAATTCGACCGCTCCGCGCCGAGCGCGCCGTAATTTTTCGTCAAGCCGTAAAAATTTCCTCCGTCCACATTCAAATTGGCGACGGTTTTACCGAGCGGGAAAATCGGATGTTGAGCATACCATTCCGAGCCGAGAAGCCCTTGTTCTTCGGCGGTCGTGAACAGAAAAATCTGCGACCGTTTCGGCTGTTCGCTTTTCGGCATTTTGGTAATTGCTTCGGCAATCGCTAAAATCTGCGCCACGCCCGAAGCGTTGTCGAGTGCGCCGTTATAAATCGTGTCGCCTTTATCGTTCGGCGCGCCGATGCCGAGGTGATCCCAATGCGCCGTGTAAAGCACGTATTCATCTTTCAATTTCGCATCGCCCGATTCCCAAACGCCGACGACATTATTCGAGTCGAGCCGTTTGAGTTCGCTTTTCAAATCAATCTTTGCGGTCAACCCTAATTTGACCGGCTGAAACGTTCTCGACTTTGCCTGCTCGCGCAACCGGTCAAGATTTTTTCCGGCTTGCGTAAAAATTTTTCTCGCTGCGTCTTCGGTCATCCAGGAACGCATCTGCAAAAACGGCGATTTGTCGCCGCTCGTGCGGGCAACATCAAATCGCCAACTGCCGTTCGATGTGCGGACGACATTCCAGCCGTAACCGGCGGAATCGTTCGTGTGAATAAGAATTACGCCCGCCGCGCCTTTACGCGCCGCTTCTTCGTATTTATACGTCCAACGCCCGTAATAAGTCAGAGCTTTCGCGCCGAACAGATTCGGTTCTTCGGCGGTCGCCGGCGGGTCATTGACCATCATCACGAGAATTTTCCCCTGATAATCTTCCGCATTTCCTTTGTAGTCGTTCCATTTCTGTTCGGGCGCGTCAACGCCGTAACCGACAAATACGAGTTCAGCATTGAGGTTGACGTTTTCGGTTTGCGCTCCGGTGAAAGCGACGAAATCATCGCCGAATTTATATGCCGCATCACCGATGTTGAGCGTAGTATTCGGGTCGGCTTTGACCGCGACGAGCGAAACGGGCTGGAAATACGAGCCTTTGTTTCCCGGCTTGATGCCGATCATTTCGAGTTGATTGGCGATGTATTTCGCCGCCAGTTCGCCGCCGCGACTGCCCGGTGCGCGACCTTCAAACCCGTCGTCGGACAAAAATTTGATGGTGGATTTTATTTTATCTTCGTCGAACAGGTTTGTGTATTTCCCTTTCGTTTGAGCATAAATTGATGTCAATCCAAAAACGGTCAACATTGCTATTGAAAATAATTTTTTATTCATACTTTCTCCTTTATCCTTTAATCAAACTCATCGCCTCGGCTCTCGTTCTGGCGTCTTTTCTAAATCCGCCAAGCACGCTCGAAGTAATCGTTTTCGCGCCGGGCTTTTTCACGCCGCGCAAAGTCATACAAGTATGCTCGGCTTCGACGACGACCATCACGCCGATTGGTTCGAGTTCGTCGAATAGCGTCTGCGCGATCTGCTGCGTCAAACGTTCCTGAACTTGCAGCCGGCGCGCAAAAATCTCGGCGATGCGGGCTAACTTTGACAAACCGACGATGCGCCCGTTTTTCGGAATATACGCAATGTGGCATTTGCCGACGAACGGCGCGAGATGATGTTCACAGACGGACGCGATGGAAATATCTTTGACAATCACCATCTCGTCGTGCGAATCGCCGGGCAGCGGCACGATGTGCGATGCCGCGTCTTCCCACATTCCTTCCGTTAGTTCGGCATAAAACTCAGCCACTCGTTCGGGCGTTTTTTGCAAACCTTCGCGGTCGGGATTTTCGCCGATGCCTTCAAGCAAAAGGCGAATGCCCGCTGCTATTTTTTCTAAATCAATGTTTTTTTCCAAACTAATTTACCTCTTTATTTTCATCGCCATAATTGATTTTACCAAGCCGAATTTCTTTTCCAAAACAATCTCGGCATCGGGAAAAAGCTCCGCCATTTCCCTTGCGTCGAGCAAATTAAAATCCGGCGCCGTTCGTTTTATCCAAAATTTATTGGCGACGCGCATCGTTTTTATCAGCGCGGGTCTGGGCAAAAATGCCACCATCGGCAGCCAGGAATGGCTTTCAACCGGAAACGAACGCGCCGGTGTCTGGACGAAATACTGTTGCCCGACGCGGCGAATTTCATTTGCCAGTAATTGTTGATTTGCCCAGGCTGCTTGTTTGAAATCCAGCTCTGAAATCGTATCCCAAACTTTTTCTTTCGGCACGGTCACGTGTTCGATGACCGACGAACAATATATTAAATCAAACGCGTTTTCTTCAAACGGCAACACGCCCGACTCATCGAGTAAAACGGTCTGATAGCCGAATTTCTCACGACCGCTATTTAATGCTTCGGCTTCGATGTCGGCGATAAAAACATTCTCCGATTTAACTTTTGTTCCATTCAAAACCAAGTTGATATTTTCGCCGTTTTCCGAACCGATGTCTAAAACGCGCGTCGTTTCATCGAGCTTAAAGTTACGCCGAAAAGTCGCGGCGCGTTTCTCACGCGCCCGTCTGGATGCTGCCCAAACCATTTCACGCAATTTGTTCATCCGCCGTTTTGCTGATTGAGCTTTTCCAGCACAATTTTTTCGACATCGCGCAAAGGAGTTTTCGTCCGCAAAGCGATTTCCTTTAAATGCTCGTATTCGGGTTTGACGTTGACAATTTCATCTCCGAGTTTAGCAATCTTCACATCAACCGCACCGAATTCGGTTTCGATGCGAACGATTTCACGCGGCAAACAATTTCTTTCAACGGCGGAAATGCGAACGCCGAGCGTCGTGGTTTCCGTGTATAAAAGGTCAATCAACCTTTGCTTTTTACCTTCGTCACATAAAATTGAAATCATCGTCGCCGGACGATTTTTCTTCATCTGAATCGGCGTGAACCAGCAATCGAGCGCGCCCGCTTCAAACGCGCGCTCCATTACATAACCCAAAAGCTGCGGTGATGAATCATCGAGATTGGTTTCGATTGAAAACAAAGAATCCGTTTTTCGTCGTTCGTTTTCCTTTGCCTTGAAATCTTTAACAGTTCCTAAAATCAGCCGCAGAACGTTCGGGAAATTTTCATAATTTCTAGTTCCCGCGCCGTAAGCTGCGCGTTCGATTCGCATTTCCGGCATCTGTCCGAATGAATCACAAACGGCGGCGACAATTGCCGCGCCGGTCGGAGTAATCAATTCGCCTTCGATTTCCGTTGAATAAACCGGAACATCTTTCAGCAATTCGGCGACGGCTGGCGGCGGAACCGGATATTTTCCGTGCGCCATTTGAACAAAACCGCTGCCGACGTGAATTTTCGAGCAAACAAATCGTTCGATACCGAGCATTTCAAACCCGACGCACGCGCCGACGACATCAACAATCGCGTCCATCGCGCCGACTTCGTGAAAGTGTATTTTCTCGATTGAAGTGCCGTGAACTTTCGCTTCGGCTTCGGCTAATTTCGTGAAAATTTTTATCGCCCGCGCTTTAACGGTTTTGGACAAGCGCGAATCATTGATGATTTTTTCGATGTGATGCAGATGCCGGTGCGCGTGTTCGTGCGGGACTTTGACCTGAGCGTGAACGGCGGCGATGCCGGATTTATCAATCGTCGCAAATTCGATTTCAAAATCCGCCGCGCCGAGCAGTTTTATCTGTTCAACCAATGCCGTTTCGTTCACGCCGAGCGCGACCAGCGCGCCCAAAATCATATTGCCGCTCGCGCCTGCGAAACAATCGAAATAAAGAGTTTTCATAGTTTGCTCGTTTCAGATAAAATTTTAGCATATTCAATTTTCGCGGTCGGCGTCGCGCGGCTAACTTTGCATTAAAACGCCGCGCATCAATCAAATCAGAACACTTGTTGCATTAAAAAAATACAAATTTGCGCCGGTTAAAGGCAAAATCGTTGTGGCTTGGGAATTGCCAACAACCATTTTGAAATTATCTCCCTGCAACATTTTCACAATGTTTGCGATTTAACAAACTAAATTCGAGAGGAGTAAAACAGAAGTCATGAAAAAATTTATTACTGCATTGATGATGTTATTCGTTTTCGCGGGCGGAATAATTATCTTTTCGCCGGTCGAAGCCGACGCGCAAAGGAAAAAATATGCCCGACGAGTAGTTGACCGCAACGGTCGTGTACGCTATGTTCGCACTGCCAAACCGAGTTTTTATCGTCGTCACCGCAACCGCGTTAATATGGCAGTCGGAACAGGCGGCGGCGCACTGCTCGGCGGCTTAATCGGCGGCAAAAAAGGCGCGTTAATCGGCGCGGGCGCAGGCTTGGGAGGTTCGGCACTTTACACTTACAAATTAAATAAAAAGAAAAGAAAATACGTTCGTGTCCGTCGTCGCTAACCGGCAGACATTGTTGACTTGAGAAAGGCGGAAATTCGTTTCCGCCTTTTTCTTTTGGCGCTTGAGAATAATCAAAACCCGTTTGCTTATTTCATATTTCAAAAGTAATATCCTCGAAAGGCATTTTTAACTGATGCTTTCCCCAAGACCATAAAACAAAATTCAAAGGATAAGATAAATGAAAAAACTACAGTTATTTTCGAGCGTCGCAGTGTTCGCCGTCGCGCTCTTTTTAATACAGGGCTGCAACGTCAGCACCGCTAATATGAGCAGCCTTGAAACTTTTTCGGACAAGGAAGGCAAAAACAAAACGACCAGCTTCAAAGCCGGTGACACGATTTACGCCAAGGCGACGATTTCCAATAATCCGGGTAAAGTCAAAGTCAAATATTCGCTGATGGACCCGAGCGGCAAAGCGATGAACGGAGCGGACGTTTCGGTTGACATAGAGGGCGACGGATTTGCCAGCTACTCGCTGCCGACGACTCCGGCAATGCCGGCGGGAAGCTATAAACTCAATGCCGATATGCTAAACGACGCAGGCGAAAAGAAAGACAGCAAATCAGCCACGCTGACCGTCGCCGCCGGAACAGCCGCGCCCGCCGCGCCGGCTACGACGAGCGATGCGCCCAAAGCTGAAGACAAAGACGACGAAGATAAATAATAAATTCTCCTTCGCCAATAACGATGAACCCAAACAAAACGCCGACGCTCGAAACTTGAGCGTCGGCGTTTTCTACAAATCGCTTTCGGTTAAAATCACCGAACAATTCGCTTTTGATTATTTATCCGCTTTCGGCTTCACCGACGGATTTCTGCGTTCCGAATCGCGCTTGCCGCCGAGTATTTCGTATTCGCTGCTGTCGGTTCCCTCTTAATATTTATGGATGCGGAACGACGCTTTGGACTGCCGAATTAATGTCGGGCAGAAAGTAAAATAAAATGCCGAGAATCGCGTAGACCGATAAAAGCTGTACGCCTTCGATCCAGTTGCTTTCGCCGTCGGCGGAAATCTGCTGGACAATCAAAATCGCAATCATCACGGCGAAAACTTCGGGAATCGTGAATTCGAGATTCATCGGCGTTCCGAACAGATATGAAGCGAACAGCAAAACCGGCGCGACGAACAAAGTGATTTGCAGAGATGAACCGAGCGCGATGCCCAACGACAAATCCATTTTGTTCCGCATCGCCATCAAAATCGCCGAAGAATTTTCCGCCGCGTTGCCGATAATCGCCACGACAATCACACCGACGAAAATCTCCGTCAAGCCCAGCGTTTTTCCGGCTTCTTCGACCGCGCCGACGAGAAATTCGGCAATCAGCGCGACGAAAGACGTGGCAATCAGCAAAGTCATAATCGCTCTGCCTTTCGACCAATGATCGCCGGATTCTTCTAACTCTTCGTTCATTTCCCGCGAACCGCGCGTCATCTCATCGGCGACCAGCATATCGCGGTGCGTGTAAAGCGAAAACACGAGCGTGAATAAATAAGTGATAATCAAAACAACGGCAATCGCCAGCGACAAATGTTGCTCTTTCAAAGGAGTCCAGCCGCCTTGCCCGACCGATACATTCGCCGCGACCTGATGAAAAATCGTCGGCACAAGCAGAGCCGCCGCGCCCAATGTCAAAGCCGTCGCCGACATACTCGAAGCCGTTCGATTAAACCGCTGCCGCTTAAACTTCAAGCCGCCGCAAAGCAATGATAACCCCAAAACAAGCAGCAGATTTCCGAGAATCGAACCGGTAATCGAAGCCTTAACGACATCCTGCAAACCTTTCGAGAGCGCGAACAACGCAATAATCAATTCCGCCGCATTCCCGAAAGTCGCACTAAGCAGCCCGCCCGCCGCCGGACCCAAATGCTCGGCTAAATGCTCCGTCCCTTTGCCCATCCAACCGGCAAGCGGAATAATCGCCAAACACGAAACGATAAAAAGCGCGGTCGGATAGTGCAAAGACGGCACGAACCGCAGAGCGCAGGCAATCGGAATAAAAATCAAAAGCCAGTCTAAAGAAGGTTTCAGCCACGATGTTGTTGTCGAAGTTTTTTCTGTCACAATTTTTTAACTGATTACGAATGTAAATTTGTTCGAGAAATTATTGCATAAACTTCCGACGAATCGCCAACGCCAAAAGCGCGGCTTGAAACGGCGCGAAAATCTTTTCGAGAATAGCAAAAGTTTCGCCCGCCGGACTATTCGGTTTCCGCGTTTCGTTTGAAGTTAAGCGGTAAGTTTTACCTCGAATGAACACGAATAAAATCGGATCAGCACGGATTTTTTATACTTCTAATATCTTAAATTCGTGTTCATTCGACGTAAATTTTTCTTTATGCAGTATTTAATGGAGAGATATTTTGAGATATCTTTTGGGAAATATCCGAAATAAAACTTTTGATTAGATTATAATAAAAAACTATGGCATCAGGAATTTTTGCAGTTTTAGACGATATTGCGATGTTGATGGACGATGTTGTTTTAGCCAGCAAGATCGCGACTAAAAAGACAGCCGGAATATTGGGCGATGATCTGGCAGTCAACGCGGAAAAAGCGACGGGTTTCGTTTCTTCGCGTGAACTGCCTGTTTTGTGGGCAATTACCAAAGGTTCATTTATCAACAAACTTATAATTGTTCCATTGGCATTTATCTTAAACGTCATCTTTCCGCCGGCGATTATCGTCGCATTGCTCGTCGGAGGAATTTATCTGGCGTATGAAGGCGTTGAAAAAATTCTTCATTGGATATTTCATCGCGGCGAACAAACTCATTCCGTCGAAGACGCGCCTCCCGATGAAAGCGAAGAAGCTGAAAAAGCCAAAATAAAATCAGCCGTTTCAACCGATTTCATTTTGTCGGTTGAGATTGTGATCATCGCGTTGGGAACCGTGTTGGATAAGCCGCTGACCACTCAAATAATTACAGTTTCGGTCGTATCTCTGGTTGCGACGGTCGGCGTTTACGGGTTCGTCGCCCTGATCGTCAGAATGGATGACATCGGATATAAACTCATCGCTTCGTCCAAAAACAAAGGGTTTGCCACCAAAGTCGGACAATTTTTGGTTAATTTATTGCCCAAAGTCATCCGTCTGTTAAGCGTCGTCGGCAC
>CBDUBY010000130.1:0-10062 GCA_965365505.1 uncultured Pyrinomonadaceae bacterium | reverse complement strand
AGCGAACGCCGGAACATACGGCTTTTCGATTCCTTTTCGCTTACGCCGTAAGAAACTACACCGAGCGATTTTTCCACCGTCCGCACCGCGTCAACCATCGCTTTAAATTCGTCGGGTTCGAGCGAAAACGCTGTGTCCGGTCCGGGCAAATCGCGCGACAAAGTAAAATGTTTCTCTATAATACACGCGCCCAGCGCGACCGCCGCGACCGGCACGGCGTAGCCGAGCGTGTGGTCGGAAAGTCCGGCGACTACGCCGAAGGCTTGCGCCAGATGCGGAATCGTCTGCAAATTCATTTCTTCGGGCGGCGCGGGATAAGAACTCGTGCATTTCAAAAGCGCGATGTCGTTCGCGCCGTTATCGCGCAGAGTTTTCACCGATTCTTCAATCTCGCCGAGCGTCGCCATTCCGGTTGACATAATTATCGGCTTGCCGGTCGAAGCGACTTTTTTCAAAAGTCCCGTATCAATCATCTCGAACGAAGCGATTTTATGCACGGCGACATTCATTTCTTCCAGGAAATCTACGGCGGTCGCGTCGAACGGCGTCGAGAAAAAATCAATGCCGAGTTCGTCGGCGACCGCTTTTAATTTCGGCTGCCAATCCCAGGGCGTGTAGGCTTCCTCGTAAAGCTCATACAAATTTCGTCCGTCCCACAAACCGCCTTTGATTTGAAATGACGGTTCATCAGAATCAATCGTCAGCGTATCGGCAGTATAAGTTTGCAGCTTTATCGCGTCCGCGCCCGCCGCTTTCGCCGCCTTCAAAATCTCGACGGCTTGCTCGAAATCCTGTCCGTGATTGGCGGACATTTCGGCGATGATGTAAGTCGGCTCGCCCGCGCCGATGAGTCGGTCGCCAATTTGAAATTTACTCATAATTCTAATTTTCCGGCATCAGCCAGACAAAACGAAAAGCCCGCCGCCCGTGAATTTCAACTGTTCCTTCGGTCGTAAATCCGGCGCGGAGAAACGCTTTCGACGAGGCTTCGTTATCTTCGATGACGAAGCCGACTATTTCCCGGCAACTCAAATCCCGCGCGGCGCGTTCGGCGGTCAAACGCAGAACTTTTATGCCGAAACCGCGCCCGCGATTTTCTTTCGCAATCGAAAAACTTATTTCCGCCGCTTGCCCGTCAGCGTCGCGGTCGTAGCGAATTTGTCCGACCGGCTCGCCGTCTTCGAGCAGCAAATAAAACTTTGTGTCCGGCGAAGCCAGACGGCGCGAAAACCATTCGAGATGCGATTCCCAAGGAATCGGCTCTTGATTGAACGAACGCTCCCGAACTGATTTGTCATTCGCCCAATGCCAAAGCAATTCGGCATCGCCGGCTTCAGCCAGGCGAACGGACAAATTATCATTTTGCGCTTCCTTCATCATAATTCTAACGACTCAAAAACTCCGCCACGCGCTCCGCGCCGCGCCCGTCAACAATGCCGCGTCCTGTTTCGCTCATTTTACGGCGACGCTTTTCATCGAGCAAAACGTCATTCAAACTGCTCGCTAAATTCGTTTCCGAAACCTGCTCAAACCAACCCAAGTTTTCGGCAAATCCCGTTTCGCCCAAACCTCGCGCGAGACCGATTTGATTTTCCGCCGAAACAATCAAAATGCTCGGCAACTGCATAAATGCCAGTTCCCAACAAGTGCTGCCTGCCGCAGATACGCTCACGTCCGCCCACGCCATTAACTCCGACATATTATCCGCGTTTTTGATTAAATTAATCTGAACGGAAGAATGGCGGGCAGATTTTACCAACTCGGCATAATGCGGATTGCTTGCGCCGACGACGGCTTTGACTTCCAGATTTTCAATCGCCAACTGTTCGACGGCGCGAATCGCTTTGAGCGTCAGATTATAAAAATCGCTGCCGCCCATTGTAATTAAAATTTTGCGGGCGACTTGGAAAGTTTCGCGCCGCCAGGTTTTCCACGCCGTGAACTCATCGCGCAGCAGAGCATACTGCGTTCCCAAAAGTAAAGCGGTATTTTGCGCGTGATTATACTGCAAATCAGCCGCATTGATATTTTGATTCAAAACCGCGTCCGCGTCATAAAAATCCAGGTGCGCCGTGTCGTCAATCACCAAAACGCGATTGCCGTTTTCCCGAATTTTCCCGTGAAAACCTGCATCGAAATTGTAGCCGTCAACCACGCACCACGACTTTCGATAATTTTCTAAAACTTCCCGCGTCTTTGTCCAATCCGCTGCGTGCGGATATGAATTTTCAATTTCAAAAATCCTGCCTTTCGTTTTCAACTTTTCGCGCAGAGCATCGGTTTCACAATTAGTGACGAAAATCACTGTGCCGCCGGTGTGCGCCCGCCAACTTTGCGCCAGAGCCATCGAGCGCATCAAATGTCCGCTTCCGATTCGTGAATTGGCATCGGCGCGGACGATTAAGTTTGGCTTTTTAGTATCGGCGACCAAGTTTTGATTCCTTCATTTATCCGAATGAGTTCGGGATTAGCGCGAAGATGAGCGATGATTTCACGATGAGACGCGGCGCGGGCGGTTAAATCGAGTTCGTCGTATAAACGGCGAATCAACTCTAAATCATTTTCGGTGTCCACCGTCAAACGCAAATCCGAATTATCTTCCGTATCCACAATTGAACGGCGCAAAAACAAATCCGGCTTTTCGCTGTAAATGGCGACGGTGACATGCTCGCGGGCAGCTGCCGATTGTCCCAGCCGATTGACTCTGAGCAAAGTATCCAGAAAAAACGCCTCGACATCCAAACCTTGCGGAAACGTGCGCTTAAAGGTGTTGCTCGCGTAATCGCAATCGTCGGCGTGATTGATTAATTCGTTGATAATCGAATCGGTGACTTTCGGGTCAATCAGCGGGCAATCCGCCGTCACGCGAACGACGACATCTGCATTAGCCTGTTTCGCCGCGCCGACGTAACGCCCTAAAACATCCATTTCGTCGCCGCGAAAAAAAGATAGATTTTCAATTCTGGCTAATTCGACAACCGCGTCGTCGGCAGCGTTCACGGTGGTCGCAATCACTATTTCGTCAACTGATTCGCATTGCCGCAGCCGCTTGATTTGCTGTTTCAGCATCGGCTCGCCGCCGACCTGTTTGAGAATTTTACCGGGCAGACGGGTCGAGGTCATCCGCGCTTGAATAATAACTACCTTTTTCATCGCTAGTTTTCGTATAACGCTTCTTTAATCGCTACGGCAACACGCTCGACATCAGAATCTTTCATCGCCGGAAACATCGGCAAGCTCAAACAGCCGTTGTAATACGTTTCAGCGTTCGGGAAATCGCCGCGCCGGTAGCCGAAATTTTCCTGATACCACGGCTGATAATGAACCGGAATATAATGCACCTGCGTCCAGATGTTTTGCGTGCGGAGCGAATCGAGAACACGCTTGCGAATCTCCGCGCCGCCGGAAAATTGCGCGACAAGCAAATGATACGCCGATTTTTTGCCTTCGGCTTCCGTCAGAAAACTGATTTCTTCGCTTAAATCCGCAAAAACTTCCTCGTAGATTTTGACGAGTTCGCGCCTCCGCTCGACGAACGAATCGAGTCTTTTCATCTGCGACAAGCCGAGAGCGCATTGAAGATCGGTGATGCGGTAATTGAAGCCGAGAGCCTGCTGTTCATACCACCACGCGCCTTCGTTGCGGATTAACTTCTCTTCTCTTTTCGCAATACCGTGCGAGCGCAGTTCCAGCAGCGTTTGATAAATCGTTTCGTCGTTGGTCAAAACCGCGCCGCCTTCGCCGGTCGTGATATGTTTGACCGGATGAAACGACAGCACCGCCATATCTGAGTGAGCGCACGACGCGGCTCGATATTCGATGCCGTCGTCCGTGTAACTCGCGCCCAAAGAGTGCGCCGCGTCTTCGACGACCATCGCGCCGTATCGTTCGGCGATACGCTTTATCTGCGGCAAATCGGCGGGCTGCCCGGAAAAATCAACCGGCACGATAATTTTCGGCTCAAATTCGGCGCAAAGTCGTTCTAGAGCGTCAACATCAATATTCGCCGTATGCGGATTGATGTCGGCGAATTTCGGTGTGCCGCCGCAATAGGCGGTACAGTTTGCCGAAGCGACGAAAGTTATCGGCGACGTGATGCCGACATCGCCTTTTTTAACGCCCGCCGCCATCGCCGCAATGTGCAGACCCGACGTGCCGCTGTTGACCGCCACGGCGTATTTCGCACCGCAATAATCAGCCAGCGATTGTTCAAACGCGCCGACGGTCGGACCTTGCGTCAGCCAATCGCTGCGCAAAGCCTCAACGACGGCGGTGATGTCCTCTTCGTCAATCCACTGTCGCCCATAAGGGAGAAGTTCATATTCAGAGATTTGATATTTAGAATTTTTCGATTTCATTTGACACCTGTAAAAGTATAATGAAAACCATCGCCTTCATCTTCCCGAAACTTCGCGGCGTAGTATCCGACGTGGACGGGCTTAAACATTCCGAACTTTCGTTTTAAATGTTCTTCGTCTTTAATGAACGACATATAATAGTTTTCAACGTTGAGGCGCGTATTCTTGAAGTTGACGACGCGCAAACCGCCTTCGGCTTCTTCGGAATTGTCGAAAAACTCTTTCGATTGTTCGCCCATCATCGTAGCGAAAAACACCGCGCCCGGACGCATCGAATCGTAAATTTTTTTCATACAAATCTTGAAATCTTCATCCGAAAAGTAATACAGAGATTGGGTTGCCATCACAACATCAACCGAATCCTCAAATCCATAATAGACGTTGTTTCGCGGGTCGGGATCGCAAATATCGAATCGGCTGGCAATATGCGGGTAACGAATTTTAGCTATGTTAATGTCCGTTTCGCTTATATCGCAGCCGCGCGCGTTAAAGCCTTGCATACTGAAATAATTGACCGCCGCGCCCTGCCCGCAGCCGAAGTCAACGAATCGTTCAAAATTGCCGCTAAGTTTAAATTCCGGCTTTAAGATGCGCCCGTAAAAACGAAACATCACATGGTCAACATTGACCGCCGTGTAGCCCTTTTCCCAATAGTTTTTATTATCTTCCAAATAACCCATTATACTAAATAGTGATTTGTATGAGTTTTGCAGAAATTTCCAGGCTTTTTGTCAGAACCTATTTCAAAAATAATCCATCGCCCGGTTCAGAGGCGGGCGACTGCCCGCTGTTTGCTTGAGTTCTCAACAACGGCGGGCAGCCCGCCTCACAACCATCGTAGTTTATTCTTGAGATAGTCTTGTAGCAGTAAAATCAAAAAATGTTAAGAGTTTGTCAAAAACGTCGAGATTTCAAAACTCGCACCAGTCAGCAGCGTTTTCAGTTCTTCGATTGAGATATTTTTGTCTTTGGATGAATACTCGCTATTTAAAGCCGGTGTAAAATCCTGTTCGTCGCGCAGTTCGGGCAGAACGGGCAGAATCACATAATAATCGCCGCGCTCGACGGTGCGGAAACATTCTTCTTCGGACACCATAATCTCGTGAACTTTCTCGCCCGGTCTGATTCCTGTAAAAATTAACGGCAAATTTTTATCACCCATTAGGGCTTTAGCAACATCGGTTATTTTTGCCGCCGCGACTTTCGGGACGTAGGTTTCACCGCGTTTGCCGTCGTTAATTGCCGCGAAAACCGTGTCCACCGCTTTATTTAAACTCAGCAGAAAGCGCGTCATTTCTTCGAGCGTTATAGTCAGCGGCTGATTTTTTCTGACTAGTTCGACGAACAGCGGCACGATTGAACCGCGCGAGGCGATGACGTTGCCGTAACGAACGCACATAAAGCGCGTGTCGGGGCAATCGCGGTTGGCTTCGAGCAGAACCCTTTCCTGCAAAGCCTTGGTCATTCCCATCACGTTAATCGGTTTGCAGGCTTTATCGGTCGAGATGCCGACGACGGTTTCGACCGGCAGATTGTTTTCACGAATCGCGCGGGCGACGTTTTGCGCTCCGAAGATGTTGGTCTGTACGGCTTCAAACGGGAAATATTCGCACGACGGAACCTGCTTTAAAGCCGCCGCGTGAAAAACCACATCCGCATCGCGCATTGCCGAGAGCAAGGACGAATAATCACGCACGTCGCCGATACGAAAATTCAGCAAATCCTGCGAGTTTTCGTAAATCACATCGTCGGTCGCGGTTTTTTTATGCAGAAAGTCAAGCCTCATATAATGCTGCTTGGCTTCGTCGCGTGAGAAAACCGTGATGCGGGCGGGCTTGCCCATTTCGCCGGTCAGAAGTCTGCCGACCAGCGTTTGCCCGAGTGAGCCGGTGCCGCCGGTGACTAAAATTCTTTTTCCTTGTAAATTTGTCATAACAAATTTACAAGATTAAAGGAAAGGCGAAAAATTAGCAATCGCGATCTGATAATTCGGCGGTGAGATTGAATTTTCGATTTATTATTTACAATCTCGCGCGGCAAAGTGTTAAGATGAAAATTAAACGAAGCGCAACGGCGTTTCCCGAATCGGCATCATAACAGGACACAAGTTTTCATACGTAATTTTATTGGAGTTTTATGGCAGATATAGACGCATATAAAGATAAATTCAGCGAGAGCGGACAGCGTGTTTTGGAAGTCGCCCTGGGCGAGTCGAGAAGACGCGACCAAAACTACATAGCGACCGAGCACATCCTGCACGCCCTTGCCAACGAGGAAGCCGATTTGTTTAACGCGACGATGCGCGATTTAGCGGTTGACCCGCGGTCGGTCAAATTATTAATCGAAAAACGGCTCGACGGCAGCCGCCAGCATACCGGCAAAGGTTTTCGCATCGCGCCGGAAACGACCGAGCTTTTTAAACGCGCGATGGACAGAGCGCGTTCGCAAGGGCGGCGCGTGATTGAAGCGAGCGATATTTTTTACGTTTTGTCGAACGACGAAAGAAGTTTGCTGAACGATGTTCTGCAAAATTTGGGAGTGCCTGCTGAAGAGTTGGCGCAGACCGCCAGAACCAGAATCCGCAAAATCGAAAAGGAAGAAGAACGCTCGCGCAAGAAATACGAATTGCCCTCGTATCTAAAGCATTTTGGCGTGTCGCTGAATAAACTTGCCCGGCAAGACAAAATTCCGCCGACCATCGGGCGCGAGCGCGAGATTCTGCAAATGATGGAAATTCTCTCGCACCGTGAGCGGTCGAACTCGCCGATGCTCGTCGGCGAGCCGGGCGTCGGCAAAACGGCGGTCGTCGAAGGTTTAGCGAGAATGATTGAACTCGAACCGGAAAAAGTTCCGGCGCGTCTGCGCGACGCGCACATTGTTCAACTGCAAATGGGCGGTTTAGTTGCCGGAACGATGCTGCGCGGAATGTTTGAGGAACGCATCAAAGGCATCATTGACGAAGTAAAAGAGAAATCGCACATCATTCTTTTCATTGACGAAGCGCACACAATTATCGGCGCGGGCGCGGCGATGGGAACATCGTCGGACGCGGGCAATATGTTTAAATCGTCGCTTGCGCGCGGTGAACTCAGAATCATCGGCGCGACGACTTTGACCGAATACAAAGAATATATCGGCGAAGATGAAGCACTTGCGCGGAGATTTAGACTGGTGAAAGTTGACGAGCCGACGATTGACGAAACCAGAGAAATTCTGCTCGGTTTGCGACCGCGGTTAGAAAAGAATTATTCGGTCACGATTTCTGACGAAGCCATCACGACGGCGCTGGAAATGTCGCCGAAATACATTCGCAATCTGCACTTGCCGGACAAGGCAATCGGTTGGCTGGACACGGCTTCGGTGAAAGTAGAAATCAACGAGCCGGCATCCCTGGTCGTTCGTCCCGAACATATTATTGATGTCATTTCGCAGGAATCGAGAATTCCGAAGGATATGATTTTCCGCGATACGAGTGACCGATTTTCGGCGATGGAAACCGATTTGGGAGCGCGCGTCATCGGACAAAAACAAGCCGTTCGCGCTGTCGCCGAAAGGTTGAGATTAAATAAAGGTCCGCTCAAAGATAATCATTATGCCCCTGACGGCGTGCTGTTATTTTTAGGTCCGACCGGCGTTGGCAAAACCGAATTAGCCAAAGCCGTCGCCGAGTATATGTTCGGCAGCGAAGGTAAAATGGTGCGGATTGATATGTCAGAATACGGCGACGGTACGGTCGGTATCGAGAAGTTAATCGGAATGCCGCGAGGCATCGTTGGCTCGGAGCGCGGCGGAATCTTGACCGAGCAGCTCAGGGAAAATCCATACACGGTTCTGCTGCTCGATGAAGTCGAAAAGGCTTCGCCGTATTTGATGAACATTTTTCTGCAAGCCTTTGACGAAGGCTGGCTGACCGACGGACGCGGCAAGAAAGTTTATTTGTCAGATGCCATCGTCATTATGACTTCGAATCTGGGTTCGGAGAATTTCAAAAAATACGAACGACCGCTTGGTTTCGGCAAGAAGACAAAGGGCGAAATCAAGGAAATCACGGGCGACGTGATGAAAGCTGCCGAAACCCGTTTTACGCCCGAATTTCGTAACCGCATTGACGAGATTATTGTGTTCTCGCCGCTGACGATGGACGAAGTTCGGGACATTGCCAGACTTTATTTGAATAAGCTGAAACGCAATATGGAACGGCAGGGCAAAGTTTTCGACATCACCGAGGCGGCGATTGATTTGCTGACCGAAAAAGGTTACAGCCAAACTTACGGCGCGCGGTTTTTGAAACGTCATATTGACCAGCAAATTAAACTTCCGATTACCAATCAATGGAAAACGGCGGCGCGATTTTCGGTTGACGCCGAAGACGGCGAAGTTGTCATCAAACCGATGGACGTTTTTAGTTTGAATTAAACCCGAAAAATAATTTCGGCATCAAAGGCTTCGATGATAAAATTTCATCGAAGCCTTTTTATTTCTAATAGTAAGTTTATGAAAAATTTTTTGTCAGCAATTCTTTTAGTTTTGCTTTCCTGCACTTTCATTTTCGCTCAAACAAAATCGGATGAAAAAGCCGAAGCCGTGATAAAAAAAGCCGTCGAAAAACTCGGCGGCGAGAAATATCTGCAAGTCAAATCAATCGTCGGGCGCGGCAGATTCAGCGTTTTACGCGACAAACAGGTCGTTTCGTTTCAAGCATTTGTTGACGTGATTGCTTATCCCGATAAAGAGCGCACCGAGTTTAAAGAAGGCAGTCAGAAAACCGTGCAGACGAACACGGGCGACACGGGCTGGATTTTCGACGGTGCGACGGAAACAATTAATGTTCAAACCAAAGAACAAGTCGAAGGTTTCAAACGCGGCATCCGCACGAGCGTTGACAATCTGCTGCGCGGTTACTGGCGCGGCAAAGCGAATCTATCTTATGTCGGCAAACGACCGGCGAGCATCGGCAAACGCAGCGAAGTCGTAAAATTAACTTTCGACGACGGTTTTGCGGTCGAATTTGAATTCTCCGACGAATTTTTTCCGATAAAAGCCATTTACAAACGCACGAACGCTGACAACGAAGAAATCAAAGAGGAAGACCGCTACGCCCAATTTGTTGATGTGCAGGGAATCAAAACGCCATTTATCATTGACCATTTTACAAATAACTCGCAAACCAGCCGCGTCAACTATGAATCGGTCGAGTTTAATAAATCCGTCCCCGATTCGATTTTCACGAAACCAAACTCGCCGAAGGAAATTAAGAAGGATTTGAAATTGTAATAGCCAGAGGGCAGTATCTTTAAAAGAATTTCAGGATACTGCCGAAAGTTTTTTACGGCACGAAAGCACTTGGAACGGGTTGGTCTGTTGCCGCCCCGAACGCCACGCTTGTAAAGCCTTGTGAACTTCTTTGCAGAAACCAAGTGCCGTTTCTAAATACCGCCACATCAGTCTTCCCGTCGCCGTCGTAATCCGCCGGAACGAGCGCGTCGGTTGCCAACCCCCAATATACGAGTTGCGAATTGTTTGTCGCGCTGTTTCGGATATACCAATATGCTTGCAGTGACGGATTAAAGACAGCGAAATCGGTTTTGCCGTCGCCGTCATAATCTGCCGGAACGGGATGATATCCTGTATAGCCTATTAAACCCGATGAAATATTTCCGCCGGAACTTAGATGAACTGAGAAATATCGGTAATCGCCATCTTC
>CBDUBY010000129.1:0-10115 GCA_965365505.1 uncultured Pyrinomonadaceae bacterium | reverse complement strand
CCGCGATGTCGCGCACCGCTTTGAATTCGCCGAATGCGTCGAGCAAATTTAAAAGACTCGTGTAAGTCGCGCGAAATTTACTTTCGAGCGCGTCGGGCGGCGATTTCAAAAGCTGCGCGATTTTCGGCGGATTTTGAAAATTGCTCGGCGCGAGAACGACGAAGCCGACGTTATCTTTGCCGCGTCGCCCGGCGCGTCCGGTCATCTGCTGCAATTCGCTCGCTTGTATTGAACGCCAACCGTCGTTGCCGCGCACGTCCGCGTTCGAGATAACGACGGTTCGAGCCGGGAAATCAACGCCCGCCGCGACGGTCGAAGTCGCAAAAATGGCGTTCAGCAAACCTTTCGCCATCATCTTTTCGACAAGCAGTTTCCAAGCCGGAATATGTCCCGCGTGATGTGCGGCGATTCCGCCGTTTAATAAAATTCGGCGGTGTTTGTGCGTTTTGATTTCGGGAAATTCCAGCAGAAATTCCTGATAAATCTCATTGCGCCTTTGCTGTTTTTCCGCATCCGTCTTTTGCGATTTGTCGAGCGCGACTTCGGTTGCGGCTTCGTCGCAGCGGCGGCGCGTCGGCATAAAAACAATCGCGGGCAAAAGATTATAGCCGCGCAGCGCGTGGATAAGTTTCGGCGGCGGAATTTCGGGAAGTTTGAATTTCATTTTTTTAATAATTCTTTTGGCAAATCGAGTCTGGAAAAGTATAAAGGTTCGTAATACTCCGGTGTTTGACGGTCTGTATATTTGAATGGAACTAAAATATTCCAGCCTTTAAGGAAATAACTTAGCGGAACACCGAAATAAATTGATTCTCCTGAAGCTAAAATTGATGATACAGGATTTTTATTAGTTACAGGTTTGTCAGGCTTTTTAGAAACCAAAATGAAGTGACGTGCGACAACTGAAAATGTTCGGTTATAAAAAACTAGAATTTTTTTATTGTTTTCCAGATTATTTGCTTTTTCTCTGACTGTCGGAACGAATATGGGACAAGATGAATTATTAACTAAGCGAAACCAGACAATTCGTTCATTTCTTCCTTTCTTAGTTTTATTTTTATAATTCGGCGCGATACCAAGTCCGGTTTTGAGATACTCCAAATAATGAAACGGGCTTGTTTTATCAACTTGCTCACAACCCGAATTTTCTTTTGGCAAAAGCGTCGCGTTTTCGACGCAGGAAACTACCAGTTTAAAGGGCTTTGCGTTCATATGACCAAAGCCGCTTCCTTGACTGACATAAAATTTTCCTACGAAATTTCCTTCGAGGTAATTAAACTCGTTACCCTTTAACCGATTCGTCAAAATTTGCGCGGTTGTCGTATCTCCACACGATTGCTGCTCTCTCCATTCTACCCAGATGCGACAACAATCTTCGCCGCAACTCTGATTTGTCAGAGAGGAGTTTTCAAAACTCGCTCGATATTCACCAAAAATCTTTAGAATTTTTTCATTGTAGAGAGATGGATTTTTTACCACCTCACAATAGTTAGTTATCGCAAGATTTGCATACAGGCTGTCTTTATTTTCCTGTGCGTAAGCAGAGCAGATAAAGCAGAACGCAATACAAACTAAAAGAATAGTTTTCTTCATAGGAAACTTAGACAACTAATCAAGAAAAAAGTTCCGATGAAAATTCATCAAGACAACTTCTTATGAAGTAAGAATACTCAATTTGTATCAACCATCAAATTAAAATGAATAACGCACCGGACAATACGGCAGATATTTATTGAGCATCGTCAAAAATCCGGCAAGCTCGCGGCGACGAAAATCGTAATCATAAACCAAAGTATCAGGCGCGGTTTTCTTCGGAACTTGCAGCGCGGGATTCCACAAAAAATCTTCGCCGCGCGCATTCCAAGCCATATTCGTTTCGTGCAAATCTTTGGAATGCGTCAGGAAAAACGCTTCGCATTTTAGTTGCGCTTTCGCTTTGTCGGTTAATACATCGTCAATCTCACTCCACATTTTTCGCCACGCATTTTTCCATAAATCGCCGTCATAAACGATAATCGGCGCGAACGAAAAATGCACTTCGTAACCGGCATCAACCAGCGTGTTAACCGATTTGATTCTATCGGAAATCGGACTCGTGCCGATGTCCACATAACGCGCGATTTCCTGCGGCATTAGAGAATATCTGATGCGAGTTTTGCCTTTCGGGTCAATCCGCGTCCAATAATCGTCGCGCACGGTTTTCGTTGCAAACGTGCCTTTGGCGAATTCCATTGTCGCAAATTCTTTAACCAGAAAAGCCGGATTGTCGCAGACGAACGAATCGGCGGCGAGGTCGGCGTTGCAGCCGATGTCATAAGTCCAAAATTTTGGGTCGCATTGGTTCGGCTCAATTTTCGCGCCGAGTTTCGTTTGATGTTTGCGAATCGAATACGCGATTTCTTCGATGTTGACGAAAATCGTCAACGGATTCGAGCCGCCTTTGCGCCGTGCCACATAGCAATACTGGCACGAACTCAAACAGCCGTTCGAGTTCGACGCGGCGATAAAATCGGCGGAACGTCCGTTTTTCTGATGCGTCAAACCGGATTTGATTCCGAGAACTAAATTCTCGCGTTTGTTCCGCATCCAATCCACCGCGTCGGCGTTAATCAGTTCGGGAATTTTCCAGTGCGATTCGACCTCGACAATTTCCGCGTCGGGAAAACGGCTGATGACGTTTTCCGCATTCGCCCGCCACAGAAAGTCGTCGTAAATGGAACGCTGAACGTAAATCTTCTTAAAATCGAATTTCATAAGTTGTATTCGTTGGTGTAATTTAGATAGAATTTCGGGCGTTCGGGTTGTAACTTAACTGCGGTTTAACTTACTATTTTCTACACGATTCAATCAATAAAAATAAAAGGAAAATTACAATGACGGAACTTTTTAATCCAGAGATTTTTGCGGGCGAACATATCGTCGTGACCGGCGGCGGAACGGGTTTGGGCAGAGCGATGGCGATGCGGTTCGCGTCGCTCGGCGCGGCGGTGACGATTTGCGGCAGGCGCGAAGAACCGTTGCTTGAAACGGCAAAAGAAATCAAAAACGCGGGCGGCAAAGCCGAAGGAATTTCGTGCAATCTGAAAGAGTTTGAAGCGGTCGAGGCGATGATTGTCGAAGCCGAATCACGTCAGGGAAACATCACGAAACTCGTGAACAACGCGGCGGGAAATTTTCTCGCGCCGACCGAACAGCTTACGCCGAACGGCTTCGACGCGATTGTCAAGACGAATCTTTACGGCTCATTCTACGCGACGCAAAGTTGCGGCAAGCGGTGGATTGAACGCAAACACGCGGGCAGCGTAATGGCAATCGTCACGACTTACGCCGAACACGGCAGCGCGTTTCTCGTTCCAAGCGCGGTTTCCAAAGCGGGCGTTATCGCGCTGATGAAATCGCTGGCGGCGGAATGGGGCGTTTACGGCATTCGTCTGAACGCGATTGCGCCGGGACCGTTTCCGACCGAAGGCGCGAATTCGCGGCTGATGCCCGACGAGCGATTGGCGGAAAAAATGTATCGTCTGATTCCATTGCAAAGAGTCGGCGAACACAGCGAATTAACCGATATGGCGGTTTTCTTACTAAGCAGTTTAAGTTCGTATCTGACGGGCGAAGTAGTCTATCTCGATGGCGGCGCGAGCTTGACGAGCGCGGGACAATTTAATCTTTTTACCGAATTGCCGCGCGAAAAAGTAATGCAGATGTTTGAATCTCTGCGCCCGAAAAAGTAATCTATGAACGAAGCGCATTTGAAAACCTACGAAATCTGGCACGCATTTATCGAATCGCCGAACGCTGAAAATTTGCAGACGATTCTCGACGACGACGTAAAATTTCATTCGCCCTTTGTCTGGAAACCGAAACTGGGAAAGGCAATGACAACCGCGATTTTGTTGACGGCAACGGAAGTTTTTCAAAATTTTCGATACGTCCGCGAAATCGTCAACGATTCGCATTGGGCGTTGGAGTTTGAAGCAACGGTCGGCGATTTTTCTCTGCGCGGCGTTGATTTTATCGAACTCGACGCGGACGGAAAAATCATTGATTTTGAAGTAATGATTCGTCCCGCTAATGCTTTACAAACTCTCGGCGCGGAAATGACTAGACGATTAGCTGCGAAGTTTTCGACTTAACCGCCAAATTAAAAAAGGCGAGTGGGAAAAATTTCCACTCGCCTTTTTCATTAGCGAATCGAAGCCGCCGGAATCGGCATATCGCCGTTCGCGCCAAATGGTTGCGCGATGAACGCATTATCTGAGCTTCGCATAGCATACCAATTTCCTTCGGCTTTGCGGAAAACGGCGTAATCGGTTTTGCCGTCGTGGTCGTAATCGCCCGCGACCGGCGTGTCGCCCGCGCCGCCCCATTGGAAATATTTGAAGGCGTTGTCCGAGCTTCGCAGGCTATACCAAATGCCGTTCGACGGGCGAAAAACCGTGATGTCGGCGCGTTTGTCGCCGTCAAAGTCGCCGATAAGCGGAACGTCGTCGCTCGCGCCGAACTGCGCGGTTTTCAAATTGCCGTCGGAACTCTGGCGAATATACCAGGTGCCGTTCGACGGGCGATAAACAGTAATATCAGCAAATCCGTCGCCGTCAAAATCGCCGACCAGCGGAACATCGGTTCCAAATCCCCACGAAATTGCTGAAACCTGATTGTCCGAGCTTCGCAAGATATACCAGTAGCCGTTTGATGGTCGAAACACGGCGATGTCGGTTTTACCGTCGCCGTCGTAATCGCCCGGCATCGGTTTGTCGGTCGCCGCGCCGAACTGCACGCCGCGCACCTGATTGTTTGAACTGTTTAAGATAAACCAGGTTCCGCTGCGGAAAACCGCGATGTCAATTTTAGAATCGCCGTCGTAATTGCCCGGAACGGGAACGTCGCCGAAACTCGCCGCGCCGAATTGGATGCCCGTATAAGAATTATTGTTCGAGCGCAAAATATGCCAAACGCCTGTTTCCGGTCGCCAAACAGCCACGTCGGTTTGCCGGTCGCCGTCGAAATCCGACGGCTGAACCTGTAAAGTTCCCGTGAAATCTGCGTTCGTCTGCGCCGTGCTGACGTTAAAATAAATGCGCTGGCGCGGCGAAAATGCGTAATCCTGTTTCGAGGCGCGCAGAATATAACTGCTGAACGTCGCCAGATTCGGAATTGCGTAATTACCGTTTGCGTCGGTCAACACTGTCGCCACGACGTTTTCTTCCTGCGGGTAATTTTTGAGTTCGAGCGTCACGCCTTCGATGCCGACGCTGTTGCGGTCAACGATTCTGCCCGAAATCAAAACGGGCGATGGCGGATTGACCGTAATACGAATCGAAACGGTCGTGCGTAAGCCGCCGTTATCAACCGCGACCGCCCAAATCGTGTAACTGCCCGGAACCGGCGGCTGCCACGGCGCGACGAATGTTCCGTTGAGCGATTGCCCGACGGTGTATGCCTGCGTTTGACTGATTGCAGTGACGGTCAAATGAACGATTTGACCGTCCGCGTCGCTCGCCGTGACGTTAAACGGAATCGCGTTCGCCGTCGTATAAATCGCGCCGTCTGCCGGAGAATTTATCTGTACGGTCGGCGGCTGATTAACGGCTGACGAAACGAAATTGATGTCGAAAGTATCCTGCGTCACATTCGTGAACGAAGCCGACGGCGGCGTAAAAGTCACTCCGCCGACTACCTGCGGCGTAATCGTATAAGTTCCGCCCGCCGGAATATTGAAAAATCCATACGCGCCGTTTGTATTTGAAGTCGCTGTCTGATTAACCGGATTGCCGTTTGCCGTGCCGGTCAAATTCAAAGTCACTCCGATCATCGGTCCGCCGCCCGGATTGGTTATATCGCCCTGCAAACGAATGGCTAAAGGCGCGGCGTTGACCGTTACGTTGACCTCCGCCGAATCGGTGACGGCGTTTGTGCTGTCGGTCGCGCGGGCGAAATATTCATAAGAATTCGCCGCTACGTTTGCGTCCTGAAATTCAAAAGGCGCGGTCGTGTCCGTTCCGACCAAAGTTACAATCGCGCCGCGCCGACGGAAAAATTCGACTTTCGTTATCGCGCCTGCGCCGCTCGAAGCGTTTGCCGCCAAATTGATCGTCGCCGGCGCAGTGAAAGTTTGCCCTTCGGTCGGACTGGTCAGCGCGACGCTGATTTGCGTTTGCGCCGTCGCCGTGAAATTCTGATTCGTCCAATCCGTGATGTAACCCAGAAATCCGGTACCGATGCTCGTCGGCGTGAAACTATAAACGCTGGAAACGGGCGTAATTATTGCCGAATCGTTCGGTGTCGTGCCTAAATCGGTGAACAGATAACTTCCGCTCGAATCGGTTGTCGTCGTCCGCATAATACTCGGATTATTCGGAACCGTTAAATTAAGCGTCACGCCGCTGAGCGGATTATTCGTGATACTGTCGGTAATTCTGCCCGAAATTCGATGATTGATCGGATTAACCGCGATATTAATCGGAGTCGAGATCGCCGAATTGCCCTGCGAGTTAAAGACTTTCGCCGTAATCGTATAATTTCCAACTTGAAAAACGCGCCACGTCGTTGACCACGGCGCACTCGTTCGTCTGCCGATCAAAGTATTATTTTGGTCGTAGAATTCGAGAACCGAAGTCGAAGACGAAACATTCGCGCTCAAAGGAATATAATCACCTTCAGTGAAAGTCTGCCCGTTGGTCGGGCTGGTTATCGAAACGCTCAAGCCGGTCGCATCAACGACGAAAACGTGAACTATCGGAGTCGAATCACCGCGCAAGCCCTTGCTGTCGGTCGGATAAGCCGCTAAAGACCACGTGCCGACGGGAACATTCGTCCACGTAAATTCATACGGCGCGGTCGTGTCGGTTCCAAGATTGATATTGCCGGTTTCGCTTGAATAAGCCACGAAATCAACTTTTGTAATCGCATCGCCGTCCGGGTCGGAAGCCGTCGCCGTGATATTGATAGTTGCGGGCGCGTTATAAGTCGTGCCGTGCGCCGGAGACGTGATTACGCCCTGCGGTTTTTGATTCGGCTGAATCGTGAAATCGGCAAACTGATTTGCGCCGAGATTGTTAAATACGACGCTTTCCGGTTCAACCGTAAAGCCTAATTTGCTGACCTTAACCGTGTAATTTCCGCCCGCCGGAAGACTGCCGAAGAAATACGGAATAACGCCGCTTCCGCTGCCGTAAGGCAAAATAATCGAGCGGCTGACGGTTCCCGTGACGGTTACGACAATCGGCTGATAATTGCCGAACTGCGTCGGGTCGGTGACGGTTCCGCTGATGTTGTAAGTTTGAACGGTTTCATCGGTCGGCGCGAGTTTGATAACAAATGCGTCTTTCGCCGAACTCGTGCTGGTTGCTTCGCCTTTCATCGGCTGAAACGCATTCGGCGTAGCGACAATCGAGGTCGTGTGTCCGGTCGCATACGCGCCGTTTGCGCTGTCAACCGCGACATCATACGCGCCGCCGACACCTAAAAGCGACGAATAAACCAAAGCCGTCGCGTCCGAATTCAGATGCGTAATAAAAATTGAGCCGTTCGTGCCGTTAATCGAATTTTTCAGCGGAAAAGTTGAGGAACTCAAAGTCTCGCCTGCAATAAACGGACTGTTGTCTGTTCCCAAAGCGATTCCGAACGGTTGATCTTTGGCAGTTCCGCCTAAGAATGTCGAGAAAACAAGTGCCGAACCAGCCGGATTAAATTTCGTGACAAAGCCGTCTTCGCCGCCGTTGTAGGTTTGGTCAAACGCTCCGGCGGTGGTCGGAAAAGCCGTGTTCTGCGTTTGTCCGGTCGCGTAGATGCTTCCCGTCGAATCAATTGCAATCGAATTAACGCGGTCAGACTGCAAACCGCCGCCGAGAAAAGTTCCGTAGACAAGCTGATTGCCCGACGGATTTAATTTGGCGATAAAACCTTCGATGCCGCCGCTCGTCACAGGTTGAAACGCGCCTGCTGTCGAAGGAATCGCGCCCGCCGTTCCGCCGACCGTCGCGTTATCGCTCGCGTCGAGCGCAACATCGTTGATGCCCATATCAAACAAAGTCGAATAAATCGCGCTTCCCGTAGCGGAAAGTTTGACGACGTAACTTCCCGAATAAAAAATCCCGCTGCAATTAACCGGAGAATCGCAAAGTTTTTGTTTATACGCGCCCGGCGTGGTCGGAAAATTCGGCGAACTGGCGAAACCGGCGAAAACCGCGTCGCCGGTCGCTTGATTAACGGCAATTTTTCCGCCCGTGTCGGTGTTGTTGCCGCCGAGATATGTTGAATAAATAATTGCCGAACCGCTCGGATTTAATTTCGCCGCGAATGCGTCGTCCGTGCCGCCGAAAGCAGTTTGATAAGCATTGACCGTCGGCAAATCATTCGCCATCGTCGTGCCGCTGATTAAAACATTGCCGTTCTGGTCAATCGCCACGCCCGAACCGGTTTCGCTGCCGTTGCGTCCGCCGAAATAAGTCGAAAACACGAGTGCCGTTCCCGCCGGATTTACTTTCGTCACAAAAGCGTCATACCAATATTGATTATTGGTTGAAGCAAGCGCGGTCGGCTTAATTGTTCCCGCAGTCGTCGGAAAATTCAGCGAAGCCGACGTGCCGACGACATAAGCGTTGCCGTCCGCGTCAACCGCAATCGAGCGTCCTTCGTCAAAAAGATTGCCGCCCAAATAGCTTCCGTAGACGAGAATCGGGTCAATCACGAGTTCCTTCGATTTGTCGTATTCACCGAGCGTGAAACTGATATTGAAACCTTTGTCCATCGCTTTTTCGAGTTTATAATTGCTGGCGATTTCCCGTTTCGCGCCGTCAATCGTTTGATAGGAAACCGGCTTGTGCTGGCGAATCGTGCCAACTTCGGTTTCTAATAATAAATCGCCCGTTTCCTTTTCAATCCTCGCGCCGGAAATGCCATCGAAACGAAGTTTTATTTGATTTGGATTAACCTGCGGCGCGACGATGAAATCGTATTCGAGTTCACGCCCGTTGCCGTAATAAACAAGGTCAACGCCCGAATAAACGGATTCGTATTTAACGCGCTTGAAATTGGAAACATTCGTCCGCCATCGGTTCGGGTCATTACCGATAAAATAATTTGATTTGCCTTCGGTTTCATCCAAACCGACAGCGTTTGCCATCTGGTTAGCGTCTTCGATTCGCATTTTGACGACGGCATTTTTAGCCGAATCGTCTTTCTTCGGCTTTTGCAGCGACAAAACGGCTTCATTGCCGGTCAGGAAAAGTCCGTAACCGCGTCCGCGCGAAACGAATTTTACTTCATCGTCGGTTTGTCCCAAGTTCGGCTCAAAGATAAGCGGCAAATTGCCATAATTTCCGGCAATTTGCTGTTTTTGAAGAACATTTTCCGAGTTGCCGGATAAATTTTCGCCTTCGACCGCGATTTGTTTTTGAAACGATTCAAACTTCGTATGCTCGCGTGACGAGAAAGCGACAAAAACTGTTAGTACAAAACCGATGACAAATAAACTGCAAAATATAAAACCCTTTTTCATATAACCCTCTAAAATTTTGACCTGCCATTTTTGGATTTGTGGCGAAGTATTATTATGCAAATCTGCCGTGGAAACGGTGACTGAACACACAGTTCGGAAGAATGCCTAAAAAAGACAGTTTAGAATTAGAAAAGAAAGAAATGGTTGGAATTTTTGTGAGAATCTAATTAGAAACGTCTTCGCCGCTCGAATCGGTTTTCTTCCTGCGCGAAATGCTCGATGACGCGGTTCATTTTTCCATCGTCGCCAAAAAGCGGTAAAAGCTGCGCGTTCGGCGCGAGAAAGGCGGCGCGAAGTTCGACGGGACGCGAACCGGCGCGGTTGATGACGCGAACCTGTGTTCCGCGCACTTCTTCAATCCAGCGAGCGAATTCTTCGGCGTTGCCGACGGTCGCCGAAAGCAGCAAAAGCCTGATGCGCGGCGGCGATAAAATTATCGCTTCTTCCCAAACGTGACCGCGATCTTCATCCGCCAAGTAATGCGCTTCGTCAAGAATTACAAAATCCGTGTTGACCTGCTCGCCTTGCCGAAGCGAGTCGAAAAGCTGGTTGCGGTAAATTTCGGTCGTGCCGACAATCAGCGGCGCGTCCGCGTTCTCCTTGCGGTCTCCGGTTA
>CBDUBY010000128.1:0-10165 GCA_965365505.1 uncultured Pyrinomonadaceae bacterium | reverse complement strand
GTGTTTCTGCATTTTCCTTTCAACTGCGTAACTCCTATTAGTCAAAACCGGAAAACAAAACGTAGTTAATGGCGTTTTGTCCGTTCCGCCAATCGTCCAGCTTGCTGATAACCGGGTCTTTAATTTTCAAAGTCGCGTGCCAATCGAAAACGTAAATCGAATCGTCCGACATATCAATGCTGGTCGCCTGATGATGAATCGTCCGGTGGACGCGATGTGTCGCTCCGGCGGTTCGCACGCCGGGAAGTTTCCCCTGTTTGACGGCGGCGAAAATGGCGTTTTGGGTAACGACCGCGATGCCGCTGCAAATTCTTTCGTCAAACACCGGGTCGCCGACGTATTTACCCTGCGCCATCATCGCCAAATTGCGAACTGAGCCGGCGAGATGTGAAAATTCGAGTAATAAAGCGGTGCCGGGATTTAAAAAGTCCAACTGCGGGAGCGGCTGAATCGCCTTTCGGCAATTCGCGTCCGCTGCCACAATATCAATGATTTTACCTGCTGTTTCCTTGCTTAACGCCATAATTTCTCCTCATCTAAAATTGCTCTGCGCCAACGAAATCAACGTCCGTCAATTCTTCAAACAGCGCAATTATTCGCGTGTTCTCGACAAACGAAAAACGTCGCGCGCTGATGGTTAAAACGTAAGTCTGCCCGACCGGAACATCATCGAAGCGGTATGCGCCGAAGCTGCCCGAACGCGTCGAAAAAACTTCGCCTGTCGCCGCATTGGTCAAAGTCAGTTGCGCGTTGCGAATGCCTTTTCCACTCGCGCCTTCGACCTTGACGCGCCCGCTTAAACTCACACCGGCGGCGGTCGGCGTGAAACTCGAATTCCAGAAACCGCTTCTCAAAGTAAAACTGCCGCCGCTGCTCGGTACGGATTCGGCGATTGTCTGCCCGATTGTGCCGTCGAGCGAAAACGTTCCGCCCGCCGCGTTCTGTCCGCCGCCGCCCGCAATAACGGACTGCGTGATGGTAAAATCACCGCCTGTCTGCGCGGCAATTTGGCTGACCGAGAAGATCAGCAGCACCGGAAGCCATAAAGTTATTTTTCGTAAATTTGATAATTTCATTTTAATTTCTCCATTAGCGACAAGGTTTTGCCGCCTTATTTTGGGTTTCGTCTTTGATTGCCAATCCTTTGCTGAAGGTTAAATGCGACATACTTATTTTCCTGCGGCTGTTTTTATTCACTACACTCTTACGCAGTTTTCTCAACTTCGATTTGAATCCGGTTTTCGTTTGCAAATTAACCTTTTCTAACTTATTTTTTGTTCGATTTTGCCGGAGCGGACGGCACATCAACGTAGTATCCGCTCACGCCGACAATGGGACTCGACCCTTCTAAAGTAACCGAAAGCTGCTGTCCGGCGGGAACATAGATTCGTGTTGGCTGGCTTACCGTGTGAAAATTATTGCTGTTGGCGGCGGGACGGACGCTCGACGCGGCGATAGTGTAACTCATTAATCCGACACTAAGAGCAATGCTTCCGGGGCTAAAACTAGAAGCCGGAATGACTTGTCTGCCGGTGACAAACTCGATTATTAAGAGCTTGCCATCAGGAACTGTAACTAACACGCCGGAGGAAAATCTCTGGGCAGTGAAAGGCTGAAAGGCGGGATTATCCGTATCACGCACCAAAAGCGGCGAAGCCAATCCGAGAGGTAATACTTCAGTTCCGTTGCCGGTCAATGTTGCGTCGGTTGTTACCTGAATCAATCCGGCTGTATTTTGGGTGGTTGCGTCGGGAAATTTGATCCCGCCTTTAGTTGATTCAATTACGCCCGACACCGTTAGTTTCGAGCCGCTGCTAACAGCCCCGATGCCCACATCGCCGTTTAAGTCATACTGCACAAATCTGTCCGGCAGCAATCCGCCGAGTTGATTGGCGTTGTCGGCGTTCGCGGCGTTGTCGGCATTAGTCGCGGTTGCCGCCGTGTCCGCCGATTTACTTTTTATCGAATACGGCGCGGAAGTCAATTTCTGACGCGGCGCAAGACCGGTGTAGCCGCCCGAACTGCCCGCCGAACGCAGACTGATTTCCAGATACAAATCCGCGCCCGCTGCGAAAACCTCCGCGCCGAAATCAAGCTGAACTGAAAAAACTCCGTTTGAAGTCGCAACGGCGGGCTTTGAAACGGTCGCTCCGGCTTGGGTTCCTTCGCCCGCGTCCGGGTCGTCAAACAGGCGAAACTGCATATCGAAGTTTCCGGTCGCCGGACTTGATCCGTTAGTTAATTTGCCTTGATACGTGAAAGCGGTTGTCTGCGCCGAAATTGCGTTCGCGCCGCAAACGACTAAAAAAATGAAAAGCAGAATCGTATTTTTGCCGTTGAAAATTAAACTAGACATCTTTATTTCTCCCGTTGTGGTTTCTGCTCGCCGCGTTCTTGTTCAGTCTTCTTGACTTCGACTTGAATCCGGTTTTCGTTCGCAAACTTATCTTTTCTGATTCCCGTGACTTGCCACGAAACCTTCACGCCGGGTTTGTCGGTGCGGATAACGAAAGAATTGCCTTTGATTTCTTCGCCGACGATAGCTTGCGCGAATTGCCCGATAACGGTTAATTGATAACGAAAATCGCGGTTGAGCGCGTCGAAATAAGACGGAAGGACGACAATCGCTTCGCCGCGTTCGTCGGTCGTCGTGTTGCCGTTATAGATGTTCATCATATCGGGCGATTCGACGAACGAGTGATAAAGATACTTGTTTTCCGGGTCGAGCGGATGGTCAATGCGAAACGATCCGCCGCCTTTTGAAACGGTTCCGGTGACGACTAAATTGCCGGGAATGCGGACGGTATCAACGCTTCTGCCGAGAACGACGCTGTTGTTTGAATTAACGACGGCGTTCGCTCCGACGGCTGTGGCGAATGAAAGATTGCCGCTAGCGACGTTGGCATTGTAACCGATAATCGTGTTGTTGCTGCCCGTCGTGTTGAACTGACCCGAACCGGCTCCGACAAACGAATTATTTACGCCCGTCGTGTTATATTGACCGGCACTCGCGCCGATGAAAGAGTTGTCGCTTCCCGTAGTGTTAGAGAAACCGGCAGTTGAGCCAAAGAACGCATTTCCGAAACTCGTCGTGTTGAAATAACCGGCTACGTCGCCGAAGAAGGCGTTATTCACACCCGTCGTGTTTGCTTGACCGGCATCTCTGCCGAAAAATGCGTTTCCGCCGCCCGTCGTGTTAAAGCGACCGGCACCCGAACCGAAGAATGCGTTGAAGACACCGACGGTGTTGCTCATTCCAGCCGCTCTGCCGAAGAATGAATTGTCGCTGCCCGTTCCGTTATCTCTGCCCGCCTGAACGCCGAAAAACGAGTTGCTGTTGCCCGTTGTGTTATTGAGACCCGCCGACCTGCCGAAAAACGAGTTGAAACTGCCTGTGTTGTTTAAGCCCGCCGACATACCGAAGAACGAGTTTGCCCCGCCTGCGGCGTTTGCTTGTCCGGCAAACGCGCCGACGAATGTGTTATCAATGCCCGACGTATTGCCGATTCCCGCCGCTCTGCCGAAAAACGAGTTGTTGTTGCCCGTCGAATTGTCGCGTCCGGCTTGGGTGCCGAAAAAAGAATTGCTGGAGCCGGAAGTGTTTTGAAAACCCGCCGACCTGCCGAAAAACGAGTTGGCTTCGCCCAGCGCGTTATTAAAACCCGCCGATGTGCCGAAAAAAGAGTTTCCGTTTGATGTCGTGTTTAGTCCTGTGCCGACTCCGGCAAAAAGATTGTCCGCGCCGCCCAAACTCAAAACGCGATTGCCGCCGATATTGAATTGCGTGTCGGAATTGACGACGCTGCCGGAGAGCGTTCCGCCCGTCGTGCCGTCGCCGGAAATGTTAAAGTTGCCCGCTTGCTGCGTCGTCGTGTTTTGAATAAAATCGCCCGTCGTTAATCCGTCAAATTGCGCGGCACTCATCGCGTTTAAAGCGCGAATCGCATACGGCGCGCTCGTTATCGGCTCGCGCGGCAGCAAGGTTGTAAAATCAATTTCCGCCGGACGCTTGACGGCGATTTCCAGCCAGCGATTCGCGCCGTCGAAATTCGCCGCCGCGAAATCGAGTTTGACCGTGAATACGCCGCCAGAAACCGGAACGCCCAAACGCTGCTGCGTCGCCAGCGGCTTCGCGCATTCGGTTTCGGACGCGCACAGGCGAAACTCGAAATCGTAAGTCGCCGACGGCGTTCCCGAATCGGCTAATTTCCCTTGATAAGTGAACTCGTTCGTTTGCGCCAAAGCGATGTTTGCCGTCAAACAAACCAGCATCAGAGCCAAGCCGAAAAAACGAAAATACTTTTTGACAAACCGCATAGTTAATTCTCCTGTGTTGAGATTCAACGCCTGAACGCGCTTTTCCGCGAGTGAGGCGCGGCGGCGAAGCAAACTAAAAATTGAACTCTAATCTATCATTGACCGATACTGACAACTCCCGCGTCGGTGTTCCATTTTCTGATTGTGACCGCTTTGCTCTGCGGCGACACCGCGCCCGGATACGAACCGGACAAAATGAAAATAGTATCGCCCGCGTTCGCCACCTGAACGGCGCGGGCAAGCGTTCGACACGGCGTTTGGAAAGTGCAGTTGGCGTTGATGCCGCCGTCGGCGGCGACATAGCGGGTCAGCGTGTTGATTAAATTCACGCGATTGGCGGCGGTCGTTAAAACATTCAAAGCCTTACTGTTTTGATTGCCGGTAAAAAGCGTTCGGCACGTTTTGCTCGAATACGACATTATGTTGCGCGTCGGCGGATTGTAAGCAGCCATTGCGCAACCCATCGGCAGGGCAGCCGAACCCGTCCACGCGCATTCAGCCGTCACGTTATTGTCTATATCCGGGTCGGCTGGCGTATCGCAGAACAGGTCGCCGGTCGTCGAACAGTTGCTGCCGCTCGGACATTCAACGCCGAAGGCGGTTTCGTGCGTGTGGTATAAATCAAAATAATGTCCGACTTCGTGCGCGAACGTCGAAGGATTTGTCGCGTTTCCGGCGCAGCCGTTGTCCATTAAAATTCCCTGCAGCGAATTGCTGGTAAATGAACCCTCTCCGCATAAACCGGCTAAATTGGTAAACCAGACATTGGCAGTGTTGGCGACCGGATTGGTCTGCCGCAAAACATCGCGCCAAAAATCCTGGTCGGGCAAATTGTAAAGCAAATCGTCGTTGATATAATCCACCTCGCCGCGCCGGTAAAATTGAATGCCGATGGGCAGCCACAGACGATTTAAATCCTGCATCGCCACTTCGAGATTGGCTAAAGTGAAACCGCCCGTGCCGTCGGTTTGCCGGACGATGTGAATCGTCAGCGGAATTTGATACGGTCGGTTGAGCTGCGGCGCGAGAAAATCATAACCGCGCGCTGCCCGTTCCAACTCGACTCGTTTTTGCGCGTTGGTTACAACCGTTCCGCATTCTCTCTTCGGTTTAGACAAAAGCTGTGCGTATGAAAATGTGGCGGCATTCGCCAGCAAAATAATCGCTGCCGTAATTGATTTCAGCCTATTCATAGTTGTTTCTCCTCGCCGTTATTGCAGCGTCACCAAAACCAAAACCAAACCTTTTTCTCCGACTTTTAAATCGGTCATCGCCTTGCCGATAATCGCGCCCTGTGCTTTTGAATAGTTCACGACCTTCATCGCGTAACCGGGCGTCGCGGCAGTCGTCAGCAAATCTCCGGCGCGAATCGGATTGCGCGTCGCGTCGCAATAAACCCAAACGCGACCCGACAAAGCGACGGGCAACGAATTTTCCGTGCCTTTCAAATCCGGCAGAATCATTCCGACCGACAGGTTATTTGCGCCGCTGACGATTCCGGCGACGCGGCGATTATATGCGCCGCGAGCAACCATTAACTTTCCGGTTTGGCGCGGGTCAATGGCGACGACCATTCCGGGCTTTGCCTCGTCGCCCGTTACCTCGAAGTTTTCGGCGAGGTCGGAGCCGCCCGTGATTTGCAGAATGCCGGTTTTCATCGTTCCGACAACTTCTAATTTACTCGTCGGACTAGTCGTGCCGATGCCGACATTGCCCGCCGTAGTGATAGCGATTCCATTTGTCGCCGGCGGAATTCCCGCGCTGGTGGCGAGCAATTTAAGCGTCCCGCCGTCAAACCGCAAATCGGCTCGGTTCGTGCCGTTGCCGTTGATGGTCAATCCGGTTTCGGAATTGGGCGAGCCGAAATTAATAAAACCGCCGCCACTGCCGCCCGTTCTGAAGATAACTCCGCCGTTGACATCGAGTTTTTGTCCGGCAAACGGCGTGGTCGTGCCGATGCCGACGCTGCCGTTCTGCAAAATCGTCATCTGTGCAAAACCGTCGTTGGTGAAAAAATTCAGCGGATTGTTCGAGCGCGTGCCGAACCAGCCGGCAGTACTGTCAACGTATGTGCCGACTGTCACCGTGCCGTTCGTGTGCGTCAAACCATAAGGATTAAAAGTTCCGGTCTGCACGGTCAATTTCGACTGCGGCGTAACGGTTCCAATACCGACGTTGCCGCCGGTGACAGTCATTGTCGGCTGCCCGCTGTTCGTGAAAAAGAACAGCGGCGAATTCGAGCGCGTGCCGAACCAACCGCCCGTTGCGCCCGACGAACTGCTGCCGACATACGTCGAAACGGTGGTCGCGCCGTCAGTCTGCGTCAGCCCGTAAGTTCCGCTCGGCGTTTGCGCTGTGACTTCCGCCGCCTGGAGAACGCCGCCGAGTGTGCCGTTGCCGGACACATTAAAATCAGCGGTTTGCTGCTTCACGTCGTTATTGATAAATGAGTTTCCGACCGTCGAAGTCGTCACGTATTCGCTCGCGTCCACTCCTCCGAGCTGCGCGGCGTTATTGGCTTCGTCAGCCGATTTACTTTTGACCGAATACGGCGCGGAGGTGATTTTCTGCCTCACGTCGAGCGTCGTAAAATCCTTCTGGTCGGGACGCTTGATGGCAATTTCCAGCCAGCGGTCGTCGCCGTTAAAATGCGCCGCGTCGAAATCGAGTTTGACCGTGAACGCGCCGCCCGCGACCGGCACCGCCAGCCGCTGTATCGTTTGCAAAGGCGCGGCACAGTCGGCTTCGGCATCGCACAGGCGAAACTCGAAATCGTAAGTCGCCAACTGTCCGCCCGCATCAGCCAGCTTGCCTTGATAAGTAAATTCGTTGGTCTGCGCCGAAACATTTTGCAGCGTCAGAATAAATAGGATTGCCAAACAGATTGCCGTTAATTTGATTTTTTGATGTTTCATAAGTTGCCGCTTCCTCCTTCTCCGTTTTGCTAATAAATAAAAATGAAAAAGTCGCTGTGTATTGCAATTCCGCCGCATGGCGTTCTTTACCGAACAAGAAAAGTTTGTAATTGTAGTTTTAGCCGAACTCCGAAATTAACGTAACTACTCGAATGTGTAGGGTGATTTGATTGCGGATTTGGGATTAGTCGCTAATTAAACAACCAAACTTAAATTCCAAATGCGCAACCCCGATTTTTTTCAATTGCCGGTTACCGGCGGAATGCTGCTGATGCGCGTGATGCGTCCGAGGAAAGTTTCCGTCACCAATAAATCGCCGCTCGGCGGATGCAGTGCCAGACTCGTCGGCGAAATGAGCGTGTTGCTGATAATTGTCGGCTGTCCGCCGGGCGCATTAAAACGCTGAAGGCGTCCGGGCGCGCCGCCCGACAGATTCGTGCTGATTTCGAGCGTGTAGAACGAATGGCAGAAGCCGTTTGCCACCGGCAAAACGTCTATCGCCGTTGTTAGCCCGCCGATAAACTGCGACTCCGCGCCGCTTTCCAAATCAATCTGGCGCACATCGGCAACGCCTGTGGGAAACGGGAAGCCGGTCAAAAAAGTAACGAGCAATTTATTGCCGAAAATTCGCAAACTGTCGGGAACAGCATCAATAAACGGCGGTCCCGGCAGCGAATTCGGACGCGACGGAAAGGCTCGAAAAATTTCCGATTGACCGTTGATTAAATTCACCGAGCGAATGTGGTTTTGCGATGCGTCCGCGACATATAATTTATTGCCCGCGCCGACAATGCCGAACGGATTTGAAGTCCGCACGTTGTTTGGAACGTCGGGACGAAACGCGGGCGTGTAGTCGGGGAAATTCGACGTTAAGCGCAAGGACGCGCGAAAAAGACCGCTTCCCAAACTCACTGTTTCGCCGCTCGCCAGCCGCGTGTGGTCGGCTGGTTGAATTTGATATGAAACTGTTCCGAGCCTGCCTTTCAACGGTAATCTTAATTCCAGAACCGAGCTGAAAATCGGCGAAGCCGGATTCGGATTCGGTAGTTCCGAACCGGGGGCTGGACCGTTAATCGTCGCGTTGCCGCCGCCGACGGCGATATACAAACTGTTGCCGTCGAGCCACATCGCCGACGGACCCGACGCCTCGTTGTTCGGCGGAGCCGGAGCTGACGGCAAACCTTCAATCAACGTCTTCACCGAGCCGTTGTTGCTGACCACCGAAATGCGACCCGCGTTGGTCGTCATCGGCGTTCCGGCTTCGGAAACAAAGAAAACTCCGTAACGCGCCGAGTAAATAATTTTCGTCGGGTTTCGCAAATTCGTAACGAAAACGGTCGAAGTCTGCGCGACGCTATTCGATGCGATGAACGCCGCAGCGATAAATGCGAAAATGGAATTTATAAAAGATTTTTTCGTGAACATAAATTTTTCTCCTTGTAATTTTTTCGGAGGTTTCTAACCTCCCTATTTATTAGCGCGACATCGGCGGGAAAATCGTTCAGATTTTTCTTCAATTAAGTTAAGATAAATTTTGACCAAACATTACGGCGGGCATATTCTCGCAATTAACCACCGAAAAGCGGCGCGAAACGGGATGAACGAAACTCCTAAAATAACCGAAATCCTGCGCGAATGGAGCGACGGAAACCGTGCGGCGTTGGAAGATTTAATGCCGCTCGTTTATCAGGAATTACATAAACAAGCCGCCCGCTTTTTGAGCCGTGAACGCCACGACCACACGCTTCAGGCGACCGCTTTGATTCACGAAACTTACTTGAAATTGATTGACCAACGGACAGTGAATTGGGAAAGCCGGACGCACTTTTTCGCCATCGCCTCAAATTTAATGCGGCGGATTTTGGTTGATTACGCCCGCACCAAGAAGCGGGACAAGCGCGGCGGCGATGCCGTTAAACTGACTCTGGAAAAAGCCGAAATGATTTCCGGCAAAGAACGAAGCATTGATTTGATGGCGCTCGACGAGGCTTTGAACCGATTGGAAACAATGGACGAACAACAGGCGCGGATTGTCGAACTCCGATATTTCGGCGGCTTGAGTTTGGAAGAAACGGCGGAAGCGTTACAAGTTTCCCGCACGACCGTCGCCACCGATTGGGCGATGGCAAAAGCCTGGCTGCATCGTGAATTGACCAGATGAAAAACGACGGTTGGGAAAAAGCGAAACGGATTTTCGGCGACGCGATAAAAGTCGCGCCCGCCGAACGCCTGCGTTTCCTCGATGAAGTCTGTGACGGCGACGCGGACACGCGCCGCGAAGTCGAATCGCTTCTCGCTTCGTTTAACGAAGCGGAAAGTTTTATGGAATCGCCCGCCGTCGGCGAAGTTGCCGGTAAAATTGTCAGGCAAAACGAGAAACCTGAAAGCGGTGAGCGCGTCGGACATTATAAAATTACCGAGCAAATCGGCGCGGGCGGAATGGGCGAGGTTTTTCTGGCGAAAGACACGCGCTTAAACCGCTCGGTCGCGCTCAAGCTGCTCGCGGCGCACATCACCGAAGATGTGAACCGCGTCAGCCGTTTCCGGCAGGAAGCGTTGGCGACATCGGCTCTGAATCATCCGAATATCGTGACGATTTATGAAATCGGCGAATGGCGCGGCAGAGATTTTATCGCCACCGAATTTATTGACGGAATGACGCTGCGCGACGTTTTGCGCGAGAAAAAACTGTCAATCGGCGAGGCTCTCGACATCGCGCTGCAAACCGCTTCGGCACTCGCGGCGGCGCACGGCGCGGGCATCGTTCACCGCGACATCAAACCGGAAAATATAATGATTCGTCCCGACAATTTGGTGAAAATTCTCGATTTCGGAATTGCCAAATATTTGCCGTCGGACGAGCATCAGGCGTTGGTTAAAACCGAAGTCGGCGAAGTCATCGGAACTGCCGCGTATATGTCGCCCGAACAGGC
>CBDUBY010000127.1:0-10172 GCA_965365505.1 uncultured Pyrinomonadaceae bacterium | reverse complement strand
GCAGATTTTTCATCGCCGTATTTCCCATCACGACGATAACTTTCGGTTTGACGACCTGGATTTCGCGCGTCAGAAACGGGCGGCAAGTGTGCGCTTCGGGCAAAGTCGGCGTGCGGTTTCCCGGCGGGCGGCAGCGGTTGATGTTGCCGATGAAAACGTCTTCGCGTTTCAAACCGATTGACTCGATTATCTTTGTCAGCAGTTGACCCGAACGCCCGACGAACGGCAAGCCCTGCGCGTCTTCGTCCGCGCCCGGAGCTTCGCCGACGAACATCAAATCGGCATTGACGTTTCCCGTGCTGTGAACGATTTTCGTGCGTCCTTCGTGCAGCGGGCAGCGCACGCAGTTGCCGATGTCGAGGCGAATTTCCTCAATCGTTTCTTTCGATTCGCCCAGAGTCGGTTTGAAGTCGCCGAACAGCGAATCCTGCGGCAATTCGTCAATCGTCAGTTTTGGCATTTCTGTTTCCCTCGCTTGTTCTGTCGGTTTGTTAGATATAAAAGAATTTCGTTTCGGCAGGGACGGCAGGCGCGACAATTTGGTCGCTTCTAAAAGACTGCGCCGGGTCGAATCCGCTTCGGCGGAATTTTCCGGTTTCGCCGTTTCGACTTTCGGAATTTGGAAATCCGTCGGCACGAAACGCTCAAGTCGTTCCTGCGAAATCGCCGGATTTGCGTTTTGCGGTTTGTGATTTGTGATTTGAATTTCCGGCAAATCCACGCTGAAATTTTCCGCGCCGAGTTCCTGCAAATATAAAATCTGCTCTTTTACGTCGAGCAGTAGATTTGAGATTTCTGATTTCACTTTTGCCCTTTTACTTTATTACTTTTTACTTTTCGCAATTTTACCACTTCATCCAGAATGTTGTCTGCGAGTTCGCGCTTTGACATCAGCGGCAATTCGATTTGATTCGCGCCGGTCAAAATCGTCGCAATGTTTGTGTCGCAGTTAAATCCCGCGCCGTCTTTGGTGATGTCATTGGCGACGACCAAATCTAAATTTTTCTTCGCCATTTTTGAACTGGCGTAATCCAAAACATTTTCAGTTTCCGCCGCAAATCCGGCGACCAGCAAATCGTCGTGCCGATTCGCCGAAACCGCCGCTAAAATGTCGGGCGTTTTTTCAAGTTCCAAAATTAAAACGGCTTCGGTTTTTTTTATTTTCGTTGCGGCTTGTTTCGCCGGACGATAATCGGCAACCGCCGCCGCGCCGACAAAAACAGTCGCGCCCGGCAATTCCTTCATCACGGAAGCAAACATTTCTTCTGCCGAAATTGCTCGAATAACATTCGTATTTTCAGGCGGTTCAACCGTCGTCACACCGCACACGACCGTTACGTTCGCGCCGCGTGTTCGCGCCGCTTCCGCGACGGCGAAACCCATTTTCCCGGACGAATGATTTGAAATGAATCTCACGGGGTCAATCGCTTCGCGCGTGCCGCCGACGGTTATCAAAATTCGCTCTCCGAGCAAATCTTGAGTTTCCGATTTCCGGTTCGCGGTTTCCGGTTTTTCGTCAATCGAATCTTCGTTTTCACCTGAAACCTGAAACCTGAAACCTGAAGCCAACAATTTCAACGCCTGCGCGACGATGTTCTCGACATCTTCCAATTTTCCCGTGCCGACGGTTTTGCAAGCCAATTCGCCCGCGATTGGTTCGACGAAAAACACGCCGTCGTTTTTCAATCGCTCGATGTTTCTTTGCGTCGCGGCGTGTTCCCACATCGTCGTGTTCATCGCGGGAGCGATTAAAACCGGCGCGTGTGAAGCCAGATAAGTTGAAGTTAAAAAATCGTCGGCGATGCCGTTAGCGAATTTGGCGATTGTGTTTGCCGTCGCCGGGACGATTAAAAGCAAATCTATGTTCTGGGAAAAATTGATGTGAGCAATCGGGTCGGGATTTTCCGGCGCGTAATCGTCAACCAAAACCGCCGCTTCGGTCAGGGCGCGAAACGTCAGCGGCTGGATGAATTCCGTGGCGTGGCGCGTCATTGCCACGCGCACCTCGCAATCGGATTTTTGCAGCAGACGCAAAACTTCAATCGCCTTGTAAGCGGCAATTCCGCCGGTGACGCCGATGCCGACGCGAAATTTTTTCTTCTCCGTCATAGTTTTCAAAGAAAATGTAGCATCTCGCCGCGAGGCTTGCCAAATCTTTGGCGAAACTTGAAATTTTGTGTGATAAAATCTTTGTGCGAATTGAATTTCATAACCGACGGATTGAGCCGATGAAAAACGAACGACAGCCGAATCTTTTCGACGACAAAACAATCGAGGCGGAAAAAATCCTATTGTTCGCGCTCGGCGAATTCCAATCGCGCGGCAAAGTTTTAGCCGACAGGGAACTCGCGCTCGACCGTCTGCGCGGCGCGTTCAAACGGGCGACGGAACGATTCGGAATGGAAGAATTTTCCGACGAGCGAATCGCGGAAGGACTGGAAAAATTAGGCGCGAATATCAAACAAGTTCCAAACTTCGTCGCCAAGCATCCGTTTCGCGTAACCGTTTCGCAAACAACGGCGGAACGCGCCCGACAATTTTATGTCGAAGCAACAAAACAATAAAAATCGTTTTGTGAAGGAGCCAAATTATGAAAATTACAAAAACTTTTATTGGCGTTTTTTTATCAGCATTTTTAATCGGAATAACCGCGTTCTTTTTAATTCCAAGAACGGAAAGAAATGTTGAGCGAATAGAAATAATTGAAGCGGTTCCCTTAGAATCACCTACGCTAAAAGTCGAAAAGAAAGTCGAACCCACAGTTTTTGATGTGGAAGATTTTTGGGACGAATCAGAAGGAAAACACAACATAAATTTTTTGGAAACCGGAGAAGTTTCTAACGTCAAAGATATTAAGGCGAAATCTGGCGAAATTTGGTGGGGACTTTTCAATGAAAATGGAATAGATGTTTTGCGTTCGACAAAAATTAAAGTGAAACTGACTAAAGAAGAAATGCTTTGGAAGGAAGTTTCTGTAATGGATAAAAAGAATCCGATTTTTTTGGTGAAGAACAAGAAGAAATTTAAGACGGGCGCGGTCAAAACTTTGTTGCGTGACAAAACTTGGAGAGAAACTGATGACGACAACGATGCAATAACAATCAAAGAAGGATTCAATAAAAAGTTCTTTCTCGGCAATATCGAATATACGCTTCGCGTCGAAAAGGGTATCAGCACAAAACAAGAATCCATTTTAGTTCTATTCCTTGAAACTGCGACCACAAGTCAAATTGTTCACTATATTTATTATATGGATGAATATGATTACGTCGGAAATTTATATTGGGTTGGAGATTTAGACCGTGACGGAAAACTCGATTTGTATATGGATTTTTACGGATACGAAAAAGGCGGTTATTCGTCGGGATTGTTTCTTTCGACTGAAGCGGAAAAAGGAAAATTAGTTGGAAAATTTGAGTATTTTATGCTTGGCGGCTGCTAATGGAAAATCAAACGGAAAACTTCACAGGTTTGTGGCAATACGTGGAACGACACAAACCGCAAATCGAAGCGGCGTTGCGCGAGCATCTGCCGCTTGCGCCGCCGAACGTCGAAACGCAGTTTAATGAAGCGGTTGAATACGCTTTGTTTTCAGGCGGGAAAAGATTACGTCCGGTTCTAACTTTGCTCGGCGCGGAACTGGTCGGCGGAAAGATGGATTTGATGATTCCGTCGGCTTGCGCGGTCGAGTTCGTTCACACGAGTTCGCTCGTTTTTGACGATTTGCCGTGTATGGATAATGCCGCCGAGCGGCGCGGCAAGGAATCTTTACACGAAAAATTCGGTGAAGGTTTGGCAGTTCTCGTTGCTATCGGATTTTTGAACGCGGCTTACGGTTTGGTTTTCGTCAACCACAACGGAATGCCCGAACGCGCGATGGCGGCTCACGCGGAAATCGTCGAATGTGTCGGCGCGTCGGGAATGGTCGGCGGTCAGTCGGTTGATTTGGCGTTGGCGAAAGGCGCAGGCGCGAATGACAATTACGAATCCGAATCAATCAGAAATTTGAAAACGTCGGCGTTGATGCGTCTTGCCCTGCGCGTCGGCGCGATTTTGGCGGGCGCGGATTATCTCGAACTCGCGCATCTATCGCGCTACGCCGAACTGCTCGGCGACGCTTATCAATTATCCGACGATCTGATTGACCTCGAAGAAGACGCGGAGATTTTTGCGGAAAATCAAAAACCCTTCGCCATCAGCGAAGGCACAACGGCGGCAAATGTGCAGTTGAAAAAAACAGTCGAAGAAGCGAAACGAATTTTAATTGAAAATTTCCCGTCAAACGAAGCGCGTAGTTGTTTGATTCAATTAACGGATTACCTGGCTGAACGAAAAGCGTAATTAAAATAAATTTTGATGTTGAATGAAATTCAGACGGCTTACAAATTCTGTGAAACTGTTACTAAAACTCACGCCAAAAGTTTTTACTTCGCTGCCAAATTTCTGCCCGGACACAAACAAAAAGCCGTCTATCCGATTTATGCTTTCTGCCGTCACATTGACGACGAAATTGATGAAATCGGCGAAGGCGGCGAAGCTGATGCGATTCGAGCGGTTGAAAATTGGAAGCACGAATTAGAAAAAGTTTTTGACGACCCAAAAAAGCAAAACCCAGAACTGGCGAACCAAAACCAAAAACTGATTTTCACCGCGTGGAAAGATTTGCTGCAAACTTACCCGATTCCGAAAAATCTGCCGCTCGAATTAATGCAGGGCGTTTTAATGGACACCTCGATTAAACGCTACGAAACTTTTGACGAACTTTACGTTTACTGCTATCGCGTCGCTTCGACCGTCGGTTTGATGTCGTCGGAAATTTTGGGGTATTCGGACGCGAAGGCTTTGGAATATGCCGAAGCGATGGGCATCGCGATGCAGCTTACGAACATTTTGCGCGACGTTAAAGAAGATGCGGCAATGGGAAGAATTTATTTGCCGCAGGAAGATTTGCGGCGATTCGGCGTTTCCGAACAGCAAATTATCGAAAGTAAAATGAACGATGATTTTATCAAACTGATGAAGTTTCAAATCGCCCGCGCCGCCGATTTTTACCGGAAAGGCGAAAAGGGAATTGCATTACTGGAAAAAGATTCGCGCTTCACGGTTTTGCTGGCGTCGAAAATTTACAAGAAAATTTTGATTGAAATTGAAAAACAAAATTACGATGTTTTCTCGCGACGCGCTCACACAACCTTTACCCAAAAAATCTTTTCAATTCCCAAAATTTGGCGCGAGGCGAGAAATTTGTAAAAGAAATTTAGCCACAGAGGACACGGAGTAAAACAACGAGAATTTAACTTTTTATAATTGAAAATCTCTAAAACCTCGGTGTCCTCTGTGGCAAATTCTTTATAGATTTGGAAGCCAATAAGTCCGTCCGCTGTCGGAAATTTTTTTCAAACCCAAGCCCGACAATTGATTTTCAGGAACGCCCAAAAATGTAAAATGCGGCAAGTCCGAAACGACGGTTTGAAACCAGCCGTGTTTGGCTAAAATGTCGCGCACTTTCGCGTCGCCGTGTTCTTTGACATCAAGGGCGAGCATCGAAAGATGTTGCGAAGTTCCCGGCGGCGCAACCGAATAAACGATTGACTTCGAAAAATCTTTGCTAAAGAAAATCTGCTGCGATTCGAGTTTGAAAATTTCCGGCACTTGCTCGAACGGCGACAGCGCGCGGATTTTCGACGCTTCGGCTTCGGTCATTTTTCCTTTCCCGACCCAATGCGTCAAACCCGGATTGACGCGGCTCGCCCAATTCGTAACCGTTCCCGCATAATCTCTTTTGCCCGCGTCCGCGCCGTTCGGCGTGATGTTCGAATTGGTTTGTTTCGCTTCGGCAATTGCTTCCTTCAATGCCTTCATCGCCGCCGCTTGAAGCTCAATATTAAACCCGCCGAGCGTTTCGCTGGATTTCGATAAACTTGATTGATACGCGGAAACTTCCGCTTCGTTTTTGAAAATCGTCGTGGTTGGCGGCGTCGCGCCGCCGCGTGCGACGAACAACGCGCCGTAGTCCCTTAAAATTCGCTGCCCGATGGCATCGGTCGGTTGATTAAAACCGCTCGGCAGATTGGCAATATAGCCGCCGCTTTTGATTTGAGTGTTGGCATTTTCAGACATTTTGGTATTGGCAGAGTCGCTCGTTTTTGAATCGTTAATCGAATTTTTATTAGTTTCCGAAACGGTCGCCGATGTCGTTGCGGAATTACTATACGTCGTGTTCCGGCTGCTTTTTGAGTCGTTCGACCAACACGCTGAAAACGCAACGCAGCCGAGCAAACCAACGGTAAATAATTTGTTTTTCATAAAATCTAATTTTTAGTAACTGATGAGCGGCGCGAAAACCCATCCGCGCCCGCCGCTTTCGGTTTGAACATAAGCCCAATTGCCTTCCATTCCGTTCCACGAATCGTAGTTATCCGAATAATTGATGATGTAAATTTTTTGTCCGCGCCGCAGATTGTTAATTTTTCGCCCCGACAAACTCGGAGAGCCGCGCATAATCACATTGCTTGACGCGCAATAAGCGACCTGCGAACCGGCGGGCGCGACCGGCGCGGGCTTCGGTGTCGGCGCGGCTTTAACAACGGTCGTCGCGTTTGTCGAAATAGCCGAATTGGTATTTGGTGTCGGCGACGCGGTTTTCGGCTTCATCGAAAGCGTCAACGCTTTTCCCAAATCGCCGTTGTCGGTTTTCGTTGCGTTTTTTACCTGAAACGCCCAGAATTTATGCTTGCCTTCGTCGAGAAATCCGTCGAACAAAGCAAAAGCGTATTTGCCGTTCGCCAATCCGTCGGGAACGCGCAGCCGTTTCATTTCCGATTTTCCCTCGACCGGTGCGGCTTGAAAATTTAAATGCCTCAACGTGCCGTCGTCTTTTATCGTGTCGAGCTGCACGAGCTTTAAGTCGCCAATCGGAATATCTTTGCCGTCCGAATATAAAATCACATTCGGCTTGTCGTCGGTCGCCGGCAGCGCGTCGTTTTTTAATAAATCGTCTTTGGTTGTGACGGCGTTCATCGAATCCTGTTTACTTAATTCGGCGAAATTATTTGTTTCTTTATTGACCAGAAAAAGTCCGAGATGGTCGGGCAGAGTTTCTTTGCTGACCGATTGACGATTGATAACAAAAAATGCGCCGATGCCGCCGCCAATCAATATCAGAAGCACGAATGCGCCGAGCAGAACGAATTTGCCGCTGCCTGTTTTAGCGGGCGGCGCGGCGATGTATGGAATTGAAGCATTGAAATTTTGCGATTGGTCGAAATTCGGCGCGGGAATTTTGAAAGCCGTCTGCACCGATTCGGGCGCGTTGTCCGGTTGCGTGAATTGGTTGCCGCTATAATACTGCGTCGGTGACGGCTGTGTCGTCACGCTGCTGTTGATTATCGGCGGCGCGAGATTTCCGCCGCAACTGACACAAAAGATATTATCGTTGTCGTTTTCAGTATTGCAGTTCGGGCAATTCATTTTCTCCTCGTAACCTCCAAACTTTGACTGTTATAAATTCGGTATCCAAAACTTCTGCCCGCCGACCGTTTCCGCTTTGAGTCCGAGTGCAGGCAATTCGCTTTCTTTGACTCCGAGATAAGTGAAATGCGGCGCGTCGCTTTTCACGGTTTGAAACCAGCCGTGGTCGGCGAGAATTTTTCGCACTTCCTTATTCGCAAATTGCTGCACGTCGAGCGCGAGCAGGAAATTATGCTGCGATGCGCCCGGCGCGGCGACGGAAAAAAGAATTGATTTCGACAAATCCTTGCTGAAAAAAAATCCATTCGTTTCCCATTCCAAAACCTGCGCCACCTGTTCGCGAATCGGCAAAGCTCTCGCCGCCGCCGCTTGCTGCTGCGAGATTTTGCGCCGCCCGACCCAGTGATTTAATGCCGGATTAAATCTCGAATTCCAAAGCCTGACCGTATCTTCATAGGAACGGCGAGCGGCGAGCGAACCGCCGCGCGGCGTGATTTGCAGTCGCTTTTTTGCCGCTTCTTTTTGTGCCGCCAGCAATGCTTCCATCGCCGGTTTTTGCAGTTCGATGTTTACGCCGCCGACGTTCGCCGACTGCGGCAGACTTTGTGTTTGAAACGACTGCAAATCGGTTTCATTGGAAAAAATACATTTGCCCGGCAACCTAGTGCCGTTCGAGACGAAAATCGCGCCGTATTCGCTGAAAATTCTTTTCGCCGTCGCCTCCGTTTCCGTCGGGCAGATTTTTTCTAAAGTGACGTTTTGGAAACCTTTCAACTTGGCTGCGACGGCTTCCTTAAAATTCCCGGTTTCCTGTGAATACATTGCGACCGGCTCGATAAGGGCGACGAACACTAACGAAATAGCGATTAAAAAGATTTTTGTGAAATTCATCATTTCTCCGGTTCTCAGTTTGCTTCCGTCGTATGAATCGAGCGAACGCGCTGGCGGGCTTTTTTAGAACGGCGAATCGGGTTGCGGCGTTTCAGATTCGTTCCAGCCCAATCGGAAACCTGTTGAAGTGGATGCCACTCAAAACTTTCGAGCGGCAAAACTTCGCTCGAAGCGTCGCGCAGCCGCAGCGTTCCGAAAGCGACGACAATCATAATCGCGTTGAAAATGAAGCCGACGGTAATCACCAGCCAGCCGGGAACGAGTCCGACCTGAGCGCGATTAATAAATGTTTCTATATTTGGAGCGGGAAACGGATGCAGGTAAACTTTCAAAGCCCAACTGAGGGCAAGCAAAACAAAAATCCAAAGATAATTGCTCCGCAGTCGCCTGCCGACCGCTTCCCATTCGCTGATGGTGAAATGCGGCGTAAGCAAATCAGCCGAAATGTGTTCCGCCCATTCTTTGTCCGGCGCCATCGTTTGATGCGACAGCATCGGGGCAAAATAGCCGGTTTCAAGAACGCGCACGCGGTTCGCCCAAACTTCGTAATAGCGATAGCGGCGCGCTTCCATAAAAAGAAAAATCGAAACCAGAATCGTGTTGATCGGAATCGCAAAATGCGGATTGTCGGGCGATGAGAAAACGAAGGAAAGCGTCGCGCCTGCCGTGATAACCGCCCAGTTCGTCGTCGTGTCGAGCCGCGTGCGCCAGACGTTTGAACGCTGGACTTCGCCGCGATAAAAATGAACCATCGCCGTGTTAAATTCAGCCGGCGCGAGTTTCTGAGGAAGTGTCAGCGGCGTGGTTAACGGCTTGTTGCTGCGGGCGCGAACTTCTTCGGCGAGCGATAGAAAATCTGCATTGCCGTCTCCGGTCATTTCTTTTGCGTCGGTCGAATGAATGTCAGCTTCAGTTTCAAACCGAACTTCGTTTTTCATAGCTCTTAAAGCGGGAAAGCGGCAGCAGAGGCTTGTTTTCTCCACATAAGATTTATCACTTTCGCTGTTTTGATGCAAGAAAATTCAGGTTGCCGACGGTTTTTTGCGTCGTGCTTGACAGTTTAATTGCAGAAACCTATATTTTTTGTTTGCGCCCTGCATTGGCTAAAATAATTTACGATGTTTGAGCAAGACGAATTTTGGATGCGGCAGGCAATTGAAGCAGCAATCGAAGCGCGAGAGTTAAACGAAGTCCCAATCGGCGCGTGTTTGATAAATAAGAACGGCGAGCTTCTTGCCGTCGCGGGAAATCGAACCATCATTGATTCAGACCCGACGGCGCACGCCGAGATTTTAGTTTTGCGCGAGGCGGCGAGGAAAATCGGCAATTATCGGTTGACGGAAACCGCCGTTTATACGACGATAGAACCTTGCGCGATGTGCGCGGGCGCGTTGGTTAACGCCAGAATTGAAAGGCTGATTTTCGGGGCGCACGATGAACGATTCGGCGCGGTTGAGAGTGTTTTCCAGCTTTGTAATGCAAGTTCTTTGAATCATCAAATTGAAATTACTTCGGGTGTTTTGGCAGAAGAGTGTCGGAAACTAATGCAGGATTTTTTCCGCATTAGAAGACACGCCAAAGTAATAAAAGTTTAATTTGCGGAGAGGTGCGAGAGTGGTTGAATCGGGCAGTCTCGAAAATTGTTGAACCTTAACGGGTTCCGTGGGTTCGAATCCCACCCTCTCCGCCATTTTTATTCAACCACAAAATTTTTTGCGGAAAGGTGCAAGAGCGGTTGAATTGGCTACATTGGAAATGTAGTGAACCTCAAAAGGGTTCCGTGGGTTCGAATCCCACCCTTTCCGCCAGAA
>CBDUBY010000126.1:0-10244 GCA_965365505.1 uncultured Pyrinomonadaceae bacterium | reverse complement strand
AAGACATAAAAATAAAAAATGCGCCGCTGATCAGGCAAACGCATTTTTTTTACTATTAATCACGAAATACGGCGGTGATCGGAATGTCATTCGATGCGCCAAAAGTTACTGACGAAAATCCCGTCGTGCTTCTCTGGATATACCAAACGCCGTTTCTAAAAACAGCGACATCGGTTTTGCCGTCGCCGTCATAATCAGCCGGTGTCGGCACATCTGTTCCCAATCCGAAAGCGATGCCGGTAAAGCCTGCCTGACTCCTTTGCAGATACCAAGTTCCTGCGCGGAAGACCGCGACATCATCTTTACCGTCGCCGTCATAATCCGCCGGAACGGGTTTATCAGTTGCTTTGCCAAATGAAATGCTGGTAAATCCGAGCTGGCTTCTTTGGATATACCAGGTGCCTGCACGGAAAACTGCGATGTCAGCTTTACCATCGCCGTCATAATCTGCCGCGACTGGTTTGTCGCCCGATTGTCCGAAAGCGATTCCGGTGAAACCGAGTTCGCTTCTTTGGATATACCAAGTACCGTTTGACGGACGGAAAACCGCAACATCCGATTTGCCATCCGCGTCGTAATCCGCCGGAACGGGAATGTCGTCCGCCGCGCCAAAGGCGATGCCGGCAAATCCAGCCGTGCTTCTTTGCAGATACCAGGTTCCGCCGCGATAAACCGCGACATCTGTTTTTCCGTCGCCGTCATAATCTGCGGGAACAAGATTATCGGAATTCACGCCAAAGGCAATGCCCGTGAAACCGGCGGTTGACTGCTGTAAATACCAGGTTCCGTTAGCGGGACGGAAAACCGATACGTCTGCCTTGCCGTCACCGTCGAAATCGAACAATCTCGCGCCGTTCAAGATTCTCTGTAAATTAACGCGAATGTCAATCGGTTGCGAAGTAGCGCGCGCGCCGGTGACCGCGATGGTTCGCGCCGATACCGTGTGAAATCCGGCGGGAATGTTGTTCAGCGTGAAACTATAAGGACTCGTTTCATCTTCACCGATGAGCGTCGTGCCCAGATAAAATTCTACCTTCTCGGTCGGATATTGAGTCGCGCCCGGAGTTGCGGCGAAGGTAACGCTGTTGCCCACGATGAATTCCTGATTCGGTGTCGGACTGGTTAAAACCGGCGGCGGAATCGGCAGCGGCGCGGGTTCGGGCGGCGGAACAGGATTAATCGTAATCGTTACCGCTTCCGACAATGTTTTCGTTCCCGTCTGGTCAAAGGATTTGGCGATTAAAGTGTAATTAGTCGCCGCCGGATTGTTCCAGACGATTTGATACGGCGCGGAAGCGTCCGTGCCGATTAACTGGTCGTTGGCATAAAACTCGACGCGAGCGATTGCGCCGGTCGCGTTTGTCGCGTTGGCGGCGATGAAAAGATTTATCGGTAACGTGAAAACGTCGCCCGAAACCGGGTAAGTAATGCTGACGTTCGTGGCAGTCGTTCTGGCTGCCTGCGTGACGGTGAAAATCTGACCGCCAACAGTGATTGTTCCGGTGCGCGCGGTGAAATCAGGATTGGCGGTAACGGTATAAGTCACCGTGCCGTTGCCATTGCCGCTCGCGTTATGAACGGTTATCCAATTAACGCTGCTCGTCGCCGTCCAGGCGCAGTTAGCGTTCGTCGCGGTGAGATTTATACTGCCGCTGCCGCCGTTGTATTGATAAGCGGCAGTGTTCGGCATGATTCCAAAAGAACACGGCAAAGCGGGCGATGCGGCAATCGCGTAAAGATACGAGTAAACGTCGCTCGCGTAATCGTTGACGTTCGTGCCGTAATAAACTGTCGCGCCGTCGTTCGAAAATCTCGGACGGCTGACGCCGCGCACGTAGCCGCCGTTTTCCGCCGGAAAATCAACCTGCCACGCGAGCGCGCCCGTCGCCGCGTTAACGCCCTGAACAATTCCGGGCTGTGCGTATTCGTAAGTATGAAGCGCGACAATATCATTAATCGGGCTGACCACCGGTCTGCCTAAAATTCCAAAACTGTCGAACTGCCAACGCTGCTCGCCCACCGGATTGAATGAAAACAAATCTTGCCCTTGCGTCGCATAAACATTTGCGTCCGAACCGACATCCGGCGCGGCGTTACCGTTTGGCAAATTACGAATGACTGCGCCGTTTACCGGGTCAATCGCACTCACTTTTTGAACCTGCGCGTTGAGCGCGTAAATCGTGCCGTCGGGCGCGATTACCGGCTGACCGTAAAATTGCCCGCGCGAAAACAGATAATTTCCGCCAAGCGCGAAGAAATTAAATCCGCTGCGCGTCGTGTCAACGATATTGTTCAGCACGAAATAATACTGACCGAGCGCGCCGAAAACTATCTCGCGCACGCCGAGCGCGCTGCCGAGCGGCTCGAAATATCCCGGATCGTTATCGAGAATTTGACCGCTGGGCGAAACGACGATTGCGCTCAGACCGTTGGCGACAGTGTTATCGAAAACCGCGTAAATGTTTCCGTCAGGTCCGACATTCGGACCGGCGGCGACTGATCCGCCGCTAGTGTTGACGACGTTCCATTTCAGAGTGCCGTTCGGATTAACCGCGTAAAGCTCGTTTCCGGCAGCGTAATAAACTGTTCCGTCCGCCCCGATGCTCACGCTTTGGCGGGCGATGGTGTCGCGCGTGAAAATCCATTTAACGCCGCCTTCGGGCGACACGGCATAGAGATGACCGCGAGCGTCAACGGCGTAAATCGTGCCGTCGGCGGCAACCGCCGGTCGCCCCCAAATCGTTCCCGCGTCAACCTGCACGCGCCATTTGACTCTGCCGTTCGCCGGCGGTCGCGTCGTAACGGTGAACGGCTGAGAATTGCTCGTGCCGCCCTGCGTAACGACTTCTACAATTCCTGCGCCGACGGTTGATAAATCGGAAACATAAGCCGTTATCGAAGTTTCCGTCCAAACGCTGACGGGCGCGATTGCGCCGTTGATGCGGACGATGCCCGTCCCTTGCGTCGTGCCGAAATTCGTTCCCGTAATTTTCAAACGTCCGGCTTGCGGCAGAGTGTTGGTCGAAAGACTGGAAATCGTCGGCGGCGTTTTGAGAATTCGCGTCCCCCAAAGCCGCAGCGATAAATTGCGACTGCCGTCGTTGTCTTCATTGCGTTCCCACGGCGCGGACGGATTCTGGCGGAACCACGGAGCGATTTCGCGAATCGGCTCGGCGTTGTCGCTGCGCCAATACCATTTCGCCGTCGCGCCGCCGCTGCCCGGAATTACAATCGGGTCAAGAACGGCTTGAACGGCGATAAAATGTCTGCCCGTCGCCTGAAACGCCGGTTCGAGCCGCACGCGCAAATCGCCCAAGCCGGTGCTTTGAAAAAGAAAATTTGTGCTGGTTTTCGGAACGAAATACTCAGCTTGCAGCGCGCCCGGTTTGTCGTCCGCGCCGACGGCGTAAAATCTGACGTTTAACCCGAAGTAATGACTGCTCGAAGGTGTCGGGCTGGAAAATCCGTTCGTGTAGCCGTGAACTTCGATGCGGTTGATTGTGCCGACCAAATTAACGTCGTCCGCTAATTCCTGGTTGAGCGTGAAAGCGGTCGAACCGGCTTTTTGGCTCGGACCGAAATCCGAAACACCGCCCGCGCCGGTGCCGTGGCTCTGTTGCCAGATGACTTCTTCCTGCGCCGCTGTTGAAACGACCGATACAGAAAATATCAGTGCTGATAAATAAAAGAACTTGAGATTTTTGACAAAGAACGCCAAGCCTGACCGGGTAAAATTTTTCGTCTTCATAAATGTCCTTCCCTTGATAAATTAGCAGCCCCTAAAATTGTTGCGAGATGTTTTAATACAAACGATATTCTTTTTATATCGCTGCCGGACGGTAAACCGTCTCCGACAAAATTTTTCTCCCGCTGAATCGTTGTTTAAGTCGGAAAATTTTTCCCGATTATAAACCACCCCCTGCGAAGTTTCGGTGACTCCGCGCACAGTTCAAGAATTACTAGAAACAGTCGCTTTACTTCAAAGCGATTATTTCTAAATTCTTCGCGTTCAGCAAAGAAATTCGCCCGCGGTGCAAATCAATTAATTGCCGATTTCGCAAATCATTCAAAATCCGCGTTACCGTTTCGCGGCGCGTGCCGAGCATCTGCGCTAATTCTTCGTGCGTCAAAAAAACCGCCGTTTTGCCGTTCGGCGACGGCTCGGCTAATCGGAGCAAAAGCGAGATGAGACGCGACGGAATGTCTTTGAGAGCCAAATCCGCCAACCGCTGTTCAACCTCGATCAGGCGTTTGCCGAGAGCTTCGACGACACGAAAGGCAATTCGACAATCGGCTAACAAAAACTTTTCAATGTTTCTTCGGCTGATTGTGGAAATCACGCACGGCGCGGCGGCTTCGGCACAGCTACCGTATAAACGCTGACCGAGCAGCGTCATTTCGCCAAAAAAAGTTCCCGCTTCCAAAATCGCCGTCGTAAAAGTTTTGCCTTCCGCCGAAAGATGATAAAGCCGAACACGACCTTTTTTGATGAAAAACAAAACTTCGCACGACTGGTGCGATTCGTAAAAAACCGTTCCCGCCGCCACTTCCCTATAATGAACTTTTCTTTGCAGTTCCGAAATTTCTTCGGCGGTTAAATCCTGAAGAATATCCACGTTTCGCAGATATGCTTCTTTGGCAACCGCTTGTTTATGCGTCACAAAAATCTCTCTCAACTAAAAATTACAGACTCGCGCGGGCATATAGAAAAATATAATTTCCCTCAATTGACAGTGCGCAACGCCGCTTGAAAAAGACAGCCGCAATATAAACCTAAGAAGCTGGCGTGAAAACTCAAAAAGTTGCTGAAAGCGACCGATACGATAGCCCGGCGAGCATCGCCGGGTTGACGGCGAATGTTTCATCGCTCACTGAAGGTGAGCAATAAACAACGCGATTTGTTCGACGCTTTCAGCGTCGGAGCGTTGAATTACCGAAACCCGGCGATGCTCGCCGGGCGGCGGAGCGGGGATGTCAGTCATCTTCGATGACGAAAAACCAAAAATTTCGAGTTTTCGCCCCAGCTTCTCAGGCAGTTTAATCGGTCAGCCGTCTTGAAACTTTTTCTCGTTTATCAGAGTATAAAAATCATACCGACAGCAACCGACTGAAAAAACTGTCATTATATTCAAGAAAACTTAATCTGAGGAGTTCTAAAACCGATGTTACGACGAAAACTGGCGGCGGCGTTTCTGCTTTCCGCTTTTATCACGCCGACTGTCACCTTAGCCCAACAACCGGCGGTTGAGGCGCAGCCGACCAATGAGGCAATCGCCAAATTTAAGGACGAGGGAATGAAACGCTCGCAGGCGATGGCAACGATGCGCTATCTGACCGATACGATTGGAGCACGCCTGACGAATTCGCCCGCGCAAAAACTGGCTAATAATTGGACGAAAGAACAATTGACGAAATGGGGAATCGAGAATGCGCGGCTCGAATCGTGGGGCGAGTTCGGGCGCGGTTGGGAATTGAAAAGATTCTCGGCAGCCGTCACCGAACCGAATTTTATGCCGCTCCGCGCTTTTCCGAAAGCGTGGTCACCATCAACCAACGGCGCGATTACCGGCGACGTTATTTATGTTGACGCGACCGACGAAGCCGGACTGGAAAAATATAAAGGCAGATTAAAGGGCGCGATTATTCTCAATGGTCAGCCGCGTGAAATCAAACCCGGTTTCGATGCGGTCGCTTCGCGGCGCGATGATAAAAATTTGCTCGAACTGGCTGACTCAAACGGTTTACCGAACGCGCCGACGCGCACGCCGCCGACACAAGCCGAGATTGATGCCGCGAGAGTCGCCGCGCAATTCACTGCCCGCAAGTTCCGCTTTTACCACGAAGAAGGCGCGGCGGTCATCGTCGAGCCGAGTTTCGGAACTGATTCGGGAACGATTCGCGTGATGGGCGCGAGCGTTCCGCAACCGGCAAATGCTGACCCGTCGAATCCGTTCGGCGGCGTTCGCGTTTATGATAAATCCGCGCCCCGGATTGTGCCGCAGATTGTCGCCGAAACCGAACAGTATAATCGTCTGTTCCGCCTCGTTAAAGACGGCGCGCAAATGAAAATGACGGTTGATTTGGACGTAAAATTCAACACTGACGATTTAAACGGCTACAACACGATTGCCGAAATTCCCGGCACGGATTTGAAGGACGAAGTAGTTATTATCGGAGCGCATCTCGATTCGTGGCACGCGGCTTCCGGCGCAACCGACAATGCGGCGGGCGTGACAGTCGTAATGGAAGCGATGCGGATTTTGCAGGCTTCGGGCTTGAAACCGCGCCGCACGATTCGCGTCGGTTTGTGGACCGGCGAAGAACAAGGGCTGTTGGGTTCGCGCGGCTACGTCGCCAGCCATCTCGCCACCGTTCCCGAAACTCCGCGACGCGGACAAGGCAATCAAGGCGGCGCGCGCCAGCCGATAACCATCACGAAAAAAGCGGGCTATGATAAATTCGCGGCTTACTACAATCTCGACAACGGCACGGGCAAAATTCGCGGCGTGTATATGCAGGGCAACGAACAGCTTCGTCCGATTTTCCGCGAATGGCTCGCGCCGTTCAAAGAAATGGGCGCGTCAACCTTAACCGTCGGCTCGACCGGCGGCTCAGACCATCAGGCGTTCGACGGCGTGGGCTTGCCGGGCTTTCAATTTATCCAAGACCCGATTGAATATTTCGCCCGAACCTGGCACACGACGCAGGATGTTTACGACCGCGTCATTGAAGACGATTTGAAACAATCGTCGGTGATTATGGCGACCTTCGCTTACAATTCGGCGATGTCAAACGATAAGTTGCCGCGCAAAACGAATCCGAATCTGAATATCGTTTCGCTGCTGAACAATTTTGATTTGCAAACGATGTTCGCCGAAAAGAGATTTCAAAATTCAGATTTGAATTTCTCGATTTGCGGACACGAACTGCACGCGGACGAAGTTCACCAAACCGGATTTCCGGGCGTTTTGACCGTCGGCACAAATTACACGCATCTGGGCGAATAATCGCTCGTCTCTGCAAAACAAAAAGCCGGTTGACGCTTGCCAACCGGCTTTTTGTTTTTTCTGCAACGCTGAAAGCATCAGCCAGCCTCAAAGATGCGGGCAAACGAATCGCCCTTCAAAATGAGGAGAATCAATATGAAATTATTATTTTCAGCTTTAATTTTAGCGTTCGCCTTTGCCGGACTGGTTCAGCAGACCAGCGCACAGGAAGGCTTACAGCAGCAGGAAGCGGCGCAGATACTTGCCAATGTGCGCGTCGGCAAACAGAAAAAAGCATCGCGGAGTAAAATCACGGTCAAATTCGTTTCCTTAATCGAAGATTCGCGCTGTCCGACGGACGCGCAGTGCATACAGGCAGGCAATGCCCGCATCAAAGTTCAAGTCAGCAAACCGGGCAGCGAACCCGTTACGATAGAAATGAACACCACCTTTGGAGCAATGGGCGGCGCATACGACAGCTACGCGATTAATCTAACGAAACTGACACCCGTTCCCAAATCAAACGTTCGTCTGAACCGCAACGCCTACACCGCAACCTTTACGATTCGCCGTTTGTCGAGATAAATTTTATTCTCAAACGGCAACAATTCTTTAATATAAACGGCTGATTAAATTCCCGCCGACGCACTGCCAATTTATTATTAAGCGCAGGCGCGAAGGCGGATTTATTTTAGTTTTCACAAAGACGATTGGTAATAGTTTAAAGAATCAAAAAGAGGCTGAGTTTTACGAATTTATTTATAAGATGGACTTAACAAACGAGTTTCAGTCTTTTTTATTAAACTAAATTCGGTTAAGATGCCTTTTTTAAGCTGCATTTATCAATCAAGGGTTATGTCTGAAAAAAATAATCAAATCATCGAGAACGGCGATAAAGCCGCACCGAATCAAATAAACAATTTACCGTTCGATGAAACTGCCGCCAGCTGGCTTTCGGCAATCATTGATTCGGCGGAAGATGCGATTATAAGCAAAACGCTGGATGGAATAATCACTAGCTGGAACAAAAGCGCCCAGCGAATCTTTGGTTATACGGATAAAGAAATCGTCGGAAAATCGGTTTTGACTTTGATTCCGTCCGATATGCGTCATGAGGAAAACATCATTATCGGCAAAATCAAAAGCGGAGAACCTATCGAACACTACGAAACGGTTCGAGTCGGGAAAGACGGACGATTGATTGATATATCTCTAACCGTGTCTCCTATAAAAGATTCTCGCGGGAAAATTATCGGCGCATCTAAAATCGCCCGTGACATCACCGCTCGAAAACAGGTCGAAGCGAAATTAAAAGAACAATCCGAAATACTCGAAACGATTAATAAAGTCGGTCAGGTGCTTTCAGCCGAACTCGATCAGCAGAAGTTAGTGCAGGCGGTCACTGATGCCGCGACGGAATTGACGGGTGCTGAGTTTGGAGCTTTTTTCTATAACGTCTATCAGGCAGACGGCGGTTCTTATATGCTCTATTCCATATCGGGCGTACTTGCCGAAGCCTTTGAGAATTATCCGATGCCGCGAGCGACTGATATGTTCGGTCCGACTTTTCGCGGCGAGGGCACTATCCGTTTAGCCGACGTGCGCCAAGACCTGCGCTTCGGAAACAATTCTCCTTATCACGGTATGCCTGAAGGACACTTGCCCGTTACCAGTTATCTAGCCGTTTCGGTGACTTCCCGGACGAACGAAGTTATCGGCGGACTCTTTTTCGGTCACTCAAAAGCCGGTGTTTTCACTGAAACTCACGAACATATTATCGAAGGTCTCGCCGCGCAAACCGCGATTGCGATGGACAATGCCAGACTTTATAACCAGGCTCAAAAGGCTGTCAGAGATAAAGAAGAATCTTTGGCACGTGAACAGGAAGCACGCCGCCAGGCAGAGATTGCCAGCCAGAGCAAGGATGATTTTTTGGGACTTCTCTCACACGAACTCCGAACGCCGCTTAACGCTATATTAGGCTGGACGCGAATGTTGACTTCAACTCAGATGGACGAGGAAACCATTGCCAAAGCCATAAAAACGATTGACCGGAACGCTCAGCTTCAGGCGCGATTAATCGAAGATATGCTCGACGTTTCGCGCATTATGTCCGGCAAACTTCGTCTCGATACGCAGCCGGTTGATTTGACCGGCGTCGTTCACGCGGCGGTTGATACGCTGCGCCCGGCAGCCGAAGCGAAAGAAATACGCGTTTACGTTGTGCTCGACTATGGCGCGGGAACGGTTTTGGGAGATTCGGTGCGGCTTCAGCAGATTGTGTGGAATCTGCTTTCAAACGCCATTAAGTTTACGCCGAAACAAGGAAGCATCAAGGTTTTTCTCGAACGAATCAATTCGCATCTCGAACTTACAGTCAGCGACACCGGACCGGGAATTGAGGAAGATTTCCTGCCGTTTGTGTTCGATCGTTTCCGGCAGGCAGACAGTTCGAGCGTTAAAAAATTCGGCGGTCTCGGGCTTGGGCTGGCAATCGTCAAACAGCTTGTCGAGCTTCACGGCGGAACGGTCGAAGCCGACAACCGCAAAGACGAAGCGGGCGCGATTTTTACCGTTCAACTGCCGGTGATGGTCGTCCGGCAGCAAATTGATCAGCGAGATAATAATTCGGAAAGAGTGCATCCGGTCGCCGGCAGCGGAGTTGTCGGTTTCGAATGCCCGCCGGAAATCGAAGGAATCAGAATTTTAGCCGTAGACGACGACGCCGATGCGCGGCACTTGCTGACGGCGATTCTCGAAAGATGCGGCGCGCAAGTCAAAAGCTGCGAATCTGCCGCCGAAGCGCTCGTTTTATTAAAAAATTTCAACCCGGATATTATAGTTTCGGACATCGGAATGCCCGACGAAGACGGCTACTCGCTGATAAAAAAAGTCAGAGCCTTCGAAAACGAGCAAAGGCGCATTCCGGCAGTCGCCCTGACGGCATTTGCCCGCGTCGAAGACCGGCTGAAAGCTCTCGCCGCCGGCTTTAATATGCACGTTCCAAAACCCGTCGAGCCTGCTGAACTGACGATGGTAATTGCCAGCCTTATCAATCGCGGCTAATTTGGAAGGATTCGATAAAACGCTGTTCAAATAGGTTATGGTTTGCTCATATTATTGTTGTCTTCAAAACAGACTACAAAAAGAGTCGTTTTTGAGACACTTATAAACTGTAGCGCCAAAAATCAGAACGCATACTTAAACTGATTCGTCAGCCACATCAAGATAAGCAGCAAAATAAAATACGGAATCAAA
>CBDUBY010000125.1:0-10273 GCA_965365505.1 uncultured Pyrinomonadaceae bacterium | reverse complement strand
TTTTATTTCCGCCGCGATTTTTACTTTCGCGTCTTCGGTGTCGAAACTTTCAATGCGGCTGATACCGCTTTTGCCTGTTCGTAAACCTGTCCAAAAATTCTCGCGACCGATTCCGATTGGTGTGACGCAACCGAAACCAGTAATGACGACGCGGCGCGGCTTGGTGAAATTATTAAACATACGAATTATTTTGAGATTAACATTTTGGATTCGCTCAAACCACAAAATCGGACGCAAAAGAAAAGGCGACTTATAAAAGCCGCCTTTTTCACATAGATTATCTGTGGAAAATTAAACGTCCAGATTTTTCACGTCGAGCGCGTTGTCTTCGATAAACTTGCGTCGCGGTTCAACCTGATCGCCCATCAAAACGGTGAAAATCCCGTCGGTTTCAATCGCGTCTTCGATGCGGACTTGGAGCAGCGTGCGCTTTTCCGGGTCCATCGTCGTTTCCCAGAGCTGTTCGGGATTCATTTCGCCCAACCCTTTATAACGCTGAATCGCCAAATCCTTTTTCGCCATTGTCATCACGCGGTCAAGCAATTCTTCGCGGCTCGTGATGGTTTCGGATTTGCCGTTTTCGCCGATTTGAAACGGCGCCGGAAAATCCGTTTCGAGAGATTTTTTCAGCTCGATGGCTTTTTGAAATTCAACATAGCTTGCCAGATTCCAATCGAATAAAATCGCCTGACCGTTCGGCATCGTAATCTCAATTTCCGCCAAACCGTGTTCTTCGTCGGTCATCAACTCGGTCTTGTAACCGGCGCGAGCGATTGCGCCTTCAATGTTTGCCATTAATTCTTCCTGCTCAAAAACTTGTCGCAGCTTGACTTTATTTTTCATTAAAACGCCGTCTTTGCCGCCGAACGCATCAAGCAAAATATGAAGCAGTTTTTCATCGTTACCGAGCCGTCTGGCAAAGCGTTCCGAATAGCGTTTGAACTCAACCGTCTGCCCCAACGCTTTCGAGATTTCGCGTCCGCCGAAGGTTCTGCCGTTTGAGGCGACCGTCAAATCGCTAGTCGCCATTCGCATCATATACTGAAACATTTCCGGCTCGTCTTTGATGTATTCTTCTTTGCGTCCGCGCTTGACTTTGTAAAGCGGCGGCTGCGCGAGATAAATATATCCTTGCTCGATAAGTTCCGGCATCTGGCGATAAAAGAACGTCAAAAGCAAGGTTCTGATATGCGAGCCGTCAACGTCGGCGTCAACCATCAAACAAATTTTGTGATAACGAAGTTTCAGCGCGTCGAAATCTTCCTTGCCGATTCCCGTGCCGAGCGCGGTAATCAAAGCCTTAATTTCGCTGTGTCCGAGCATTTTATCGAAACGAGCTTTTTCAACGTTCAGGATTTTACCTTTGAGCGGCAAAACCGCTTGATTTTTTCGATTGCGTCCCTGTTTCGCCGAACCGCCCGCCGAATCGCCTTCGACTAAATATAATTCCGATAATGCCGGGTCTTTTTCCTGGCAATCCGCCAATTTTCCCGGAAGCGTCGAGCCGCCGAGAACACTTTTGCGAACAATTTCTCTAGCTTTGCGCGCGGCTTCACGAGCGCGCGCCGCGTCAACGGCTTTGCCGACGATTTTCTTGGCGACGGTCGGATTCTGCTCGAAAAACTCGCCGAGTTTTTCATTTAAAAATGATTCGACCGCGCCTTTCACGTCCGAGTTGAGTTTGCCTTTCGTCTGTCCTTCAAACTGCGGCTGCGGAAGTTTTACCGAGATGACGGCGACCAATCCTTCGCGCACATCGTCGCCGGAGAGCGCGGTTTTGAAATCTTTCGCTAAACCCGAACTTTGCGCGTAGTTATTAATTGTGCGCGTTATCGCGCCGCGAAAACCCGACAGATGCGTTCCGCCGTCAACCGTGTTGATGTTGTTGGCAAAAGTGAAAATCTTTTCGTCGTAAGTGTCGTTATACTGCATCGAAATTTCGATTGACAGCTCGTCGGAAACTTTCTCGAAATAAAGCGGGTTGTCGTGCATTACGACGCGATTTTTATTCAGATGCTTGACGAATTCGGCAATTCCGCCTTTGTAATAAAACTCGTGCGATTTTTCTTCTTCCTCGCGCTCGTCTTTGATGAAAATGCGGATGCCTTTATTCAAGAATGCTTTTTCCCGAAGACGCTCCGATAACTTTTCAAAACTGTAAATTTCCGTATCGAAAATCGTGTTATCCGGCTTGAAAGTGATTTTTGTGCCGCGTTTCTTCGTCGTGCCGGTTTGCTTGAGCGGCGCGACCGGAATGCCGGCGCGAAACTCCATTTCGTAAGTTTTGCCGTCGCGCCAGATTTCAAGCTGTAACCATTCGCTCAAAAAGTTCACGCAGCTCACGCCGACGCCGTGCAGACCGCCGGAAACTTTGTAAGAATTCGAATCGAATTTTCCGCCCGCGTGCAAAATCGTCATCACGACCTCGGCGGCGGAACGTTTTTCCTGTTTGTGCATATCAACCGGAATTCCGCGCCCGTTATCAATTACCGTGATTGAGTTGTCCATATGGATGGCAACCTCAATCGTGTCGCAGTAACCAGCGAGAGCTTCGTCAACCGAGTTATCCACGACTTCATAAACCAAGTGATGCAATCCAATATCGCCGGTCGAGCCGATATACATCGCCGGACGCTTGCGAACCGCGTCGCGTCCCTCTAAAACCGTGATTGAATCCGCACCGTATTCTGTTTTTGCTTTAGCCAATTTTGTATCCTCTTTTTTGTTAAATTTAAGTCTAATAAATTACCTTTATTTTACTACATTTTCAGCAATTTAGACAGTCTGCAAGCGGGTATTTCGTGATTCTTTTGGCGAGATAAAAACCGGCGTATTTCTCAATCATTTTTTTTGAATTTTCAGCGCAGAAAAGGCGCGAGCAAAGCGAGAAAAGCGATGATGACGACAACCCCGAAAACATCGAGCAGAATGCCGTAGCGCACCATCTTCATCAGCGGAATATACCCTGAACCATAAACGATGGCGTTGCACGGCGTGGAGACGGGCAGCATAAAGCCCAAACTTGCGGCAAAAGTCGCGCCGAGCGCGGGAATTAAAGGATTGACTCCGTTTGTTTGGGCAATCGCAATCACAACCGGCACGACCATATTTGCTGAAGCCGTGTTCGATGTCGTTTCCGACAAAATAACGGCGACCAAAACCGAGGCGACGAGCAAACCAAATTCGCCGCTGACAGGCAGCAGCGCGGTCATATTTACGCCGATGGTTTCAGCTAACCCCGTCTGAAACGACAACACGCCGAGCGCGAAACCGCCGCCGTAAAGCAGAATCACGCCCCAATCAATTTTGACGGCTTCCGTCCATGTCAGAGCGCGTTCGCCCGCTTTGTTGCCGGGAAGCAAAAATAACAAAACCGCGCCGACGACTGCGCCGACGGCTTCGGGCAGACGCGCGCTTGTGGCTTTGTAAATCTCGCTCGTGTCGCCTGCGAAAAGCCCTATTAAGCCAGAGAAAATCCAGAGCGCGACGGCAACGGCAAACGCGATGACGGTTGATTTCTGCGCCCGCGTCCACGCGCCTAGTTCCTCACGCTCGCGCTGAATCATTTCCGCGCTGCCGGGAATTTCTTTGACACCGGCAGGCGCAAGATAATTTAGATAAAGAAAAAGAAAAATATACAAAATGACGACGATTGGCGCGCCGATCATCATCCATTTAAAGAACGAAATTTCCGCTCCCAGAATTTGGCGAATAAAGCCCAGACCGATGACGTTCGGCGGCGTTCCGATGGGCGTGGCGAGTCCGCCAATAGAAGCCGAAAAAGATGTGATGAGCATCATTGCCGTCGCGTAATTGCGATTGATTTTCACGCCGGTTTCTTTTTCGTGTTTGAACAAAAACGCGAGAATCGAAAGCCCGATGGCAAACATCATCGCGGTCGTCGCCGTGTTGGAAATCCACCCTGAGATGAACGCCGTCACCGCGCCGAACGCGAACAAAATTCTGGCAGGACGTGCGCCGATTATTTTCAGAGACAACACGCCGAAGGCAAATCGCTTGTCCAAATCGTGCAAAAAAATCGCGCGGGCGATGATGAACGAGCCAATAAAAAGAAACATCAACGGATCGGCGAACGGCGCGAAAACCGTCTTCGCGTCGGCGACTTTCAAAAGCACGCACAACGCCGCGCCGATCAAAGCCGTCACCGGCATCGGCAGACTTTCACAAATCCAAAAGATGATGACGACGGCGATAATCGCGGCGAGATTATGCGCTTCGGGTTTCAAATTTAACGGAGCGAAAAAGATGACGAAAAACGCCAGCGGCGCGAAGAAAAATCCGGCACGGTTGCGCCATTTTTCAAATCGGGCTTCCGTCGGCGAAATCACTTCTTCTGCTTCGATACTCTCTTCAAAATCAGACATTTTTATACGTTTTCGACGGCTAGTCCGCTTGACGGTTTTTCCGAGCGCAGTTTCAGAATCGCCGTAACTATCAGGTAAATCGCCAGCAAAATCAAAGCCAGACACGCGATGCCATTGACGAATTTGACATCGAAACCGCTCGCCGCGCGGAAGTTTCCGATAACCAAACTCGTCAGTGCCGTCAGCGTAACTGCCAGCACGAACAGCATCGGCAGCAACGTAAAAGCGATTCGTTGACGCGCTTGATAAAGCCACGCCGTAATTGACAGCAAGCTCAAAGCGGCGAGCAATTGGTTCGACGCGCCGAACAGCGTCCAGAAATCGTTCCAAGAACCTTTCGGCGCGATTAAAACGCAGACGAACGGCACGAAAATCGTTGTCAAAGTTCCGATAATCGCGCCGAGTTTTCCCTTCAATCCAAAAAGTTCCTGTACGATGTAACGACCGAGCCGCAAAGAAACGTCCAGAGTATCGAAAACGAAAGTCGAAAAAGCCATCGCGCCGAACGTAATCGCAAACGGCAGATTTTCTTTGCCGATTAAAATCGTCAGAAATTCGCCGATGCCGTTGCCGTAAATCTTCCCGGGCGAAACGCCTTTTACCGCTTCGGACGCGACAATCATAATCGTCACGAGCGCGATAAAAGCGACGAAACCTTCCGCCAGCATTGCGCCGTAACCGACGCTGCGCGTGTGCGATTCTTTATCAATTTGTTTTGATGTCGTGCCGCTGCAAACCAATCCGTGAAAGCCGGAACACGCGCCGCAGGCAATCGTCACGAACAAAAATGGAAACAACATTCCGGTCATTCCGCCAACGTCCCACGACTTAAACGCGGGCTGCGCGATTTCATAGTTGCCGAAGAATATCCCGATAATGCCAACCGCAATCGCCGTGTAAAGCACGAAGCCGCCGAGATAACCGCGCGGCTGAAGCAACGCCCAAACCGGAACGAGCGATGCCAGGATGCAGTAAATTAAAATTAAAACGCCCCAACTCGTGTGGTCGAGCAGCAGCACGGTCGAAAATTTCGTGCCGAGATAAGAAAGCGCGAAAGTCGCGGGAACGAAAATAACGGTTGACAACCAAAGCGGCGGTTTCAGAAATCTTTCAACTAAGCCGAGAACGATTGAGAGAATTAAATAAGTCGCGCTCGCAAAAGCGACCGCGCCGCCCGCGTTGAAATTTGCGCTCTGCAATTCTTCGGTTCCCGACACAAAAGTTCCGGCGGTGATGTCCGTAAAGGCGACGATGACGTAAATCAAAGCAATCCAGATAAACGCCATCATCGCGCGACCCGCGCCGGTTCCCAATTTCTCTTTCGCAATCTCGGCAATTGAAGTCGCGCCGTGTCGCACGCTCGAAGCCAAAGTTGAAAAATCGTGAACCGCGCCGATTAAAACCACGCCCAAAGCAATCCACAAAAGACACGGCAGCCAGCCGAACGCCTGACACGCGATAATCGGACCGGCAATCGGACCGGCGGCGGCGATTGCGGAGAAATGCTGACCGAAAAGATAAAACGGTTTCGTCGGAATAAAATCTTCGCCGTCGTTGATTCGGTTAGCAGGCGTTTCACGCTCGTCGTTCAAATTAAATTGTCGCGCAATCCAGCGTCCGTAAGCGAAATAACCGAAGACGAGCCAAGCCAGAAAGACGATTGCCAGAAGCGCGAGCATAAAATTTTCTCCGTGAAATTTTTGGAAAGTTTGAAGCGAAATAAATTTACGATACTTTCGGCGCAAACGGCAAATGAAGAATTTTGTCCACAGATGAACACGGATATAAAAATTGATTTTTATCCGTGTTCATCTGCGTCCATCTGTGGTTAAATTTTCTTATGAAGATCGAAAATTCTCTCCAAGAAACATACGCACCCGAAGGTATCTGCTTTGGCTGCGGCGTAAAAAATGAAAAAGGTTTGCGGATTAAAAGTTTTCCAAACGGCGAGGAAGTCGTCGCCGAATGGCACGCCGACGCGCATCATCAGGCGTTTCCCGGAATGCTCAACGGCGGCATCGTCGGCGCGCTTCTTGATTGTCATTCAAATTGGGCGGCGGCTTATTTTCTGATGAAGCAAAGCGGAAAATCCGAACCCGACTGCACCGTGACGGCGAATTATTCAATCAAACTTCTGCGCCCGACACCGTTCGATGCGACGATTTATTTAAAGGCAAGAGTTGTCGAAGCAACGGCAGATCGTGCAACGGTTGAAGCCGAATTGATTGCGGACGACAAAGTTTGCGCGACGTGCCGAGGTTTATTCGTCGCCGTCAAAGAAGGTCATCCGGCTTATCATCGCTGGTAACTTTCATTTTTTTATTTTCAAATTTCCTGTCGTTCGATTAAAAATCGAACAAAATTCAGCCGCGGCGCGTTAAGGGCATTATTAAAAATTATGTCTAAATTTTTCGCCCTTTTATTTTTAACGCTCGTTTTTGCCGCCGAATCATTTGCCCAAAACGATACTGCAAAATTTCGCTACAAACCGAAACGAGTTTCGGTCGGCTCGGTTTATCATTATTTGAAAACGAATATTGACGGCACAAAGCCCGAACACGTTTCGCAATACGTCGCCGCGCCGGATAAACTCGAAGCATTCAAATTTCACCCGCAGGCGAAACGCGCCGGTTTAGTCATCGCAACGATGGACTGGGAAATTTTTTCCGCCAAACGATTAGAGTCGTGGCAGGTTTTCAAAAACGAGGAACGCAAACTTTTCGCCACGCTCGATTACAGCGCCGCGGAAAAGAGCGTCGCCGTCGCCTTTCCCGGAATGAACAAAGCGGAAGAGAAAACGGCAATCAAATATCTTCCGTTTCACGTTTATAACTTCGATTTCGGCAGCTTAAATTTCGCTTTTCCGCATCTGGCGAATCCGAAGAAAAGTTTTACCATCGGCATTGCCGACCCGACCTTCAAAGACGAAGGCGCGGCGTTCCATTATAAGGGCGAAGCGACCGTCATCTATGTCAGCGACGAGCGGCGCAATAATGTCGCCTGTCGAAAATATAAAGTTGACGGCGCCGGATTAGAAAATCGCGGCGGTTTTATTTGGGTGAATAAAAAAATCGGCTATATCGAAGATATGGAAATTACGCTGCCGGACAATCCCGATTGGACGAGCTTTAAATTGCGTTTGACGAAAGTCGAAAAAATGACGCGCGACGAATGGGAAGCGTTTATCAAAAAGCAATTTTGATTCGCGCGGGCGACAAAAAGTTTTTCGATTTCCGATTTATACGCTCTATGAAAATTAACCGAGACGCTTACGGACAACAAATGTTGGCGCAGTATCACAGCAAACTAACGACGGTCGAGATTATCGAACGCGACGACGATTATATTGACACCGGCTCAAATCCGGGCTTGTATTTTTCCGAATACCGCGAGTGGTCGCCGCTCGAAAAACGCGCAATTAAATTAGTCAAAGGCAGAGTTTTGGATGTCGGCTGCGGCGCGGGTCGGCACGCGCTTTATTTGCAGGAGAAAGGTTTCGAGACGGTCGGCATAGACAATTCATCCGGCGCGATTGAAGTATGCCAATTACGCGGTTTGAAACGAGCGATTATTCGCCCGATTAATGATGTTGATAAATTCAAGCCTGCGTCTTTCGACACAATTTTAATGATGGGCAACAATTTCGGTTTGTTCGGAAGCAAAGAAAATGCCCGAACGATTCTCGAAAAATTCGCCCGCATCACCGCTGCGGATGCGCGAATCATTGCCAAAACTCTCAATCCTTATCTCACCGACAATCCGCTTCATCTGTCATATCATCGGGCAAATCGGCGGCGTGGGCGAATGGGCGGACAAATCAGAATGCGCGTTCGCTACGGCAAAACCGTCGGCGATTGGTTCGATTATCTTTTCGTTTCCCCCGAAGAAATGCGCGAAATCTTGAGCGACACCGATTGGCAAATCGAAGAATTATTGAACGCGGAAGAAGCCAATTATGTCGCCGTCGTACGAAAAAAGTTTTTGTAAACACCTAAATAATTTTGCTCATTTGTCGGGAATATTCTTCCGTCAAACCCAATCGCTCAAGCCACAAAATTTGCTCGCGCATCAGGCGCGGCAGGTAGACGACATCTGACAAAGCATAATCAACCAGTTCATTTGTCCAGACGCCGTTCCAGTTTCGATTAAATTTTGCCCGCTGCGATTTGTCCAAATCAACCGCGAAATAGCGGTAGAGCGTTTCCGCCAAGCTCGCCGATTGATTTGCGCCGCGCGTCAGAACTTTTTCGGCAATCATCGTGTCGAAAATGTTCTGCGTTGTGTAACCGTTTTCGCGCAAAAATTCCAAATCAAATCGAGCGTTATGAAAGATTTTCGTGATGTTCGGATTTTCTAAAATTGTGGTTAATTTGCCGAGCGCGACGCCCTCGCTGGTTGGCACAAGAATCGAAAAATCGCCGTCGGAAAATTGGACGCTGAAAATTCGTCCGCCGCGCGCGCTCAGCGAAGACGTTTCCGTATCGCAGCCGAGAACCGTTGCAGCGGAAAGTTTTTCGTAAGCCGTTTCAATTTCAGCATTGCTTCGCGCGACTAAAATTTTCACGTTTTAACTTTAAATCATTCGCTTGACGAACAGAAACGACGAAAACTTTGAACCGCGAAACAACACGAAAAAAATGAAAAATTTTAGTATTGCTTCGTGTCGTTTCGCGGTTTAATTTCTGCGGTTTTTGCTTTATGCTGTAAATCGAATATGCCTGAAATACTAACCGAAATCGAAGCCCGCGTTGTAGGCGCGCTAATCGAAAAAGAATTGACCACGCCCGAATATTATCCGCTCACGCTAAATGCGCTCGTCGCTGCGTGCAACCAGAAAACCAACCGCGAGCCGGTCGTCGCTTACGACGAACAAACAGTTCAGAAAGCATTGGACGATTTGCGCGAAAAAAATCTGGCGTATGTTTTTTACGGCAGCACGTCGCGCGTTCCGAAATACAAACATATTTTGGATAAAGTCCTTGAACTCGAACGCTCGGAAATCTCAATCGTTTGCGTTTTGCTGCTACGCGGAGCGCAGACTTTGGGCGAACTGCGCGGGCGAACCGATCGGCTTTATGATTTCTCCGGTTTGGGCGAAGTGCAGGAAACGCTCGACAATTTAATGCGCCGCGACGAACCGCTCGTCGCCCGATTAGAACGCCAGCCCGGACAAAAAGAAGTTCGTTACGCGCATCTTTTGTCGGGCGAAATTAACGCTACGGCTTACGCCAGAGAAACCGCCGCCGCGCCCGCGCGCCAAGCGGGAAACGAGCGCGTCGAAACGCTCGAACGCGAACTCGAAAATCTGCGCGAGGAATTTAATTTGTTCCGGCAGTCGTTTGAGGAATTCAAAAAGCAATTTGAATAAAGACATTTACAGCGCGTTGTAATTGATGTATAAACTTCGTAACCAATTCTAATCAAACAAGGATAACAGCATAATGAATAATGATTATTTATCGCGAGTTGATGAACTCGCGCAGGAGTTTACGCAGGAAGTAAAAGGTTACGGTTCGCTGTCGGTGAATATCGGCGATTCGGCGGACGACAAGCAATATCTCGGTTACGACGTTCGCCCGGAAGACATCGAGGCATTGTATTTTGAAGGCATCGGCACGCCGCGCTGGGAAAGTATCACGGCGGACAGTGTTGATAAACAGCTTGAAATTTATAATCAGTCAATGAAAGAAAAAATGGCTGATTATCCGCTCATCGGGCGCGTCACCGATACTGACCAAAGAGTCGAATATTCGCTCGAAGAAGTTTCACAGCTTCAAGCCGAATGCAAAAAGGTGCTTGAAACCGCCAGCGATGCGAAAGCCGTCAAAGCCTTACAGAAATTTGCGATTGCCAGTCATAAAGCCGCTGAACAGCAAAAAAGGCTATTG
>CBDUBY010000124.1:0-10340 GCA_965365505.1 uncultured Pyrinomonadaceae bacterium | reverse complement strand
GCGGGCGTAAAGACGGCGGTCGAAAAAGCATAGCGATATTGATTTGCCGTCAGCGGGCAGTTGTCGTCCTCGTCGGAAACACCATCGTTGTCGTCGTCCGGGTCGCAGGTGTCGCCGATGTCATCGTCGTCGTTGTCGGCTTGATTGGAATTGGCGCTAAGCGGGCAATTATCACCAGTATCGAGAACACCGTCATTGTCGTCGTCCGCATCGCAAACGTCGCCGCGTCCGTCGCCGTCGGTGTCCGTCTGATTGGCGTTGGCGTTTGCCGGGCAGTTGTCGCAACCTTCGCCGATTCCGTCGCGGTCGGTGTCAATGAAAACCGCTTCGAGCGCGCCATTGCCGGTCGTCTGATACAGATCGCTGAGATTTACGGGATTCGTTCCGTCGGAGTTGACCGAGAAAATCTGAAGTTGGGTCGCTTCACGGTCCGAAAGGAAAAATACTTTATCGCCGCCGAAATTGAAACCCGGTTCGGTGTCCGTCGCCGGATGGTTGGAAAGATTTCGTGGATTTGAACCGTCCGCGTTTATCGAGTAAACTTCCGAGTTTCCGGCAGCAGTTCTCAATCGAAAGACGAGAGCGGTTTCATTCTGGTTGAATCTCACCGCTCCGAGGTAACCGGTGTCGGGACTTTGAAAAAGCCGCACGCGTCCCGAACCATCTGCGTTCATCACTTCCAAATCGTAACCGCCGTCCGACCTCGTGATAAAGTAAATCTTCGTCCCGTCTGAACTAAACCGCGGTTCGTCGCTGCTTTGCCCGTATTCGTTGTTGGTGAGCCTGATTACGTTTGACCCGTCGGCGTTCATCGAAAATAAATCTCGATTAAAAAACTGTTGATTTAACCAAAATGAGCGCCCGAAAACGATTTTCGACCCGTCAGCCGAGAAAACCGGATTCCAATGCTGCAACTGGTCAGGAGTCACTTCGATCAATCCAGTGCCGTCAGCGTTGACCGTATAAATGTCATAATATTCACTCTGGGGAAAATTATCGTGGATGAATACCACTTTAGATGCGTCCGGGCTGAAATTGTATTCAAACGGCAAGGGTATAAACACGTGGTCATCGGTTATCTGCGTCAGATTTGAGCCGTCCGTGTTCATCACATAGAGATGATATTTATTTTGCGCGATTCTTCTGGCAAACAAGATTTTCGTTCCGTCCCGACTGACTTGCGGATTAAAACCGGATACGTCGGGCGGCAGAAGGCTGACTTTACCTGTCCCGTCCGGGTTGGCGAGAAAGATGTTCTGATTGCCGTTAATTGTCTCCGTAAAAAGTATTTTTTCGCATCCAAGCGGATGAATCACCGCAGCGTTGTTCAATTTCTCGCTCCCGCCGCCTTGCGCCCACGCCGTCAAAGTGGCGGACAAAATGGTAATCAATAAAATCGCGAGCGTTAAAAAAATTGTCGTAATCCTTTTCATAAATTTTCTCCCTTTTTGAATATAGGTTGTGAGTTCGGTGTCGTTAATCTTCGATGTAGCGAATGTCTCGGCTAAAAAATGCCGCGAGCGAATTGCCGCACAATTCGCCGGTTGTGGCGAAATGAATCTGCCTGTTCAGCGAAAGACGTTCGAGTTCCGCGAAAGCGACGTGAAAAATCAAAACCGCGTGCGCGTGGCGAAAACCCGCGACGTTTGTTTCACAGCTAGGGCAATAAGTGAAGTTCGTCGGTTTGCCGCCGCGCATTCTGATAATCGTGACGCTGTGCGTTTCGAAAGTGATTTCCGTGCGTCGCATTTTTGACTCGTCCATTTTGATTTTCGAAAATTTCATTGTTCGTAGGTGGGTTTTCTGCTAATATCGGCTTATTTCAGAAAAACCGCTGCACTCTCTAAATTTATTTTTTGAACGTAGACAGTTTCGCGCTTCTGAAGGCTAAAAGTCCTTAAAATCCGGGCTAAAAGTTCCTAAATTTTCCTAAAGTCAATGATTGAAACGCTCGAAAAGACATTTTCTTTTGCAGAATTTGAAATTGACGCGGTAAAAAGGCGGCTCACAAAAAATGGTCAAGCCGTTGCCCTCAACCCGAAGGCGTTTGACTTGCTTTTAGCGTTAATTAAGAATCGCGGTCAGATTTTGCTCAAAGAGGAATTGCTGGAAACGGTTTGGGCGAATCAGTTTGTCGAAGAAAATAACTTAACGGTTCACGTTTCCGCCTTGCGGAAAATTTTCGGCGAGAAAAAGGGCGAGCATAAATTTATCGTCACGGTGCCCGGCAAAGGTTACAAATTCGTGGCGCGAGTTCGTGCCTCTGACGACGAAGGCAGGACGGCAAAAAACGACGAGAAACCGCTGACAGATTTTCTCACCGAAGAAAGTTTTTCAAACAAAATCCATTCATCCGCATTGCCAAACGGACAGCATAGTTTGCTTCGCACGGCAACAGAAAATTCACACGAACCGAAAACGCTGATCGGTCGCGAAACGGAAACGGCGCAAGTCGTCGAGTTGCTTCGGCGCGGCGACGGCGAAAAATTAATTACGCTGACCGGAACTGGCGGAACCGGCAAAACGCGGCTGGCGCGGGCAATCGCCGACGAACTCGCTTCGGATTTTCCCGACGGCGTTTTTTTCGTCGAACTCGCCGCCGTTTCGGACGCCGAACGCCTTGTTCCGACGATGGCGCAAGCGCTCGGCGTGAAAGAATCGGGCGGCGTGTCGCTCGCTGACAATTTGAAAAATTACCTGCGCGAACGGCGAACGCTTTTAGTGCTGGACAATTTCGAGCAATTAATTTCAGCCGCCGCACTTCTCAAGGAACTTTCCGTTTCGTCTTCACACTTGAAAATTTTAGTGACCAGCCGCGCGGCGCTGCGAATAGAAAACGAAAGGGAATTTACTGTTTCACCGCTTGCTCTGCCGCCGCAATCGGCGGTTTCGCCTGAGGAATTATCGAGTTACGCGGCAGTCGCTCTTTTCGTGCAGCGAGCGCAGGCGGCGAAACCGAGTTTTGTTTTGACGAATGAAAACGCGCCGGTTGTCGCGGCAATTTGTCAAAAACTCGATGGCTTGCCGCTCGCGATCGAACTAGCCGCCGCCAGAATCAAACTGCTCGCGCCGCAACAGATTCTTGACCGATTGGGAAATTCACTAAAACTTTTGACCGGCGGCGCAATGGATTCGCCGTCGCGCCACCAAACGATGCGCGGCGCGATCGAGTGGAGTTACGATTTGCTCGACGCTGACCAGAAAATTTTATTTCGGCGGCTGGCGGTCTTTGCGGGCGGTTTTAGTGTCGAAGCGGCGGAATCAATCGCCGGTTCCGAGCTGCCGGTTCTCGATTTGCTCGGCGCGCTCGTTGACAACAATCTTCTGGCGCAAATTGAACAAACCGATGGCGGCACGCGTTTAAGAATGCTCGAAGTAGTTCGGGAGTTTGCGCTCGAACGTTCGGAGGCGAGCGGCGAAAGCGAGTTTTTAAAGCGAAAGCACGCAGAGTTTTTTCTGGCATTCGCGGAAGAAGCCGAACCGCATTTGATGGGCGAACATTCGGTTGAATGGCTGAAGCGGCTGGAAACGGAAATTTATAATATTCGCGCGGCGCTGCAATGGTCGCTCGAAGCCGACGCACGAATGGTTGGTCGGCTGGCGGCGGCGGCGCGCTATTTCTGGATTTTCCGCAGCAATCTGACCGAAGGCATCAATTGGGCAAAATTGGCTTTAGAAAAAAGCCGTGATGCTGAATGCGGAGTGCGCTTTAAACTTTTGTCCGGGCAAGGTATTTTAGCCAGGCTACAGGGCGATTATGAAACGGCGCGAAAGTTATATCAGCAAGGTTTGGACGAAGGCGAAGCGGCAGGCGAACGCCGGCAAATTGCACAGGCGAACGCAGGCGTCGGAACGGCTTTGCAATTGCTGGGCGATTTACCCTCGGCGCAAAAATCTTATACAGAGGCATTGTCAATCAGCCGCGAATTAAACGACGAACACGGCATCGCTTACGCGCTGATTTGTTTGGGAATTTTGGCGCGCACCGAAGGCAACCAATCGGCGGCGCGGCGTCTGCTCGAAGAATCTCTGTGGATTTTAAGAAAGTTCGGCAACAAGGAAGCAATCAGCAATAATTTGAATAATCTCGGCGGAGTCGCGCTCGAAGCGGGCGATTTCGACGCGGCGCAAACTTATTTCACCGAAGCATTAGAGATGGCGCGAGCGGTCGGCAATAAAGTCAATATTACCGACGCGCTCAGCGGTTTTGCCGCGCTCGCCGCCAATCGCGGCGAAGCGGAAAAAGCTGTGCAACTGTCGGGCGCGGCGGAAAATTTGCGCCAATCAATCGGCTACGAACGGGAAGTCTGCGAACGACGCTTTTGCGATTCTTATATGACAAAAGCGCGCCGCGCGCTCGACGGTAAAATTTTTGCCGAAGCGTTCGAGCAGGGAAAAGTTTTGAACCTTGGCGAAGTCGTGGCGCTCGCCCATAACTCAACGACGGAAAACGGCTCGTATGGCGAACAAATGAAGGAAGCATTTTCTGAATTCGGCGAGCAAACTGAAATCATTATTGAAAATCATAGTTTCTCGCGCATCATTATCGAGGAAGAAATCAGCGAAAACGAACCCGATTATAAAATAATCGAAACGGAAATTTCACGACCGAGAATTGCGGTGAAAAAATCCGCTTTGCGCCTGAAAATTATTTACGCAGGCTTCGCCGCCGCATTGCTGGCGATTTTGCTGACTTTTTGGTTTTGGAACAGCGGCGGCACCGCGAACAACAACCAATTCGAGTTGTCGAAACTGACGACGAGCGGCAAAGTCACCAGCGCGACCATCACGCCCGACAGCAAATACGCCATTTTCGCGCAATCCGAAACCGACGGCGAAAGCCTCTGGCTGCGGCATATTACGACGGGCAGCCAGAAACAGATTTTGCCCGCCAAACCGGTTCGATTTGTCGGCTTGGCGGTCGCGCCTGACGGCAACATAATTTATGCGACGATTTTTTCGTCTGCGTTGAGCGACCCGCAAGTTTGGCGCGTGCCGTTGCTCGGCGGTTCGACCGAAGAAATCAAAAACATCACGACCGGCGCGGCGATTACATTTTCGCCAGACGGAAAGCAAATCGCTTTTATCGAATCGCGCAGCCCGATTAACGAAAATCATTTGATGATAAGCGACGCGGACGGCGCGAATAAACGAACGCTTTTGCGGGCGAAAGGCGATTCGCGCTCGCTGGCGAATTTCAACGCGAATCCGGTCGCGTGGTCGCCCGAAGGCGGCGAAATCGCCTGTGCCGTTGACGAGAAAAACGAAACAGGCGCGATGAAAGCCGGAATCATTCTGGTCAATCCGGCGGACGGCAGCGAAAGATTTATTAGCGACAAACGCTGGGATTATCTCGAAAATTTGACGTGGACGGACGCGGAAAATTTAGCATTCATCGCTTACACGAGCGAACCGTGGCAAAGTCAGATTTGGACGATTTCAAAACGCACCGGCGAAACCAGACAAATCACCAAAGATTTAAACAGCTATTCGTGGCTGGCGAGCGGCGGCGGAAATTTGCTGACCGTGCAGAAAAACGCCGTTTCAAACATTTCAATCGGCGACTTTGACGAGAAAACGAATCGCATCGAGCGGCGCGAGATTTACAATGAATCGGGTCTTATCGAACACGCGGTCTGGACAAATGACGGCGCGGTTCTTTATACATCGAGCGCGAGCGGAAAACGCGAAATCTGGCGTGTCGAAAACGACGGCTCAAAGCCCGCGCAGTTGACGGTCAACAGCAACATCGGTTTCGGTTTCGCAGTGTCGCCCGCAGACGGCTCGATTGTTTTCTCCGCGAACGAAGACGGCAGATACGCTTTGAAATTGATGAACGCCGACGGAAAAGACATTCGCCCGCTGACCGACGGCGCGGAAGATGTCTATCCGAATTTTACGGCTGACGGACAAACCGTCGTTTTCCAGCGCGGAATCAAAAATAAACTTTTCACGATGTGGCGTGTTTCGCTCCACGATAAAAATCCGGTGCAGATAACCCGAACGCACGGCACGCAACCGGCAGTTTCGCCCGACGGCACACAAGTCGCGCATTATTTTATGGACGCGGAAACGGATAATCTGTGGCGCATTCGGCTGGTTTCAATTGTTGACGGCACTGATTTCGGGAAACTGAGTTTACCGAAATCAGTCACCGAACGGCGAATGCGCTGGCATCCGAGCGGGCAATTCGTCAGCCAGATTTTTTACGAAGGCGACAACATCAAACTGTTGAATTTGCCCGTCGGCGGCGGCAATTCGCAAATCGTTTCGGGCTTGGGCAAAGGCAATGTCAACTGGTTCGATTGGTCTGGTGACGGCAGGCAAATCGTCGTCTCGCACACAACCGCGACGCAGGACGTGGTTTTGCTGTCGAAATGAATTTCCTATGAAAATATTATTGATTTTAGTAATCGCATTTTGCGCGACGAGCGTTTTCGCGCAAAGCAAAACCGATGTTGAAAAAATCGTCGCAGCGGAAAAGTCATTTGCCAAAGCCGCTGCCGAAAAAGGAATCAAACCGGCATTTCTCGAATTCCTAGCTGATGACGGCGTGATGTTCAATCCACAGCAAATCAACGGCAAAGAGCTTTGGAATTCGCGCCCCGAATCGCCCGCGTTACTGTCGTGGTATCCGACGTTTGCCGACATTTCATCGAACGGCGTTCTCGGTTATTCGACCGGCGAAGGCGAATATCGTCCGCAGGGAAAAACCGACACGACCGTTTATTACAGCACTTACGCGACCGTCTGGCGCAGACAGGCGGACGGAAATTACAAAGCGGTTTTCGATGTCGGCATCTCGCACGCAAAACCGGCGACGGAAGATAAGAATTGGAAATCTCCGGCGGCTGTGTCGGAAAAAACAAACGAAAATAAATTGCCCGCCGCCAACGCGATGAGCCGGTTTTACGATACGGCGACGAGCAAAGGATTGAGCAAGGCGTATAAAAAATTCGCGGCGGAATATGCGCGTTTTCTGCGCGAAGAAAAGTTTCCGATATTGGGCAAATCAAACGCGCCGGACATTGGAAAATCGAAAATCACTTTCGGCAAAGCGGCGACGATGCAAAGCGCGGGCGATTTAGGTTATTCGATTTCGACTTATGAAATGCGAATCGGCGATAAAATAGCTGAGAAGGGAAACGTCGTTCAAATCTGGAAACTCATCGGCGGACGCTGGCAGATCGTTCTCGACACGTTCGCGCCGATTCCGCTTGAACAGAAATAATGATGATTAAATAATCAAAAGTTCGACATCTTTACCTATTTTGCTAAAATTGTTTCGAGGTAACAAATGAAAATTATTAGAACCAAACTCCTTGTTGCGCTTTTCTGTTTTATCGTTGGCGTTTCAGCTTTTTATCTAATTTCTAATAGCCGTTCCTTTATCGCTTCCGATAACTCCGACTCTGTAATACCGAATTCTATTTCCAGTCATGTTGAAAGTTCTTTGCCGGAAAGGAAACTTTCAAACAAAGTAGAAATTCGCTTTATTAGATTCGTGCAAGACGAGGGTCGAGTTGAGGTTGAATTAGAAATAACCAACAGCACCGCAGAAAATGTTTATTACAGCGGCTACGACAAAAACAGTTATGCTTTTCCAACTCTCAAACGCGATGGTAAAGTTGTGCCGGATAACCGACTTCGTTGCGGCACAGGTCTTACAGAGCAAACATTATCTTCGGGAGAAGCAGTTACTTTTCGAGTTTCAAAGTTGGAAGTAACTTACGAATCAAAAGAAAATTCTTGGGGAAAAACTGACAAGCCGACGCAAATAGGTTTTTCGTTTGAAATGGGAAATAAACCTCTTGTTGAAAATGGAAACAAACAACGAGAAACCTTTTGGAGTGAGGAAATAAAGTTTCCACAATAAAAGTGATGTCGAACAAATCAATGGGCGTGACGACGAAACAGCTTGTATCGTGACTCAACTTCATTGCAAATTAAATAAAAATGAGGAAATGAAGTTATCATTTCCTCTCGATTACTCAAATTTAAGAAAAGAATTATTTGTCTTTGGTTGCCGTAAAACTCATCGGCGGCATTCCCTGACCCGATAAAGTTCCGGTCATTTTATCGCCGTCAACCGTTCCTTCCATCTGCATTTCCATTGTTTGACCGTTCATTTCAAATTTGAAAGTTCCCATCACGGCTTTGCCGGAAACTTTGCCGGTTGTTAAATTGCCGTTGCCCATTGCCGAATTCAGCGCGCCGCTCAACGCTCCGCCGTCCTGCTTCAAATCAAACGTCACCGGCAGCTGCTGTCCGCCCGCGTTCACGGTCGCGTTCCATTTGCCGCCGAGGTTGACCGCAGGCGCGGCGTTCATATCAATTTTCTCCGCCATTTTAACGGTTTTCGGATCAACCGTGATTTCCTTCAGACGCTTGGCGGCGTCATCGGTCATCGTTTCCTGAAAGCGACCTTTTAAGTATTTCGCCAGAAATTTTTCGGCTTCGGCGTAGAGAGCCATATTGTTGACCGGACGCTGAAAACCGTGTCCTTCGTCGTCCGCCAGAAGATACTGCACCGGATAATTTCTGTCGCGCAAAGCAATCACAATCTGGTCGGATTCCGATTTTTTTACGCGCGGGTCGTTCGCGCCCTGCACGATCATCAGCGGCGTTTTGATTTTATTGACGTGATTCAGCGGCGATTGACGTTCGAGCTGCGCTTTGCCTTCGGTGGTTGACGGGTCGCCCATTCGTTTATGGAACATCACGCGAATCTGTTCCCAATACGGCGGAATCGAGCCGAGTAAAGTGTTCAGATTCGACGGCGCGACAATAGCCACGGCAGCCGCGTATAAATCCGGCGTGTAGGTCACGCCCGCGAGCGCCGCGTAACCGCCGTAACTGCCGCCCAGGATTCCGACGCGTTTTGGGTCGGCGATGCCTTCCGCAATCAAATGCTTCACGCCCCATGTAATGTCGTCCTGCATTTTGTCGCCCCATTCATTGTTTCCGGCATCAATAAATTTTTTGCCATAGCCGGTCGAGCCGCGAAAGTTAGGCATCAGAACCGCGTAACCGCGATTGGCGAAAAACTGCGCGCCCGCCGCAAAACCCCACGAATCACGCGCCCAAGGTCCGCCGTGCGGAACAACCAGCAGCGGCAGATTTTTGCCATTCGAGCCTTTAGGAATCGTCAGGTAAGCCGGAATTTCCAAGCCGTCCGAAGATTTATAGCGGATCGCTTTCATCGGCGACAACGCTTCGCGCGGAAGTTTTTCACGAATCGTGTATTGTTTGGTCAGCTTTTTATTTTTGCGGTCAAACAAATATGTTGAGCCGGGTTCGGTGTCGCTGTATGCCGACACAATCCACAAATTTTCGTCCTTAGTCGTCGAGCCGAGACCGATTTCCATATTCGGCAGCTTCGATTCGAGCCATTTATAATCCGTTTCAAAGGTTTTGTCCTTCCAGTAGCGACGCGATTTCTCGTCGTTATAAGTCGTAACGATTAACTCTTTGCTCACGTCGGAGAAAACCGCGCTGCCGAAATCAACCCGTTTCAGCGGGTCGCTTTCGACCAGTTCCTCTTTCAGCGTTTCGGGGTCGAACAAAACGAGCTGCGTCAAATCGGGATTTCCCTTGTTGGTTTCCATATAGACGCGCTTGTCGTCTTTATGAAAACGAATTAGCGAGCAATCTTCAAAAACGCCGCACGAATAAATTTTCGTGAATTTGTCGCCGTCAACCTTCAAAACTTCCGTATCGCCGTTTTCGGCGGAACTGACCGCGAGGCGCAGTTTGTCCTGATTGTCGAAAACCCAATACGCAAGACGATTTTTGTTTTCCCGCAGCAGCGTTTTCTGCCCGGTCGAAATCTGAATTTTGTATAAATCGTGCCAGGCTTTGTCACGGTCGTTGATGCCGATATAAATAAAATCCGGCTCGGTTCGGGGAACCGCATAAATAACTGCCCGCACATCTTTTGCTTCGGTTAAATTTCTCGCCTTCGGCACAATCGCGCCTTTCTCCGGCGCGGCTGCCGGATTGATTGACCAGACGTTGAAATTCTCGTCGCCGTCATTATCTTTGACGAACAAAATTTTGTTGTCCCAACTCCAGAAAAATCCGCCGACGGGACGTTTCTTTTCCTCGGTCAACGGCTTGGCTTTGTCAAAAGGTTCGTCAACTCCTTTGACCCAGATGTTTCGCACATCGTTCAAAGGTTTAATAAAAGCGATATGCTTGCCGTCGGGCGAGATTTGCGCTCCGGCGATTTCCGGGTTGCCGAAAAACAATTCGCGGTCAACGAGCGGCGGCATATTTTGCGCGATAGTTTCCATATTCAAAGTTATAAACGAAACGACTAAAACTGTAAAAATCAGAAT
>CBDUBY010000123.1:0-10370 GCA_965365505.1 uncultured Pyrinomonadaceae bacterium | reverse complement strand
GCGGCGCGTCAATAATGACGTAATCGAACATCTCTTTGGCTTCGCGCAGAATTTCTTTGAACTTCGGACCGGAAATCAATTCGGCGACATCGCTTCTGGCTTCGCCGCCCGGAAGCAGATGAAGTCCGGCAGGTTCAAGACGAATAATTGATTCTTTGAGCGTCGCCTTGTCCGACAAAATATCCGACAAGCCTTTATCGGTTTCGATTCCCAGATAATCGGTCAAACTCGGCATCCGCAAATCGCTGTCAATAATCAATGCCCGCACGCCGTCGGTTTGCGCGAGCAGCCACGATAAATTGAGCGCGGTAATGGATTTTCCTTCCGACGGATTGATGCTGGCGACGACGATTGACTGTAATTTCTGACGCTGGCTTTTGTGCAGAATCTGCGTTCGCAGACTGCGATATTCCTCGCAGTAAGTCGAGTGCGGATGCGTGATTGTCACCAGACGCGGCTCGACGCGCTCGGCTTCGACGCTCCACGATGCGAAATCGTGGAAGCGTGTCTCAACCGGCGGCGTAAGAGCGACGGCGTTCAAAGTTGCCCCGGCAGTTGTCTTAACTTCCAAATCAGGGAGTGCCTTCCCGATTAAAGAATCCGACTGCCCATTGAACGCCGAAGTTGTTGGAGTTCCGATTTTAAGTTCCTTTTCCGCGAAAAGTTCCGGCGGCTTGTTGGCGCGTCTGCCGTTTCTCTCAAAAGGCACGACGTTTGCCGCCGCTGTCGTAGCGGTTTCAACTTTATTATTCGGCTGCTCCGATTTGTTTTTTTGTAATGCTCTCAGGATGCTCATACTTTCGATTCTCGACTCGTTTAATAAAATCCGCCGACTTCTTTGATTTCCAGAATCTCATCGTCCGAGTCATCGAACGGTTTGATTTTTTTAGAGCCGTTTCCATTTCCGTTTGTTTTGACGTTTACCGGCTGCGGCTGCACATTTCTCGGCTTGATGACTGCTTCAGCGCGAGCCTGGTTTTGCCACATTTCCTCGCGGGCTTCGGCGGTCAAAATTCCGCCGGACGAAATTTTTTCGATTGGTTTTTCGCTCGCCAGAAGCTGTTCGTTGCGCGGCAGCAAATCGAGATTTTCGGCGACTTCTTCGACGACTTGTCGGCTAACTACCGAATCGCCTGCCGCGTAAGCCGTGAGCAGCGAGTTGTCGCACAAATTATTAATCAAACGCGGAATGCCTTCGGAACATTGAAAAATGAAATCAATCGCGCCCGGCGTGAAAATGTTCGGCTGGTCTGAACCGGCGATTAACAGTCGTTCCGTAATGTAACGCTCGACTTCATCAACATTCGGCAGCGAATGCATATTGCAGCGCAGAGCGACGCGCTGTTTGAGCTGGCGCAAACCCGGCTGATTTAATTTCTCGCGCAATTCAGGCTGTCCGGTCAAAACGATTTGCAAATGCTTGGCGTTGTCCGATTCAAAGTTCATCAGCAGACGAATTTCTTCGAGAACGTAATCGGAAAGTTCGTGCGCTTCGTCAATAATCAAAACGGTGCGAAGCCCTCGGCGATGACGATCTTCTAAAACTCTGCCCATTTCGGTTAAAAGTTCGGCTTTGTTCGTCCAATCCTTAATGCCGAGCATCTGCGTGACGTGATGATAAAATTCGTCAATCGAAAGACGCGGATTAAAAATATACGCCGCCAAAACGCTCGAATCGAGCCGCCGCAGAATCCAGCGCAGCGCGGTCGTTTTTCCCGTGCCGACTTCGCCCGTCAAAACGATTAATCCTTTCGCGTTCTCCAACCCGTAATAAAGGCTCGCCAGAACTTCGTTGTAGCTCGGCGTGAACACGATAAAACGCGGATCGGGCGTTAGGGTGAACGGCGTGTCTTGTAGACCAAAAAATTCTTTATACATTTTTGCCTCTTATATTTAAGAAATTAGCCACCGAGGACACAGAGAACACAGAGAGAGAAAAATCAGTGCAAAAACCAAATTTTCCTTTTATCGTGTAAATTCTCTTCATCCTGTTTATCTTGTTTTTCTCTGTCTTTCTCTGTGTCCTCGGTGGCTAAATAATTTGCCTAAGAAACCACGCGCTCGAAAACACGCGAGGCTTGCAGTGCCATCACAATCAACGGAATGACGGCGATTGCCGCCGCCGCGCCCGCCAAAACTTTCAAATAATGCGAGCGTCTGAGCCAGGCTTTTTCGCTGTGCGAATGCAGCGGCGGAACCGATGCCAGAATCGGCAAGCCCGTGTAATGCTTGGCGTCTTCGATATTTTGAATTTTCAAAACGCGCGGCAATTCAAACAAAGCCGCCAGAAATAATCCGAGAACCAAACCTATTCCTCCGCCCATCGCCGTCAGCATCGCGCGTTTCGGCGCGACGGGCGACGACGGCAGATTCGCCGGGTCTTGAACGCGAATCGTTTCGCCCTGCGCGTTCGCCGCGCGGTCAACCGAAAAGCTCGCGTCGTTGCGTTTTTTCAACAAATCGTCATAAGTCGTCTTTGCTGATTGATATTGATTGTTGATGCCTTCGAGCGCGACTTTGACGTTCGGGATTTGATTGATTTTCGATTCCAGAATCGAAATCTGCCCGGCGTTTTGCCTGAGTTCTTCGTCTTTGAACTGCATCTGCGAATCAATCTGCGCGATTTGGCTTTCGACGGTTTGGCGTTCGATTTCGAGATTTTTCTTTTGCATCTCGCTTTTGCGCGTGATGGAAACCGAAGCGGTTTTTACGCGCGCCGCCGAATTTTTTCGCAAATCTTCGATTTCGTCGTCGAGTTTTTTAATATCGTTTTGCGCCTTGATAACTTCCGGGTGTTTTTCTTTGAAACTCAGTTTCAAATTTTCGAGCTTCGCGGTCAGCTCGGCGCGTTTTAATTTGAGCGAGCTGTAAGCCGGCGTGTCTTCGATTTTCGTCGCGTTGTCCATCGCTTCCTGCGTTTCCTTTTCGCCGAAATCTTCGATGAGCCGGGCTTGGCTGTTGAGCGAACGAATTCTGTCCTGAGCGCGTCCGCGCTCGGTAATCAATGTTTCTTTTTCTTTGGCGATTGTTTGCTCGCGCTGGCGCAGTCCAGATAATTGAGCAATCAACCCTTGCGACGAATCGGGCAGAGTTTCGACGTTCTGCATCATCGTTTCCAAACGCTGTTTTTCCAAAGTATCAAGATTAGCTTTCGATTGATTCAGTTGATTGTCAATAAATTCTCTGGTCGTTTCCGCCGTCTGCGTCGAAGCGTTGACCTGCGCGTTAACGTATTTGCTGGCGAGTTCCGCCGTCACATTTCTGGCGGCTTCGGGCGAGCGGTCGCGGTAAGTGATTCTAAAGGCGGCGACTTTGCGGTCGTCGTCGTTGCGTTCCGGTTCGACGACGATGTTTTTGTGCATTCGCTCGACAATCAGAGCCATATCCATTCCCGAATCTTTTTCCAGTTGAAAAAGTTTGTATTTCGCCACCATCGGCTCAAGCGACGAGCGAGATAAAACTTCCTGATTAATCGTTTGAAGCTGCTGCGTCAAATCTTCATCAGTCAAAGACTGCACGACTCTGTCGGAAATCTGCGGCGGCTTAACGGTCAGCAAAGTTTTCGATTCGTAAACGCTCGGCAGTTTATAAACGACATAGCCGATTGCCGCCGTCATCGTCAGCACGGGCATCAGAATCAGCCACTTGCGCCGCTTCAGCATATTGATAAATTCGCCCGCCGTTCTTTGTCTAAATTCTATGCTCATCTTTTTATCTCGCTAGTCTAATTTGTCTATTCAATCAATTGACGGTAACGTGCGAATCATCGGCAAAAGCTTCTTTTTTCGCCTTTTTGCTGCGGTTAAAAAACCAGCGCAAACTGACCGCAGACGCAATCAACACAACACCGAAAAGCAACAAACCGAGCGATTCGGGTATAAAGCCCAAAAACAAATTGTCATTCGCTGCTTCAAATAATGTGAACATGTTTAGTATTTATAAACTCGCCAGCAAATTTCGCGCATCCTGCGTTTCCTTTTCGCTCAAACTGCGTCCGTTTTGCAGAGAAATTTCGACTTCCTTTCGCGCCGACGGTTTATCGCCCGCCGAAGCGAGTGCCATTCCGAGTCGCAGACGATAAGCCGAATTTGCACTAACGCCGCTGCGATTCGCCTGCGATTCGTCCAAAGCAACCGCTTTTTTCAGCTGCTCGACGGCGGGCGAATACAATTCCTTTTTGAAGTAAATCCAGCCGAGCGTGTCGTAATAACCGGAAATAGTTTGGTTTTTGTTAACGACCGCCTGCGCGAGCGTCAAGGCTTCATCGAGATTTCCGCCGTTGGCGGCAATCAGCCACGCCAGATTGTTGGCGGCAATCGGCGAATCGGGTTGGAGTTCCAAAGCGCGGCGATAATTTTTTTCGGCTTCCGCCGAGTTGCCGACGGCTTCTTCGAGCATTCCGATTAAAGTGTGAACGGCGGCAGACGGCTTTCGTTCGACGACCTTTTTGTATTGTTCGATTGCCTCGCCGGTTTGGTTTCGCGCCGTCAGAATCGAGGCATAAGACGAATATGCGGGCAAATATGTATCGTCAATTTCAATCGCTTTTTTCAATTCCGCTTCGGCTGATTCGGAGTTTTTCTGCGCCGTGAAAACATTTGCGTTCAGATAATATAAAGCAGGCAGCAAATCTTTTCGTCCGGCGTTCGCTTCAATCTGTTGATTGATTTTCTGGTGCGCCGCATCGAATTGTTTTTGTCTGGACAGCACGTTTATCAGACCGCTCAGCGCATCGAAATTTTTCGCGTCGCTTGTAAGCGCGCGTTCGTATAAATCGGTCGCCGCTGCCGGATTCTTCTCGGCAATAAAAACCTTCGCCAGATTGACCATCGCGGCGGAAGAATTCGGCGACTTGGTTTGCACCGTTTGTAAATCCGTTTTGGCTTCGACGAGTTTTCCGAGTTCGAGATTCGCCAACCCGCGAGCCGTCAGAGCGCGAAACTGCAATTCCAATAAAGCCTGTTCGGTATTATCGGCGTTCGGGTAAGATTTCTTCACCGCGTCGAGCAGTTCGTTTGCCTGCCGCAAAGCGTTTTCTGGTTCGCCGTTTGAGAAGCTCGCCTGAATTTTCAGCAGTTTCGTTTTCAAAAAGGTCGGATGATATTTTTCCAGATCGCCGATAAACGCTCGTGCTTGGTCAATTTGTCCGAGCGCGAGCCGCGCCTGCGTCATATAAAAAAGCGCGTTTTTCTGGCTCGGCTGTTTTTTCAAAACTTCTTCTAAATCCTTGACCGCTTCGTCGGCTTTATTTTCCTGCACACGAACGCGGGCGCGAAGCATAAACGCTTCCGCATCATTATCGTTAAGTTTTAAGAGTTCTTCGGTCTGTTCGATGACCTTTTGATTTTCTTTGCGGTCGAGATAAATTTCGCCTAAACGGTAGCGCGCGCGGGCATATTCCGGCGTTTCCGCGACAATCTCGCTGAACGTGGCGATAGCATCGTCTTCGCGGTTGATGCGAGCGTAAAAATCGCCCAACTTCATCCGACTCGCCGAACTGTTTTCCTGCACCCGAACCAGCTCCTGATAAGATTGCTCAGCTCGTTCAAGTTGATTTTGTCCCGTGTAAAATTCGGCAATCGTTTCATGCGCCTCGATGCTCGCCGGCTCGACTTCAATCGCCCGTTTGTATTGCGCTTCGGCTTGCGGCGCGCGTTCGGTAAAGGTTAGATATTTTCCGTATTCGAGATAACCGACCGCCGCATTCGGATTAACCGAAATTCCCTTTTGAATCGTTTGCTCGGCTTCCTGTCGGCGGTCAAGCTTCATCAAAAAACGCGACAAACTGACGTAAGATTCCGTCCGGTTCGGATCGAGCGAAACGGCGTGATTCAAAACGTCGAGAATTTCCTTTTCTGATTTTTTCTGGACGGCGAACAGACTTGCCTTTAGAACGTGCGCTTCGATGAAATTGGGATCGCGGGCGAAAACTTCTTCGAGAATTTTTTCGACCTCGCCGATTTGCGGCGGCTGTCCGAGTAGAATGTAGTTGCCGAGCTTGGTTTTGGCTTCGAGATTTTCCGGGTTTAATTCGACGGTTCGGCGCAGATTTTCGACGGTTTCGCCGAACTGTCCGAGATTTTCAAACGAACGCGCCAATCCCCAATGCGCTTCAGCCGACGATTTATCAATATCGGCGGCGGCGCGAAATTCCATTACGGCTTCCTGAAATTTGCGCTTTTGCAAATACTCTTCGCCGCGAGCGATGTGTTTTTGTTTGGATTGGCTGCTGCACGCGGTGAAAGCGAGGCAGATGCCCAGCAAGGCAAGCAGCGTCAGGAATCTGAAATAAACTATTCGGCACTCTCTCATACTCTTAATACGATTATAAAATTGAATGTTTCGCGCCTTTCTAAGTTTGAGCAGTCAGGGCATTGACTTGAAGAAACTCGCGGGGCGCGAAACGCATCTTGTTAAATCCCGTCGCGGGAAAGGGCAATTTCTTCGCGAAAGACTGTAAGAAAACAAAATTCAATTTTCAAATTGTTCGGGTTGGCAAGCCAACTTTTTAACTTTGTCATCAACCAATTATTTATTGGCATTCAGAAAAAACGGGTAATCAACTCACTATTTCAGAAAATTTTGTCCTCGTGTTTTGAATTTCTCGCGGCAAGGGGAAAGCCGTTTCAAAAATTACTGAAACTATCAATGGTTCTTATTACCTTTTCGGGGAAGTTGTGATTATACTCCAATTTTTTTGAAAATCAAACACTTTTTCCGACGATTTTTATTCGGGCACAAAGTCCGCCAGTTTATCCGCCGTTTGCGCGGCTAAATCAATCGCTTTTGCCGTCGCTTCCCGCTCGGAGCTGCCGACGCTCGTCATCACGCGCACCATCGCGCCGTCGCTTCTTCTTCTCAACACGCTGTCCCAAATCGTATTGATTTTGTCGGTGTATTCGCTCGCCGTGTAACGCCCGCGACCTTGATACCAGTAAATCATCACTTCGTTGTAGACACCGTTTTCGATAATGAATTTATTCGCCGTAAAAGTTTTCCCCGACGGCGATTTAATTTCGACGTATTCGGGTGCGGTCATCACCCATCCCGCGCCCGGCAAACAATTCTGCGGGCTGTGATAAGTCGCGCCCGTCCGCTGTGAAGCATAATAACCGATATACAAATTCGCCAATCGTCCGTCGGGCGCGACAAATTCGCGCATTGTGTAATCGGTCGTGCGAAGAACCGATTCGGTCGCCGCGCCAAAGCGAATTTCGCCGCCCTTTTGTCGCCATTCGCCGATTTGCGCGGGAATTTCCGACAAATCTTTGCGCGGCGGCACAGCTTCGCCGCGCTGCTGAAACCAGTTAATGAAAACGCCGCTGAATAATAAAACGGTTATTAAAAATAATGCGGAGTTTCTGTAGTGCGGAAATACGTCAATAATCGAGAAGGTTGTCACCGGTTGATTTTCAATTTGTTCCTTCTGTAGTTCTTCACGGCTTTTGCGTTGAAATTTCTTTAAGATAAAATTCACGAACAACAGCAAACCCAACGCCGCGACGTAGACCAGCCAGCCCGAAGCGTCGTGCCAGACGCTTTCCGTCGCGCGTTTGCCGTAATAATAAGTTAAAACGCCGGTCGCCGTGACCCGCGCCGCGTTCGTGAAAATCGCAATCGGAATCGCCGAGAGCATTAAAACGATCGCTCGCCAGAAATCGAAATTTTTCAGAAAAGCAAGCGGGCGATCTTCGTTCGTTTCATTTCTCTCGCTCGTAAAATAAGCCAGCACAAGGGCGAGCGTCACGAGCGTCATCAGCGAACGAATTCCGCTGCACGCTTCGACGACTTCGAGCGCGATAATCTGCGTCGCGCCGTTCGGCAAAATCTCGATGACATTGCCTTTGCGAATTGACGGAACTTCAAAAATCCTAATGCCCCAAACCGCCATCTGCGAAGCGTAAATTTGCAGCGGAAACGCGATGCGGTTGAAAATGATTTGCGGAATCGGTATAGCGAAAAGAAGCAACGCGAACGGCACGACGAGCAGACGCAAAATTGCCGCGCCGAAAAAATAAACGACGATTCCCGTCAGCATCACGACCAGAGAAATACGCTGCGCGAATAATTCCGCGCCTAAAGTTCCGCCCAAAAGCATCAAGAGCGCAAGCAAAACCAACGCGCCGCCAATCCAAATTAGCGGTTTGCCAGCCGCATTTTTCAGCCGGTCAAATTCCAGATAAACGATATAGCCGATGACAAACGGAACTAGCAGACCGTGCGAATAATTTTCGTCCGTCCACCAATCGCGTCCGAGTTTGGTCAAAACATCGGCATACAGAAACGCCAGCGACGCCGCGACGAGAAACGGTTTCCAGAGATTTTTCGGATTGACGGCAGGCGAATTCATTCGATTAAACCAGTTGAAAGGAAAGTCGGAATCGGGTAAACATTCCGCGCATTTCGGATTATAACAAATCGCGGCGGCGATTTTACAACGAATTATGCTGTTCGGCGCTTCCAAACGCCGCGCGGTTATGCAAACCGTTTTTCGTTCTAACTACTGCGATTCAAGATAAAATCAGCCAAATTTTCGAGTAAAGTCGTGTCCTTTTCGATTTCGCGCAGCGCGTTAACTGCTTTGTGATTTGTGTCTTCGGCTAACTCACGCGCTTTTTCCAAACCGTATAACGAAACGTAAGTCGCTTTTTCGGCTTGCGCGTCTTTGCCTGCCGTTTTGCCTAAAATTTCCGTCGTCTGCGTCGCGTCGAGAACGTCGTCGGTGATTTGAAACAGCAAGCCGAGTTTTTCGGCATAAATTGTCATCGCGCTTAATTCGTTTTCGCTGGTTCCGGCGATGATCGCGCCGGAACGCGCCGAGACTGAAATCATTGCGCCGGTTTTATTTTGGTGAATTTGATCGAGTTCGGCAATCGAAACTTTTCTTCCTTCGGCTTCCAGATCAAGCTGCTGACCATCAACCATTTGCGCGGCTGAACGAGCGAGTTCGGCAATCAATTTCACCCGAATATCTGCTGACAAATTTTCATCTTCGGCGATTGATTGAAATGCTAGAGTTTGCAAAAGGTCGCCTGCCAAAATCGCCGTTGCTTCATTGAATTTAACGTGACAGGTTTCACGTCCGCGACGCAAGCGGTCGTCGTCCATCGCCGGCAAATCGTCGTGAATAAGCGAATAAGCGTGAATCATCTCGACTGCCGCCGCCGTTTGAATTAAATCCTTGTCCGCTGCTCCGAAAGTGTTGCCAACCGCGAAAACAAGCGCGGGACGAAAGCGTTTGCCGCCCGCAAACACGCTCCAACGCATCGCCGCGTTTAGGTTCGTCGGTTCGCGGTCGGTTGACGGAATCAATTCATCGAGTTGAGCGTCAACCGCTTCGGTCGCGGCGGCAAAGAATTTTTCCAGTGCGTTCATGACAAAAAGATTATCGCGCACCGGCGCAATCTCGCAAAGCGTTTCCGAAGCTAACCGGCAAAACAACCGAATCCATTTTGTTAATCACCGAAATTGAAGTTTAATAGAGTTCATCAAAAACCAGAGCAGACAGTTTTATCCGAACGAAAACTTAAAGGAAAAATCTAAATGAGCGAAGAAAACAAAAAACTTTCCGAAGACGCTTTTGAACGCGAACTGCAAACCGATTTGGACGATCACACGCCCGACCAGCCGAAAGGAATGGCTCTGCATACGAAAATTCTAATCGGCTTGCTCGTCGGCGTTCTCGGCGGCTTAATCGTCAACTGGACTTTGGGCGGCGGTAATCCGTGGATTGTCTGGACGGTCGAAAATTTCACACGCCCGATTGGACAATTATTTTTGAATTTACTTTTGATGATTGTCGTGCCGCTCGTTTTCGCGTCCTTGGTTGTCGGCGTCGCGGGCATCGGCGATATTCGCAAGTTGGGGCGCATCGGCTTCAAATCTTTCGGCTATTCACTGGTTATTTCGGCACTCTCGGTCATCATCGGTCTGGGTTTGGCGAACATCATTCAACCGGGCAAAAGAATTCCCGAAGCGACGGCGACGCAGTTAAAGGAAAAATTTAGCGGTGGCGCGCGTTCGAGCGTCGAAAGCGCGATTGCCGTCGGCGCGGCATCGAAAAGTTTCGCCGCGACAACCGACAGGTACGTCGCCAAAATCGGCGCGATTGCCGAGCAAACGACGATGAACGTCGAAGAAGCGAGAAAATTCGCCGCCGACTCAAGTGCGTTTTCGCAGAGGGCGAAGGAATTTTCGACCGAAGCGCAGGCATCTTTGAAAACTTCGGGAGCATTTCTGACTGAAGCCGACCGATTCGCTAAAGAAGCCGACCGAATAGCGGCGCGACCGGATTTGCTGGCGGAAACGGCAAAAGACTTTTCGGCGGAAACAAAAAGATTTTCCGGCGACGTGCGCCGCGCCGTTTCAGC
>CBDUBY010000122.1:0-10453 GCA_965365505.1 uncultured Pyrinomonadaceae bacterium | reverse complement strand
GAAGTGTAATAAGCGTCAGTCCAAATGCCCAACTTTCCGTAATCGTTCAGTCTGCCGCCGAAATTAACCGAGTAGCGATAATAAGTGCCGGTCGGGTCGTTCGTGGTCGAAACCGCGATGCATTGCAGATAAGGTTGAGCGGCGATGGCAAACTGGCTGAGAATCCAGCGGTCAGCCAAACGGTCGTATTGCAGAATCGGGTCGCCGCTATTACTTGTTTCGCAGCCGTTGCCCAACCCGGCAAAAAGCGTGTTGCCGTTGACCGGACCGAGCAGCAGCGTGCCGCTTTTATTAAAAACCGCATACTGTTTGTTGACCCACTGCACGATGTGATTCGGACCGACCGCCAGCGTCGTGTCCGGCGGCACGGCGGTGACGGTAAAACCCGACAAACCGCTGCCGAGACCTTCAAAATTCACGCCGCGCGTCGCCGAGAGCGGCGCTGTCGGCGCGGTTTGGATGCTTTCCGCGGACAGCGGTTCTCGATTGACCACGCCGTCGTCCAGCAAGAAATCTTTCGGTTTAGTTTTACGCAGCAATTCTTCCGCGTCCGGCACCACCTCCGGCACTTTCCGCCGCGCGAGTTCTTCGAGCGAAGCCGAAACGCCGTGATAGGTCATCGGCATCACGGAAACATCGCCGAATTTAACCGCTTCATCGTCATTCTTCGCCGCCTTGCCTTTCTTTTTCGTTTTGACGACGCGCTTCTTGTTGGCTTTTGATTTACCGGCTTTCTTCATCGCCGCTTTCGTGACGGGGCTGTTTTGAGCAAACACTTGATTGCCAAATGCCAAGCCGACGATTAAAATAGAATTGCCGCGATTCGATTGTTTTTATACATCTTTAGTTCCTCAAAATTTTTGTGTTCAATACGTGAAATAGAATTTGCCGCATTTTGTTGACATAGCCGTCAGAGCCGGATGATTTAAATGAAGCCTGTGCATAAATAAAGGCTTTGTTTTTACCGTGTGAGCGGTTGTTTGAATTGAGCCGTCGTCGCTGAGGCGACGCGCGCCTTGATTTGCTTTATTTGAATGCCTTAAAAGACACAGTTCAATTCAGCACATCGCTGCGCGATGATTTATGCACAGACTTTATTTAATTGTTGTCCGATTAGAGATTCACCGCTACTTTATCATAGGTCTTCACTAATCTGCCCTTAAAATTTACCCGCCGACTCTCTTAATCAAAGGTTAAGTTGCTTATTTCAGGCGAACAGACTGTTATCCTCTATCTGTCTAAACGAGATTTGTCCGTGAAAAGTGTCAATGATTCATCTTTAGCAAGAATTTTTTGAAGCTGTTCGACCGGCGCGACGAGAAATCGGTGCAGTTCAGATAAACCTTTTTTCAAAACAAATCCATACGCTCCGGCTTCCGACGCGGCTTCGCGCAGCTCGCGGTCGTTATACTGCGTCACCAGCAAACTCTTCGCGTTTGGATATTTGCCGAAGATTCGCCGGGTCGCCTTCAGTCGGTTCATCCGCATAATTGTGCGATGGCTGACGAAAAACTCGTCGCTGATTTCCGGTTTAGCCGCCGACATTTAAATCCATCGCAGTTTGCTTCGGAAATCAAAATCGTTAAGAATCGCTTCTCTTGGGTATAACTTGCGCTTTGGTCGCTGCGGAGTGTTTGAGGATGTTGGTTAAATTTTCCTGAATGATGCGGTAAACGCTCATTTCGGCATCGGGTTCAAACGAATCGTCTATGTTGTCGAGCTTAATTTGAATCTTTATCTGACTGGTTTCAGCGACTTTATTGCCCGGACAAGCAATTAAATCATTCATCAAAAAATAAATCTCTAGCTTGTTATTCTTTGCACTATGTTGTACTTTGTTTAATGGAATTATTTATGACAAATTTAGTGAATAATTTGTTTGTAAAACTCAAGTCTTAATTTCCAAAATCAACACTATAATCCCTATTACAATGCCCACCGGTTTGTTCAACCTGCCGGACAATCTACCATTCAGGAGTAAACAATTAAATGAAATTAGTTTCGGTTCTATTCACCGTTTTTATTTGTGCTGTTTCAATAACCGCACAATCTTTAATATCAATCAATAACCTAACCACAAATTGCAACAGGAATGCATCCCTTTTTGCGCCTGAAGCCGCTTCTTGTAACGGCGCGTCCGTTACCGCAATTAATTTTAACAACGCTTCTCGAACTGTATTTTCAGGAACTACCAATACGGTCGGAGTAATCTACAGATATGCGAATGTCGGGATGGCACCGGACGGAACTGTGCTCGACGCGCTCGTCACGGTAGTCAGTTACAGCAATAATCAGGATTCGGATCAAACAAATTTCTCCGATGCTGATGTTCCTGCCGGAACAGCCGGTTTTGACGGAAATTTACAGCCGAATATTAATCAAGAATCTTTAAGATATTTAAATATTTCAACTAAATGGACGGGAAGCATTACTTACCGAATTCAATTTGTAGTGACCGGAACCTCGACGCCGAAAGTAATCAGCGTAGCGGCAACCACAATTGACAATGACGGAGGCAGTGTTTGCGGAACTAATCTCAATGAATCTGTGGTTTATTCGTCGGCATTAAATCAAGTCTTGACCAGCAACGGAACGACTCAAATTCAGGCGGGAAATGTCATCTCAGGTCCGATAACCAATCAGCCGAACATCGGTATCGGAAAGGAATACGCTAACGCCGCTCTATATTTGAACGTCAGCGAATTGAATTGGACGTATTCTTTTACGACTGCCGGTAATATCTCGACTTGCAATACGACCTCTTCGGCTTCCTCAGCCAGATACGGTTCACTAAATTTGTCTTGTCAAATTGATTTTCAGAAACAGTTTGCCGCCATCGGTTTGAGCGGAACGGTTTTCAATGATGTGAACGGTCTGACAGATTCAACGGTTAACGGCACAGGAATAGGATCGCCGGGCGGAACACAGTTATATGCCAATTTGCTGGATGCAAACAATTACGTCGTGACGACGGCGACGGTCGCGGCAGACGGAACTTACACTTTTCCCGCCGCCTTCGCAGGAAGTTACAGTGTTCAAATAAGCACTACGCAAGGTGTCGAATCGAGTCCTGCGCCGGCATCGGCATTGCCCGCCAACTGGGTCAACACGGGCGAAAATCTGGGCGCGGGCGCGGGCAATGACGCGCTTGTCAACGGATTGCTGCCCGTAACAATCAGCACAGTCGCCGTGACCAACGCCAATTTCGGCATCGAGCAGCGTCCGGTGGCGAATAACGGTTCTCAATCGAGTCGAACGGATCCGGGCGGTTCGGTCAGCGTTCCGGTTGATCCGGCGATTTTTACGGCGAGTGACTCGGCTCCGGGAACAGTTTCCAGCATTCGCATCACTGCGTTTCCGAGCAACGCGGCGACCATAACCATTAACGGAACGCAATATAACTCAGGAAATTTCCCGACCAACTTGATAATTCCGGCAAACACAAGCGGCAATCCGACGCAAGCGATTTTAGTTGACCCGAAGCCCGGAACGGTAACGGTTCCTTTTCTATATGTGGTCATTGATAACGCCGGTTTTGAAAGTTTGGTAATAAAGACGGCGAATGTGCCATTCATAGCCGGACCGACTGCCGCCAGCGCAAACATATCCGGTTCACTAAATTTAGAAGGCAATCCGATTCGAGATACGCTAATCGTGCTGATTGAAACCGACTCGAATTTAAAGGCTTTTACACGCACCGACGCGAGCGGAAATTATGTTTTTGAAAATAAACCTGTCGGTAAAACTTATATTATACAGCCGCTGAGCAGCAAGTATTCCTTTAGTCCGGCAACCAGTATCGTCAATCTATTAGATGAGGCGACCGGACAAAACTTTAGTTTAATGCCTAAAGTCTACCGTCCGAAAAACGATTTCGACGGCGACGGTAAAAGCGACATCGCGGTTTTCCGTCCGTCGAGCGGCACCTGGTATGTTCTGAAATCAAGGGATTCACAAATCCGCGTTTTCAATTTCGGTTTAAGCACCGATGTTCCGGTGGCGGCAGATTACGACGGCGACGGTGAAACAGATTTCGCCGTGTTCCGCCCGTCCGAAGGCGTTTGGTATATCTGGCAATCGGAAACTCAAAGTCTTCGCGCCGAGCGCTTCGGACAGGCTGGTGACAAATTAGTTCCTGCGGACTATGACGGCGACGGACGAACTGACATTGCCGTTTATCGAAACGGTTACTGGTATATTTATCGAAGTTCGGACAGCACTTTTGATGCGAAGTTTTTCGGTGCTGAAACGGATGCGCCGATTACAGGCGATTTCGACGGCGACGGCAAATCGGACGTTTCAGTTTACCGACCGTCAGAGGAAACCTGGTTTATGCGGTATAGTTTGGACAACAGATTTTCCTCGGCTAAGTTTGGCTTGGCGACGGACGTTCCGGTTTCCGCTGATTATGACGGCGACGGAATTGACGACATTGCTCAGTTTAGAAACGGATACTGGTATATCATGAACAGCGCGACTGCATTTGAAGCCGCACAATTCGGCACCGGCAAAGATAAATCAATCGTCGGCGATTACGACGGCGATGGTCGGGCAGACAAAACCGTTTTTAACAACGGGCTTTGGTCAATCCAAAACTCCGGCGACCGAACGGTGAAAGAAATTTATTTCGGATTGCCGACCGATGTTGGGATCAATTAATTGACCGGTTTCGTTTGGCGGAAAAATAAAAAGAAGCTCGAAAAATTAATTTTTCGAGCTTCTTTTTATTTAAATCATCGAACAGATTACTGTAATTGAGCAAGGTCCAAAACGATTTGGAAGTTAACCAAATGTAATGCTTCGTCAGTTTGTCCCGCAGGGACTTCTCTTAATAGCCCCGCGATTTATCGTGGGGACTTGATAAAAGCCGGTCAGTCGGCAAGCCAAACTGCATTGAGCGATACGCTGATGCTGACGGTTGAATGTGCCAGGTGCCGCCGCGAAAAACCGCGATGTCGGCGCGACCGTCGCCGTCGAAATCGCCTTTTAGCGGCGTATCGCTCGCCGCGCCAAATTCAACGGAATCGAATTCTGCGCCGTTTGTTTTGACGAACCAAATTCCCGAACGAAAAACTGCAAAATCGGCTTTACCGTCGCCCGTATAATCAGCCGCGAAAGGCACATCAGTTTCCGCGCCGAAACTGACAGCTTGCATTTGGTTATCCGAACTGCGAAGAACATACCAAACGCCTGAGCGGTAAACGGCGACATCAGCTTTTCCATCGCCGTCGTAATCGGCGGGCATCGCTTTGTCGGTCGGCGAACCGAAATTAACTGTTTTCATTTGCCCGTTTTCGCTTTGTTTAATGAACCAAACTCCCGAACGAAAAACCGCCAAATCCGCTTTGCCGTCGCCCGTATAATCAGCCGGAACGAGAACGTCGTCCGCTTGTCCGAAGTTGTCAGCGCGGATTTCGCCCGCGCCCGAACTTTGGCGCATATACCAACTTCCGGCGCGGAAAATTGCCACATCGGTTTTGCCGTCGCCGTCATAATCCGCTGCGACGAGTTGGTCGGACGCCGCGCCGAAATTGACGACGCGCAAACTGTTCGAGCCTGACTGCCAGATATACCAATTGCCTTCCGCCGGACGGAAAACGGCGATGTCGGTGCGCCCGTCGCCGTCGAAATCGTTAATCGCGCGGCGAGCGTTTGCGGGTGCGGCGACAAAATCTACGTCGTCGCGATCGCCCGTGTGATTGACGAATTGCGCCTCAGGGGCAAAATTATAGCCGTTCAAACTTGCCGTCACCGTATAAGCCGCGCCGGTCGTCATTTCTGCGAAATTATAATTGCCGCTCGCGTCGCTCGTCGTCGTCCGCGATTGTCCAGTTTGGCTGATTGCCGTCAATAAAACTCCGCCAATCGGCTGATTGTTCGATTGACGAACGCGCCCGCCCAAATTCGCCGGCGCGCTTGTCGGCGAAGATACGTCGCTCAAACTCCAATCGGAAGAATTGGTCACGCCCGAAATCGTCGCCGTGTTATTCGCCGCGTCAACGCAAATTGCCGGGCAATTGTTCGGTAACGGCTGCGGGTCGCCGCCGCTAATGGTCGTGACGCGATAATTCAATTCGTTTCCGGCAACGTCCGCGTCGATGTATTGGAACGTCAAGTCAGCCGAGAAAGTGTCATTTGACTGAAGCGTCCAAAAGCGCTGCAGAGATTTCGCGGGGTTCATAAACGGATGCGAATTTTGTGTCGCCTTTGCCGTTATAATCGGCGTTCCGCTCGTCACATTTATCGTCACCGGCGAATAGCCGTTTGCCGTGCCGACGGGAAAAGTATAACTTTCCGGCTGGTCGTAGAACTTCTGCATTTTGCCGACGACGTAGCCGCCGGTTCGCAGCCAATTTGAATTTTGACCGACCGTGAGCGTCTGCGTTCCCATATTGAGCAATCCATTTTGCAGATTGAGCGTTCCTACGACACTGACGTTGCCCGTATTCGGCGGCAAAAATCCCGCCGGATTGTTCAAAACCAAATTATAGTAAGTCAGCGAATCGCTGGCTGATAGATTTTGCGGCGCGGTTCCTTCATAAATCACAGTGCTGAAATTCGTCTGCAAACTGCCTACGATGGCTTGCCCCGCACCGCGCAGGCGAATCGTCCGCGAGGTGATATTGAAATTACTTTGGCTCGAAATTGAAATGCTTTCAAAAGCGTGGTCGCCGTCAAGCCGCAATTGCGTTCCATTTTCTATGCGGAAAACATTGTTCGCAAAACTGCCCGCACCGCTTAGAGATTTTGCGCCGCCCGTCGTCGTTTTAACTTCAGCGACGGAAATCGTGCCGTTATTGACCATCGAAACTCCAGCGAGATTTAATGTTCCGCCGCCGTTGATTTGACCGTCGTTGTTAATGCCTTGCGCGGTCAGACTCGCGCCGGAATTTATTTGCAAAGTCGCCCCGGCTTTAACTTCCAAACTCGTGACGTTCAGATTACCGTTTAGAACCGGCGCGTTCGTCGTTCCGGCTTCGACAATCACGTTGTCGGAAGCCGTCGGCACGCCGTTCGACCAATTCGCCGCGTCCGACCAATTCGCATTCGCCGCGCCCGTCCAGCGAATCGTGCTTCCGGCGGAAAGGCGGGCGATGCCGATGCTGGCTTTGTTATTGAACGAATCGAAATCGCCCCCGGTTAAAATTCGCCCGTCGGTTTGGACGGCAACGGCATTGACGTAATTGTTCGCGCCCGTCCCGATATTGAACGACGCATCGAGCGAGCCGTCCTGATTCAAACGCACCAGCCGATTGCGGCTGATACCGTTGAACGAAACGAATGTGCCGCCGACCAGAATGCGCCCGTCGGTTTGTGCGGCAATCGTATAAACGGTGCTGCTCGCGCCCGAACCGGCGTTAAAACTCGCGTCGCGCGTGCCGTCGCTGTTCAGGCGAACGATGAAATTTGCCGCGACGTTATTGTATTTACTAAATTGTCCGGCGACGAGAATTTTATCGGCAACGATACGGATTTCTTCGACTGTATTAGTGAAACCCGCGCCCGTATCAAACGCCGCGTCGTGCGTGCCGTCGGCGTTCAAACGGGCGAAATATAAACGGCTCGCGCCGTTGACGCTGTTAAATGAACCGCCGATTAAAATTTTTCCGTCCGCTTGCACGGTGAACGTATTGATTGCGCCGTTGATTGATTCCGGGTTAAAAGTTGCGTCGAGCGTTCCGTCGTGGTTCAGCCGCGCAATGCGCGAGCGATTGACGTTGTTCACGCGGTCGAACACGCCGGAAATCAGAATTTGATTGTTCGGCAAAACCTGAATTTGACGAATCGTGTTGGAGGCTTGCCCGACAAAACTTGCGTCGAGCGAGCCGTCCTGATTCAAGCGCACAAGCCGCGAGCGCGAAACGTCGTTGTATAAAGTGAATTGACCGCCGACGAGAATTTTCCCGTCCGACTGCACCGCGACGGCGAACACTTCGTTATCGAAACCTTTCCCGACATTAAATCCGGTATCGAAAGTGCCGTCAGCGTTCAGCCGGGCGAAATTTTTGCTGGCGCGGTCATTGACTCCGGCGAACCTGCCGCCGATTAAAATTCTGCCGTCAGGCTGCACGTCAATCGTATTCGCGCTTTCGTTTTTGCCGATGACCGGCGTGAAATTCTGGTCGAGCGCGCCCGCCGGTTTCAAAAGTGCGAGCGTCGTGCGCTGTTCCGCGCCGATAAACTCAAAAGTTCCGCCGTACACGACATCGCCGTTGAGCTGCAAGGCGATGGCGCGAAAATTTGACGTGCTGCCTGCATAGTTAAACGTTGTGTCGTGCGAGCCGTCCGCGTTCAGCCGAATGATTTCGCGTGACGGTATCAGACTGCCGATTTGGACACGCAAAAGTCCGCCGACGTAAATTTTCCCGTCCGTGCCGATTTCTATATCCAAAACTTTCGTATCGTTCCGCAAAGCCGTGGAAAACGCCGCATCAACTGTGCCGTTTGCGTCGAGCTTGACCAAACCGTAACTAAGCGCAGCGTTGAAAAAATCGAACTGACCGCCGACCAGAATTTTGCCGTCCGCCAGCAGTCGTAGCGAATAAACAGTCGCGTCCGCGCCCGCGCCGCCCGCATTGAAATTCTGGTCAATCGTTCCGTCGTCATTCAATCGAGCCAATCGAGCGGGAACTGTGACATTATTGATTTTCGTAAAACTGCCGCCCAGATAAATTTTCCCGTCCGCGCCGCGCGTCACCGCATAAACAATGCCGTTCGCGCCCGCGCCGAGATTCGCGTCAAATGCCGAATCGCGTGAGCCGTTCGGATTGAGCCGCGTCACGTAATAAGGCGTTCCGCTCGTGCCGAATTGACCTCCGATGACGACTTTCCCGTCCGGCTGCACGGCAATTCCATTGACCGCATTATTGATTCCAAGGACGCTTCCAAAGCTCGAATCAGTCGAACCGTCAGCGTTTAATCGCACAATATAGGAACGCGCCACGCCGTTGACAACGCTGAAACCGCCGCCGATATACATTTTTCCGTCGGGCAACAGAACGATGGTTTGCCCTTCGCCGTTCAAGCTCGCGTTGAAGGAAGTATCGAGCGAGCCGTCGGTGTTCAGACGCGCAATGCGGCTGCGCGAAATGCCGTTGACAACCGTAAAACCGCCGACGATAACGATGCGACCGTCCGGCTGCACGACGACATCGCGCACGGCGTTCGTTGAAGAATAACCGGTCACGCCAGCTTTAAATGTCGTGTCAACGTCGCCTCCAACGGCGAAGATATTTGTCGAAGAACTAATAAAAATCAGCAAGAAGCCGAAGAAAGTTTTGAAAAATTTTATATAAATTTGTGCGTTGTAAGTTGTCGCTGTGTTGGTCATAATTGTTACCTCGGAAGAATTTGAATTGCTCTCTATCAGGTAACGCGGACAAACAATGCAGAAAATATCAAAGCGACAAGAGAAAATTTTCCTTTGCCGCTTTTCGGTAAAAAAATATAAATTGTCAGTCGTTTTATTCTTCGTCCTCGCGTAACTTTTCCAGCACGGAAAAATCTTCGAGCGTCGTTGTGTCGCCCGCGATCTGGTTGCCCGCCGCGATTTCTCTTAGAAGTCGGCGCATAATTTTTCCGCTGCGGGTTTTCGGCAAAGCGTCGGTGAAACGAATGTCATCGGGTTTCGCCAATGCGCCGATTTCTTTGGCGACGTGAGCGCGTAATTGCGATTTCAAATCATCGTTTCCGGCGCGTCCGCCTTCAAGCGTAACGAAAGCCGCGATTGCCTGACCTTTCAAATCGTCGGGACGAGCGACGACGGCGGCTTCGGCGACGGCTTCGTGCGAGACCAGCGCGGATTCGATTTCCGCCGTGCCGAGCCGATGACCGGAAACATTTATTACGTCGTCAACTCTGCCCATAATCCAGAAATAGCCGTGCTCGTCGCGCCTCGCGCCGTCGCCCGCGAAATAAACATTCGGGATTTCCGACCAGTAAGTTTTTCGGTAACGTTCGTCGTCGCCCCAAATTGTGCGGAGCATCGAAGGAAACGGATGTTTAACGACCAGATAGCCGCCTTCGTTTTCGGCGACGGGTTTTCCGGCTTTGGTCACAATGTCAACGATGATTCCGGGAAACGGTCTGGTTGCCGTTCCCGGCACGGTCGGCGTTGCGCCCGGCAGCGGAGAAATCATAATCGCGCCGGTTTCGGTTTGCCACCACGTATCAACAATCGGACATTTGCCTTTGCCGATAACGCGCTGATACCACATCCACGCTTCGGGATTTATCGGCTCGCCGACTGTTCCGAGAAGTCTGAGCGAAGATAAATCGTGTCGGTTCGGATACTCTTCGCCCCATTTGATAAAAGTGCGAATTGCCGTCGGCGCGGTATAAAGAATATTGACTTTGTGGCGGGCGATAATCGCCCAGAATCTATCAACATCTGGATAATTCGGCGCGCCTTCATACATCAAAACCGTCGCGCCGTTCGACAGCATTCCGTAGA
>CBDUBY010000121.1:0-10502 GCA_965365505.1 uncultured Pyrinomonadaceae bacterium | reverse complement strand
TGCTTTTGAACATTGTGACCAACGCGATATTGTCGCTCGAAACCCCGTTTCAACAATTCGCGTTCGACCAGCCGAATCGCGGAGTTTTGTATTTCCCTTTTATCTGGCTGCCCGCGATTATCGTCCCCGTTGTTTTCGTCAGCCACATCATCAGCCTGCGACAGCTTTTGAAACGCTCAGGCTGAAGATTGTAAATCGTATTCAAACAATTAACTAAAATCTGGATGAAAGCCGGAATTGAGAACAACTTTATGCAAACCACAACTGAAAATATGAATTCGCTGGTAATCGAAAATCAAGCACAAACAAAATCTGCCGCCGCCGGCGCAGTTTATGAATTTCAAAGTCATTCGGCGCGGTTTTCGGCTGGCAGAATGAATTACGTTGATGAAGGCGCGGGCGAAACTTTACTTTTCGTTCACGGCACACCGTCTTGGTCGTTTGAATGGCGGCACATCGTTTCCGCTTTGTCGCCTGATTTTCGCTGCGTCGCGCCGGATTTAATCGGCTTTGGAATGTCGGAACGCCCCGCTGATTTCGCTTACACGCCCGAAGCTCACGCGAAAATTTTGCAGGAATTTGTTCAAAAGTTGGATTTGCGCGACATCACGCTCGTCGTTCACGATTTCGGCGGACCGATTGCGCTGCCGATTTGTCTGCGCGAACCGCAGCGCGTCAAACAACTGGTGATTATTAATACCTGGATGTGGAGTTTAAAAGGCGACCGCGACATCGAACGCGCCAATTTGATTGTCGGCAATCGGTTCGGACGTTTTCTATACGAATGGGCAAACTTCTCGCTGCGCTTGCTGATGCCGACCGCTTACGCCGACAAACGCAAGCTGACAAAGGAAATTCACAAACAATATCTCGACAGATTTTCCGACCGAAGAGCGCGGGGTAAAGTTTTGTGGACGCTGGCAAAGTCGCTTTTGGGTGCTTCCGAGTTTTACGAATCGCTCTGGGCGCAGCGCGAAAAACTGCGGCGGTTTCCGACGCTCATACTTTGGGGAATGAAAGACGCGGCGTTTAAGCCGCATTATTTGAAACGTTGGAAAGAGGCTTTGCCAAACGCGCAAGTTGTCGAATTGGAAAACGCCGGACATTGGGCGCACGAGGAAGACCCGGAAAAAGTTATCGAATCGCTGCGTTCATTTATGCTGAATCGTTAAGAGAAAAATGTTTTTGAGAGGAGCTTATTTATGGAAAACACAATAAAAACGGATGTAATCATTGTCGGCGCAGGTCCGACCGGACTTTCTTTAGCGTGTCAATTCGTTCGCTACGGCGTTGATTTTGTCATCATTGATAAAAAGGAAACGGTTACGCCGTATTCAAAAGCACTCGGCGTTCACGCCCGAACGCTGGAGATTTATGAGCAGCTCGAACTCGCCGAATCAGCCGTCGGTCAGGGGACGATTGCCGAAAAGGTGCGTCTGCTCGAAGGCGGCGAAATTCGCGGCGAAGTCGAATTATCGAGCGTCGGCAAAGGTTTAAGCTCGTATCCTTATATGCTCGTTCTCGAACAAAGCAAAAACGAGCGTCTGCTTTACGATTATCTGCTGGCGCACGATAAAGATGTTTTGTGGCAAGCGGAAATCGAAGATTTTTCGCAAAACGGCGCAGGCGTGACGGCAAATATAAAATTCGCGGACGGCGCGAGCGAATCAATCGAAGCGAAATATCTGGTCGGCTGCGACGGCGCGAAAAGTCCGGTTCGCCACAAACTTGATTTGAAATTCGAGGGCAGCACGTTCGAGCGAATTTTCTACGTCGCCGACGCGGAGATTGATTGGAAGTTTCCGCACGACGCGTTGCAGGTTTTTCTGGCGGAACACGGCGTGGTCGCTTTTTTCCCGATGCCCGGCGCGGATCGTTACCGCATCGTCGGCGCGTTTCCCGAAGAATTTGTCAAAGACGAAGGCGACGTTCTCTACGAGGAAATCGAGCGACGCATCAGAGAAGAAGCCGAGATTGATTTGGAAATCTCGCACGTCAACTGGTTTTCAACTTACAAAGTCCACACGCGCCACGTCGAGCGATTTTCTTCCGGCAGATGCTTTCTCGCGGGCGACGCGGCGCACGTTCACACGCCCGCAGGCGGTCAGGGAATGAACACCGGAATTCAGGACGCATACAATCTCGCCTGGAAATTAGCATTCGTTTTGCAGGACAAAGCCAACGCAAAAATTCTGGAAACATACAACGCCGAGCGATTGGAAAACGCCGAAAATCTTTTGAAAACGACCGACCGAATGTTCAATCTCGCGTCGGGAAACGATTGGCTTTTTAATATAATTCGGACAACCGTTTTTCCGCCGATGGCGAAATACATTTTGAGTTTCGACGCAATTAAAAAACGCTTTTTCCCGCTGATTTCGCAAATCGGAATTAACTATCGCCATCACGCTTTGAGTCGGCACGACGACGACGCGGCGTTTGAAATCAAAGCGGGCGACCGAATGCCGTATTTTCTTGACGGCGGCGCGAGCATCTATGACCGCTTGCGCGAACCGAAATTTCATCTGCTTGCATTCTCCGACGGCGAGCGCGATTACCAATCAATCAAAAACGAGATAGAAACTGATTATAAACATTCGGTTGATTTTTCGGTCGTCCCGATTTATCCGCACGTCGCGGAAATTTTCGGAACGGACGAACCTTTTACCGTTTTGCTCAGACCGGACAATTACATCGGATTCATTTCTTCAAAGGAGGAACTTGATGATTTGAAAACCTACTTAAAAGATGTCATCGGTTTCGATAAAACCGCCGCTTAATTGTTATGAAAAATCTGCAAAACGAAATTGACCGCGCCGAAATTCTGCGGCGTTTGCGAACGGTTCGCGCCGACAGCCAGAGACTTTGGGGAAAGATGTCGGCGAACCAGATGATTTGTCATTTGAGCGACGGCTTTCGCGGCGCGACGGGCGAGATTGAGGTTGCGCCAATCGGAAATTTCCTGCACCGCACAATCGTCAAATTTCTGCTGCTGAATCTGCCGCGCGTAAAGACGATTAAAAATTATCCGACGATGCCGGAAATCAATCAGGAAATCGGCGGCACAAAACCAATCGAATTTACGGCGGATTTGGCGGAACTCGAACGGCTGATCGAACATTTCGTTGACGAGCGAAACGATTGTTCGGCGTGGTCGCACTCGCTTTTCGGGCGAATGTCGCGCCGCCAGTGGTCGCGCTGGGCTTGGGTTCACATCAATCATCATCTGACGCAATTCGGAGCGTAAAATTATGAATACAAAACCGCAAACGGGTCAATGGATGCGGCTCGCGTTTCTGGCAACCGCCGCGATGAATATGGTTGGAGCGTTGACGTTCGCGCCGCCGGTGACGATAATCCGCGAAACTTTTAATTTGCCGAATCAAGCGCATCCGTTTTATCTGTGGATAATCTCGATTTGGATTTTCGCCTTCGGGCTGTGTTATTTGTGGCTCGGCATTACCGGAAGACGTGAAAAATTGTTCGTCGTCATTGCGGCAATCGGCAAACTTTCTTTCGTCGCGCTGCTTTTCGGCTACGCGCTCTCCGGCGAGATTCCGCTGTTGACGGCTCTTTCCGGTTTGGGCGATTTGTTTTTCGGCATCGTTTTTCTCGCGTGGCTCTGGCAGACGCGCGACGACGACGGCGACGCTTGAAATTATGAAAATAATTGAACCGCAAAACGCGAAATTCGTCGCTGAAATCAGCGGCGTTAAAGAATTGAGATTAATCGGACGCGCCGACCTGCATTTCTGGAACAAACATCTGTCCGGCAATTCGTTTCAGGCTTTCGCCGCTGAAAACGGCTGCGCCGAGATTACCGTCGGCGCGACCGAACTCGTCTGGAAACGATTTCGCTTCAACGAATTGACCGTTTCGCTCGCCGTCGCCGACGAATCAAACGCGCGAAAACAAATCGGTTATTTTCTGCTGCACGCCTTTAACTCGAATCGTTTTTTCGCTTTTTGCGAGCGAGTGTTTTTCTCAACGCCATATTTTTTCGGCACGGTGAATTTGAAAGAAACAACGCCCGCTTCGTTAGCGGTTTGGTCGGACAATCAACTGATTTTGAAAGCCGGGATGAACAAATTCGGCTGTCCGCCAAGCGAAGTCGGAGACGATTGGGAAGGCACGGTTTTTCTGCCGCGCGGCAAATACTTCGCCGCAAAACTGTCGGGCAAATCGAAAGTCTGCCCGTTTTCCGAATCGGACAAACTCGAATTAAACGGAGACGGAAAGTTTCCCGTATTTGATCGGCTGACCGAATCAAATTTCGCGCCGCGCGAATGGCGAATGCGAAGCGACGCTTTTCACGCCAAATCGAAAACGTATCGTTATTAAAAATATGGAAAGTGAATTGAAAAATAGCCGCGCGCGGTTTTACGCAAAAATTCTCGCCGTCCTGAACTCGCTAATCGCTCTTCCGGCATTGTTTTTCACGGCGACTTCGGTGCTTTTGTTTTTGATGTCGCTGGATAATTTAAACAGCACGATTTATCCGCTTGTTTTTAGTTTGGGCGTTTGGCTCGCAACGATTATCGGATTGGTTTTGCTGTTCGGATATTGGCGACACGCTTTCGGCAAATTGAGCGCGGCGAAATCGAATCTGCTCTGGAAAGGCACGATTATTTACAACGCCGTTTTGCTGATTGGCGTTTCGGCAGCGTTATGGCTGACTTACTCTGACGCAAAGCAGGATTCGGCGTTTTTCGTTTATTTGGTTGTTAATTTTCTTTATTGCGCGGCGGCAATCGTTTTGAGCGTTTTTGCCCTGCGCGACGACTTGCCGTAAAACAAATTTCTAAAATCCCTGACAAAAGAATATTGTCCGGCAACTTCAGTTTTCACTTTTTACTTTTTACTTGCTGTTTTTATAGGCTTGCACCGCTTCCGCCGCGCCCGCGTGCATAATTTCGGGGCGGTGATAACGCCAGTGTTTCGCAAATTCCTCGTCGGTCATTTCCGGGTGATTTTCCTTTTCGCGTTCCTTTAGATAATCTTCGCACCAGTCGCGCATTTCCGAGTTTTGATTCAACGCGGTTCGCGCTCCGTGCATCAAATTGTCGCGTTCCATAAATTGGTTCTCCTTGTGTTAGAGTTTTCTTGCACAAAACCTTTACGCCGATAGCGGCGTAAAAACAAAACTTAAATTTCCCTTTTGGAGTCTATTAAGCGTGAAAAAAATCTTTTTAAGTTGGCTGCTCGTTTTATCAATTTTGTCTACCGTCAATTTTGCACAACCGGCAAAGTCGAAGCAAGTAGCAGCGACAACAAAACCGACGACGACCAAACAAACGAATGAAGTTCCGTTCGTGAATAAAGTTCTGTCGAACGGTTTAGAGGTCATCGTTTTGCCCGACGCGAGCGTGCCGATTGTCACGGTCGAACTCGCCGTTCGCAACGGTTCGTTTACCGAACCGCCGGAACTCAACGGTTTGTCGCATCTCTACGAACATATGTTTTTCAAGCCGAATCAGGCGAATCTGCTTTTTCAATGCGAAATGGCTTTGAGCGCGGGCGGGCTGAACGATTTCGGAAAAAGAATGTGCGCCGAGCCGCTCAAATTAAAATCGCAAATCGGCAGCCTCGCTTATCTGAATAACGCCGACCAATTGAGCATTCACAACGGCACGACGCGCGAGGAAGTCGTCAATTATTATTACACGACGACCAGCCCGTATCTGCCTGATGCAATCCGTTTAATTAACGACGCAATTCGCTATCCGACCTTTGACGAGGAAGAATTAAAAGAAGAAATTAAGGTCGTCATCGGCGAAATTGACCGCAACGAATCAAATCCGTTTTTCTATCTGAATCGGACGCTGATGGACAAACTTTATTACAAATACCCGACCCGAAAAAACGCGCTCGGAACGCGCGAATCGGTTTTATCGGCGACTACGGAAAAAATGCGGACGATTCAGTCGCGCTATTATGTGCCGAATAATTCGGCTCTTATCGTGACGGGCGATGTCAAAGCCGAAGAGGTTTTCCGTCTGGCGGAAGCGAGTTTCGGCAGTTGGAAACGGCGCGAAATTGATCCGTTCAAAGAATTTCCGCTCGTCGAGCATCCGGCGATTGCGCGAAGCGAAGGTCACATCGTCGAGCAGCCCGTTCAGAATGTTTTGATTCAGGTCGGCTGGCACGGACCGTCAATCGGCAAGGACGATGCGGCAACTTACGCGGCAGACGTTTTTTCATACATTCTGTCGCAGCCGAATTCGCGCTTTCAACGCGCAATGGTTGATTCGGGTTTGACAGTCAGCGCGGACATTTCCTATTACACGCAGCGCAACGTCGGACCGATTGCTTTGACTTTAGTCACCACGCCCGACAAAGCGAAAGCCGCTCTGAAAGCCGCTTACGCCGAAATCGCGCAGTTTGATAAACCGAATTATTTTACGAACGAAGAACTCGACAGCGCGAAAACGATTCTGGAATCGAGAGATTTGTTTGAGCGCGAAAAACTCTCGGAATACGCGCACACGCTCGGTTTCTGGTGGTCTTCGACCGGCATTGATTATTTTCGCGGTTATCACGCCAATCTCCGCGCCACATCGCGGGCGGAAATAACGCGCTACGTGAAAACTTATATGCAGGACAAACCGCACGTCGGCGTGGCTCTGATTTCATCGGAAGCGCAGGCGCAGGCGCGCATTACGGCGGCGGATTTAATTGGAAAATAGATTATGAACTCGTTTAATATGAAAATATCATCAATCCGAAAAATTATTTTTTCGACATTTGTCTGCCTCTCTTTTGTCTGGTCGGCTTTCGCGCAGGCGGGCGGCAAACCGAGCATCGCCGAACAAGTCAATCAGGTGACAGAACTCGAAGTCAACGGCTTGAAAGTTTTAGTCAAACGCCGCCCGAACGCGCCGACGGTTGCCGCCGGACTTTTCATTCGCGGCGGAGCCAGAAATATCACGGACAAAAACGCCGGAATCGAAAATCTGATGCTCAACGCCGCCGTCGAAGGCAGCCGAAAATTTCCGCGTGAAACGGTTCGGCGTGAATTGGCGCGCACGGGCAGCAGCGTCGGAGCGTCGGTCAGCAACGATTACAGCGCGGTCAGCGTCGTTTCGACGCTCAAAAATTTCGACCGCTCGTGGGAGATTTTTACCGACTTGATTTTAAATCCCGCTTTCGCCAATGAAGACATCGAACGCGCCCGCGCGCAAATCTCGACCGGCTTGCGCGAACAGGAAACGAACAGCGATAATTTTCTGGAAATTCTGCAAGACCGCGTGATTTACGCCGGTCATCCATACGCCAACGATGTCAACGGAACGATTGACAATATTAACCGTTTTTCGGCGCAGGATTTGAGAGATTATCATAAAAAATTGATGGAAACTTCGCGCCTGCTGCTCGTTATCGTCGGCGACGTTGACCCGGAAACAGTCAAGACGCGCGTCGCCGGCATCGCCGGTACGTTCGACAAACTGCCGCGCGGCAGTTATAAGGAAGCGGCTTACCCGGAACTCAATTTTTCAAAAGGAACTCTGGATATTACGTCGCGCACGCTGCCGACCAATTACGTGCGGGGCGTTTTCAACGCGCCGTCTTTGAATAGCCCGGATTATTACGCGATGCGCGTCGCCGTCACGGTTTTGCAAAGCCGCGTTTACCAGGAGGTTCGCATTAACCGTCAGCTTTCCTACGCGCCGAATGCGGAACTCGGTTCTTTTTCGTCAAACATCGGAAACATTTATGTGACGGCGGTTGACGCAAACCAAGCTGTCGAAGTAATGCTCAAGGAAGTAAATAATCTGAAAACCAAACAGATTAGCGACGAAACGATTGACGGCATTTCGGGACATTTTCTCACCCTGCATTTTATCGGGCAGGAAACCAACGCCGCGCAAGCCGGAGAACTCGCCAAATACGAACTCATCGGCGGCGGCTGGCGCAACGCCTTCGGTTTTCTCGACAAAATTCGCCAGGTGACGCCCGACGAAGTTCAAGCTGCCGCGCAAAAGTATATGAAAAACCTCCGCTTTGTCGTCATCGGTGATCCGAAGGCGATTAACCGCGAAGTTTTTTTGAAAAACTAAAAACTTCGCGAAGGCAAAAGGAAAAAGGTCAAAGGCAAAAGTAAAGATTGATTTCTTACTTTTGCCTTTGACCTTTTTCCCTTTGCCTTCTTTTTCTTACCCGTCTTTTTCGCTTCGATTAACTTTCGTATTGTTGTTCGGAGCGGCAGGTTTTTCCGGCGGCGGCTCTTGTCTGGGCGGAGTCTGCGGTGGCGGTTGTTCTCGGCGCGGCTGTTCTCTTGCCGGAGCTTGCGGGCGCGGTTCTTCGCGCGGCGGTTCCTGACGCACGGGCGCGTCCTGGCGCGGTTCGCGTCGCGGCTGTTGCCGCTCCGGTCGCTCAATGCGGTCTTCGCGCGGCGGCGGACTATATACCGGTGCGTCTTGTCGAATATCATTATCACGGATGCGCGGAGTTCTGGTCGGCTGAACTGCTTCGCCGTTATTATTTCCGCCGGTCGGACGAATCGTATTCGTGTTCCGCACGCCGCTGTCCGTCGGTTGTCTGACCGGAATATCGCCGTTTGCCGGTGCGGATTCACTGCGCGGCTGACGTTTGACCGCGCCGGTGTTGCGTATCGGCGGCGCGGATTCGAGTCCGCCGTTATTTCCCGTCGGCGGCGCATTTTCGATTGGCGGACGATTTCCTAAAATCCGTTCCTTGCGAAGATTTTCTCCTGACGAAACGCCGCTCGTGCGCGGCGTCGCGCCGGTTTTGATTTGCGTCACAGTTCTGATGTCACGCGGAGGAGCCGGAGCTAAAATCTGCTTGCTGACGTTGCCGCCTAAATCTTTAAAGGTCGGCAAAATCGGTGCTTTGACTGATTCAGAAGGCGCTTCCGATAAAACTTTTTTCGCCAAATCTATCGGCGCGGTGCGGAAATTACCTTTGCCCGTGCCGAAACTGCTCGCTTCGACCGTCACGACACCTTGCAGCGGAAGCGATGCCGACGGCGGTCCGAGAAGTTTGGGACTCAGTTGGGCGGTTGATGAAACCGTTTCGGCTGTTCCCGAAGTCGGATTCGGTGTGGGAGTCGGATTAACAATAATGGTCGTATTATTGATTATCGTCGTGTTCCTCGTATAACGGCGGCGATCGTTGTAATAGTAACTGTTGTAATTGTAATAACCGTAATCGTAAGGCAGCGGATACCAGCAAATATTATTGCCGATATAGGAAAGCACGACCAGTGCCGGATGCCACCAACTGCGACGCGAACGATATTGCGAATAAGGCGACCAATACCAACCGCCGCCGTCATAAATCCAGCGTCCGTGATGATATGTCGCCCAGCCCCAAGTCTCGTCGTTGACCCAAGTCCAGCCGTAAGGCGGAATCCAACGCCATTGACCGTAACGATACGGCGACCAATCCGAATAACTCGAAACTGATGTGCGGTAAGGTTTCCAAACGTAGCCGTGTTTTTTCGTGTAAATCCATTCGCCGTATTCGTTCAAATCTTCCGCGCCGTAAATGTCGCGGTCATAGTATTTATCGTAATTAGCTTTTTCCAGACGCTTGGCGATAACCGCGTCGCGCTGCAAAGCCCAACTGTCGAAATCGTCGGCGTAACGTGCTGCGTCGGTTGTTTCCCATTCGCCCGCATAGTTGCCGTCAATCTGAATTGTCGCACTGCGTCCATTTTTCAAAGTAAAGCCGGAGTTTTCCGAATAAATCTTCGCCTGCCCTAAATCGGTCACGGAAACGCGAACTTCCGTATCGTCTTTGCTGCCCGAGTCCACGCGATACATTCCCGATTTTTCAATTGAAACGGTCGTCTGCGGCGCATCAATTTCAAAATAAGTTCGTTGTTTATCGAAATTCAAAACGCGCACACTCATCGAACCGTTCGGCAGACTGACCGCGATGCCTTCGTCGCGCAGAGTTGTAACTTTCAAATAGGCATTTTCCGACAGCCGCAAATAAGTTTCGCTGTTAAATTGAATTTCCAGCCGCGCATTCGCGTCGATTGCAATCTCATCGCCTTCGACAATCGGCAGATTCGTTGCGGCGCGTTCCCAATCCTGGCTGTCGGCGCGTTTAATCTGCACATCGCCGCTTAAGAAACTGATTCGCGCCACTCGCGCCGTCACTTCGGGCGTGTAATCTTCGGCAAGGGCGTTTCCCGCATTTAAAATTAAAAAGGGCATCGCAAAAAGCAATGCCCACAAAATTTTCCTCATCGGACGCATATATTATTTTTCTCCTTATATTTTTTTGGGAAGAACTACTTGCGCCAACAGCAAAACTTATACCGACGAGCGTGATTTTATCAATGAGTATTGAGGAACAAGGACTAAATAAGAAGTAAATCGTTTTAGTGAATGTTAGTCATTCGCTCGCTTGATTATATCAATGTCTGAAATCGAATAACCGCGATACGATATGGTGCAAAATCATTGATTTCGTTTGCTGAAGATTTCAAATCACCTTCGCAGAAAACTTGTCTTTGCGGTTTTGCAACTAAG
>CBDUBY010000120.1:0-10582 GCA_965365505.1 uncultured Pyrinomonadaceae bacterium | reverse complement strand
GCCCTTCCTGATAAACTTTCAAGAATCCGTCGAATTTCTGCACCGAACCCGTCGCTCTGAAAGTAAAACGTCCGGCTTTTATGTCAATCGTCGTCGCATCGAAAATCGCCGCCGTCATCTGCGAAGCGACAAAGCGTTTCCAAATCAAAGTGTAAAGTTTCAGTTCGTCCGCCGATAAATAATTTCGCAAAGAATCGGGCGTGCGGTTTGCGTCGGTCGGTCGAATCGCTTCGTGCGCGTCCTGCGCGTCTTTTTTGCCGCGATAAATCACCGGCTTTTCGGGCAGATAATTTTGCCCGTAATTGCCGCCGATGAAATCTCTGACTTCTGAAATCGCCGTGTCGGAAACACGCACCGAATCCGAGCGCATATAAGTAATCAAACCGACTAATCCTTCGCTGCCGACTTCCACGCCTTCGTAAAGTTTTTGCGCCGTGGACATCGTGCGCTTGACGGAAAATCCGATTTTGCGCGACGCTTCCTGCTGCAATTTCGACGTGATAAACGGCGGAACGGGATTGCGTTTGCGCTCTTTAGTTGTGACCGATTCAACGATGAAATTTTCTTTCTCGGCTTCGGCGACGATTGCGGTTGCCGTCGCTTCGTCTTTAATGTGTGTTTCCGATTTTTTCAAATCTTCGTCAAAACTGCCGGTTTTGACGGTTTTGTCTTCGATGCGATACAGCCGCGCATCGAATTTCGGCGGCAATTTCGCCGACAAATTCGCGGCAATCGTCCAGTATTCGGTTTTAACGAACGCTTCAATTTCGCGTTCGCGGTCAACAACAAGGCGAACCGCAACCGTCTGAACTCGTCCGGCGGAAAGTTTGCCGCCGATGTTTTTCCAAAGAATCGGCGAAACTTTATAACCGACCAGTCTATCCAAAATCCGACGGGCTTGTTGCGCATCAACCAAATCTTTATTCACCGCTTTCGGATGGTTGAACGCTTCCTTAATCGCGTTTTTCGTGATTTCGTTGAACATCACGCGAAAGACTTCTTTTTTCGGCTTTTTCGGCACGATTTCTTCTGCCAGGTGCTGGCAAATCGCTTCGCCTTCGCGGTCAGGGTCAGCCGCGAGAAATATCGTGTCGGCTTCCTTCGCTGCTTTCTTTAAGTCGGAAACGGTTTTTTTATTGTTCCGCTTTTTTACGTCGGGAATAACTTCGTAAGTCGGCTCGAAATTATTTTCGATGTCCACGCCAAGTCCTTTCGACGGCAAATCCTTGATATGCCCGATGGACGCGAGAACTTTGTAATCGCTGCCGAGATATTTATTGATGGTTTTCGCCTTCGCGGGCGATTCGACGATAACTAAATTTTTTGCCATTTTATTTGAAAAAAATATGTCGGGCGTTTTTCCCGCGCCGACATCTGACTTCTAACACTTTGAAACTTCCGGTGTCAATCTCTCGAATTTTATCCTTCAAAAACTCAACCTGTTTTTGCCGCCTCGTTTCGTGATTCGATCAGGCGGCGAACTTCGGCGAGCGTCGAGCCGGAAAACTGAAACTGCCGCCACGATTCGCGCGTCGGGTCGAAGGTGTGAATCGTCTTTTTCTCGCCGTTCCGCATCTCCGCGACGATTTCGCAATCGCCCGTATCGGCTTGCCTGACGATTTTCGCCTCGTTAATTGTGTCCGGCGAAATCGCTTTGGATTCCTTTGCCTTCAAAACTTGTCTGGCATCGAGCATTTCCTGAAGCGTCAGAAACGGTTCGCGCCCGTAAATGCGCCGGAGTCCGTGACACTTGTCGCTGCCCACTTCAAAATTACGGCACGTCTGCGGTCGCCGCTCATAAATTCCGCACGGCATAAGTCCGTCTTCCGTCGGTTTCAAAGACGGGCAGAAAAGCGTTTTCGGGTCGCGCTTTAAATAGCTGTCAATGACAATCTCGCCGCTTTCGTCGGTGACGTTCCAGACGGTTTCCGGCGGTGGATCGTCGGTCGCTTTGACACCGACGACGAATAAAAATTGGCAGCACACGCCGCACGGCAGACAATCGGGAACAGGCGCGTCGGCGGGCGTGACGAAATTTTCCGCCCTTTTAGTCGGCAAATCTTCGAGCGGCAGTTGCGGCGGCAAAAGATTCGTCCACTTGCGGGCATCGAGCGCGATTATCATTTCCCAGAACTCGTCTTCAGTGAATTTACTGCGTCTTTCAATTTGAACAAATTGCGTATCGCTCATAAAAATAACCTCGCTTAACTTTTCCGCGCGTAATTTTTGCCCGGCAATGTGCGAACAAGTTCGCGCATTTCCAAACCGAGCAGAGCCGCGCTCAAATCGCCGAATGATAATTCGCTGTCTTCTAATAAATTGTCAACGTGCGCCGCTTCGTCCGCCGAAAGCAGTTGCCAGATTTTGCGCTCGTTTTCCGTCAATCCGGCAGGAACAAGTTCCGGCTGTTTTTTGTCTGCCGACTTTTCTCCGTCAATTTTCGGCGGCAAAATCGCGGCGGCGATTTCCGGCGGCAATTCGGAAACGATGTCCTGCCATTGCTGAACTAATTTCGCGCCTGACTTTATCAAATAATTCGTGCCGAACGAATTTTTCGACGTGATATTTCCCGGCACGGCTAAAACTTCGCGGTTCTGTTCCATCGCCAACCGCGCCGTAATCAAAGAGCCGCTGCGTTCAGATGCTTCGACGAGCAAAACTCCCAAACTTAAGCCGCTTATGATTCGATTGCGATACGGAAAGTTGTCCCGCAAAGGCGGCGTGCCGAGCGGGAACTGTGAAACGATTGCGCCGCCCGAATCTATAATTTGATTGACGAGTTTCGCGTTTTCCTTCGGATAAATTCCGTCAATGCCAGTTCCGAGAACGGCGATTGTTCTGCCTTTCGCTGCAATCGCGCCGCGATGCGCCGCCGTATCAATGCCGCGCGCCAGACCGGAAACGACGCACACGCCGTTTGCCGCCAAATCGCGCGACAACATTTCAGAAGCGTTCTCGCCGTAAGTCGAACATTTGCGCGAACCGACGACTCCGATGCACGGCGTGTCGAAACACGCTTGCCAATCGCCTTTTACATAAAGCGTAATCGGCGGGTCGGCGATTTCTCTTAAAAGATACGGATAACTGCCGTCGTCGAGAATCAAAACATCGCCTCCGAGTTCGCGGACTTTTGATAATTCCTCGTCGGCTTTATCGTGAAATTCGCGTTTTAAGATGCTTTCGATTGATTCGGGTTTGAGTCTTAAAGATTCGAGTTCGGAGCGGCGAGCGTGAAAAACATTTTCTGCCGAACCAAAATTCTCCAACAGTTTGGTCGCGGCGCGAGGTCCGATTTGCGGAGTCATATTCAAAGAAATCCAATCACGCATAAAATTTCTTGTTCATCGTTAAATTTGGCGGAGGCGTGTCGGAGTCGAACCGACCTAAGACTGCTCTCACAGCCTCACAAACGGTTTTGAAGACCGCGCCGTTCACCGGAACAGATGCGCCTCCGCAGGATATTAAACTTAGGCGTTTTGGTGAAAAACTGTCAAGTTGATTTTAACGGCAACGCGCTTTGACTGGTTGTCGGTTGACCGAAAAAATCGGCGCGTGGTATTCTTTCTCTTTTGAAATGCAAGTGAAATTTTGCACTACTTAAAACAAACGCATAATATAAATGTATATGTTTCTCTTAATGTTCCAGGAAGTTCGGCTCGTGCCGGACGGCACGCTGTTTATCCACATCGCGCTGATTCTTTTGATGATTTGGATTTTAAATCGCACGCTTTTTCGCCCGGTCAATCGCATTATCGAGGCGCGTGAACGAAACAAGGGCGGTCATTCCGGTGAAGCGCAGGAAATCATGAAAAGCGTCGGCGAAAAACAATTGCGAATTGAAGCGGCGATGCTCGAAGCCCGCAGCGAAGGCTACAAGTTGATCGAGCGCGAGCGCGCGGCGGCAATCGCCGAGCGACAGGAAAAAATCGGCGCGGTTAAAACCGAAGTCGTCGAACTCGTCGAGCGCGAGAATCAGGAACTAGATCGGCAAACGAAGGAAGCGCAGACGACGATTGCCGCCCAAGCCGGACAGATGGCTGAGCGAATCAGTTCAAGTATTTTGAAATAACTTTAAGAAATCGGAAATTTAATAATGTTAGCTTTTCTATTTAATTTTGTTTTAGCTTTTGCCGCGCCGAGCAGCGGCGGCGGCGGCTTTATGGATTTTTACAATCAGTATTTGAATTTTCCGGGTTTTGAAGCGTGGCGATTTTTCAATCTGATAGTTTTTCTCGGAATTCTAATTTACCTTTTGAAAAAGCCACTGACTGCCGCCTTCAAAGCGAAACGCGAAACTATTCGCGCCGAGTTGATTCAAGCGGAAGCGGAAAAACAGGCTGCGCTCGAACAATTGACTTCGACCGAAGCAAAGTTAGCCGGACTCGATGCGGAAGCACAGGCGATTCGTCACCGCGCCGAACAGGAAGCCGCCGCCGAAACAGCGCGCATCAGCGAGCAAGCTGAATTTGAAGCGAAGAAACTGCGCGAACAGGCGACGAATGAAATCGAGCGCAAAAGCCAGTTGGCGCGGCTTCAACTGCGCCGCTTTTCCGCCGAAGAAAGCATTCGTCTCGCCGAAGAAAAAATCAAAGCTGAAATTACCGATGAAAAAGACGCGCGACTTGTGAAAGCGAGCATTCAGTCAATCGGAGGTTTAAACTAATATGAGTGTTGAAACCGTTGCCCGTCGTTACGCGCTCGCGCTGGCTGATGTAGTCATCAAAACAAAAGAAACCGATTCGGTGAAAACCGAGCTGAAATCTTGGGAACAATTGATAAATGCCAACAGCGATCTGCAAAATGCATTTCGCAATCCGGCGATTTCACACGCCAATAAAGAAAAAGTTTTAGAAAGTTTAATCGCCAAAACGAAGCCGACGAAAACGACGGCAAACTTTTTGCGCGTTCTGCTTCGGAACAGCCGCTTGACGGAAATCGGCGAAATCAACGAGAAATTTTCGAGCGTTCTGGAAGAACGCAGCGGTGTCGTTTCGGCGCAAATAATTTCAGCGCGTCCGCTGGCTGAAAATGTCAAAGCGGAAATGAAATCGAATCTGGAAAAAATGGCGGGCAAAACCGTTAATTTGAGTTTTGAAACCGACGAAACATTAATCGGCGGAGTCGTCACCAGACTCGGCTCGACCGTTTATGACAGCTCGGTCAAGACGCAGTTGGAAGAATTGAAGCAGCAGATGATTGGAAATTAAGCGCGTTGTTTCTGCGGTAAAGCGTATGAACAGAGGTTTGACCTTGAGCGAAAAACAATTAGCCGAAACGGTTTTCCAAAACGCTTTGGATTTGGAACGAATCAGAATTCACGACGGCAAATATATGTTTTTCCAGGCGAACAATGTTCTGATGACTCCGAACGGTCAGATTTACGCGCCCGGCTCGATGTATCGGAAAGATTACGCGGCTGAAGAATTGAATTACAGGGAATTGTTTATTCACGAACTGGCGCACGTTTGGCAATATCAAATCGGCGTTTTGAACCCGAAAATGTCAGGGCTGATTGAATTCATCAAAAACGGCTTTAACTACGGCAAGGCTTATCGCTACGTTTTGGAAAACGGGCGTGATTTGACGGATTACGGAATGGAACAGCAAGCCGCGATGGTCGCCGATTATTTTTTAGTAGAAAAAAGCGGCGAAGGATTTGGCAGACACAACGCAAACACCGAATCTGCCGAACGAAAGCGCGAGTTGTTGAAAGAAGTTATGGCGAAGTTTATTGCCAATCCTGAATACGCCCGAAGCTAGGATTTATCGAGATGTCGCTTGAAGCGTTCAGTCAGATTTTATTTTGGATCTTTATATTAACGAATGTAATTTTCTGTGCCTTGTTTTTCGGGAAAATATACGTGAGTTATCAGGCAGCGGACAGGAAAACGGCAGTCGTTATAAAAGCAATCGTTTCTTTTCTAATTTGGCTCGCCGCAGCATTCGTCGTTATCGCGGTAAGCGCGGGCTATTTTGCCGGTCATACGCCGGAGGCACGAACGGTGCAGTTAGAAAGCGCGACCGTTTATTTGATAGGTTTTATTTTAGGATGGATTTTAGTCGGTATGGTGATTCTGTTTTGGATGAGCCGTCCGCAGCGAAAAAATTATGGAAGCAATTAAAGCTAACGAGATTAACGAAATTATTCGTTCACAAATTGAAAACTTCGATGCGAGTATGACCGTTTCGGAAGTCGGCACGGTTATCAAAGTCGGCGACGGCATCGCCGAAATTCACGGACTCGAAAAGGTGATGGCGGGCGAACTCATCGAATTTCCGTTCGACGTGCGCGGACTGGCTCTGAACCTCGAAGAAGATAAAGTCGGCGCGGTGTTGTTCGGCGATTTCCAGAAAATCAAAGAGGGCGACGAGGTGAAGCGCACGGGCAGAATTATGAGCGTTCCGGTCGGCGATGCGCTGATCGGTCGCGTGGTTGACGCGCTCGGAAATCCGATTGACGGCAAAGGCGCGATTATTACTGATACGTTCAATCCAATTGAGAGAATCGCGCCCGGAATTATTGACCGCCAGCCGGTGAAAGAGCCTTTGCAAACCGGCATTAAAGCGATTGATGCGATGGTTCCTATCGGACGCGGACAGCGCGAACTCATCATCGGCGACCGCCAGACGGGAAAAACCGCCGTGGCGATTGACACGATTCTCAACCAGAAAGGCAAAGACGTGATTTGCATTTACGTCGCCATCGGACAAAAAGCTTCGACCGTCGCGCAGGTTCGTCAGAAACTGGAAGAATACGGCGCGATGGATTACACGATCATCGTTAACGCTTCGGCGTCTGATCCGGCGGCGATGCAATTCTTAGCTCCGTATTCGGGCGTCGCGATGGGCGAATATTTCCGCGACAACGGTCGTCACGCACTCACGATTTACGACGATTTGACGAAACAGGCGGCGGCGTATCGTGAGATTTCTTTGTTGCTCAGAAGACCGCCGGGTCGCGAGGCATATCCGGGCGACGTTTTCTATTTGCACTCGCGGCTTTTGGAACGCGCCGCGAAAATGTCCGACGCGCGCGGCGGCGGAAGTTTGACGAGTTTGCCGTTCATCGAAACCCAAGCGGGCGACATTTCGGCATATATTCCGACGAACGTGATTTCGATTACCGATGGGCAAATTTTCCTCGAATCCGATTTATTTAACTCTGGCGTTCGCCCGGCAATTAACGTCGGTAACTCGGTTTCGCGCGTCGGCGGTTCAGCGCAAATCAAGGCGATGAAACAGGTCGCCGGAACTTTGCGAATTGATTTGGCGCAGTTCCGCGAACTCGCCGCGTTCGCCCAATTCGGTTCAGATTTGGACAAATCAACGCAGGCGCAATTGGAACGCGGACGACGCTTGACCGAAATTTTGAAACAAGGTCAGTATCAGCCGATGCCGGTCGAACAGCAGGTTTTCATTATTTGGACGGTTTCCAACGGTCTGGCAGACGATATTGAAGTCAGCGATCTGCGCAGATTCGAAGAAGAAATTTTCAAATTCATTGAAAACGCGCATCCGGCGGTTCTGCAAACCTTGCGCGATAAAAAAGCGATTGACGACGATTTAAAAGCCTCGATGCGCGAAGCCATCGAAGACTTCAAATCAACGCGTTGGAATCAAGATAAAATTGCTGCGGCAAATGCTTAATTATGAAACCGCATAATTTTACTGCCGTTGTAGAGAAGTGTGCTGAAACGAATTTATTCGTTGGGTATGTGCCGGGTTTTCCCGGCGCGCATTCGCAGGGCGAAACGCTTGACGAGTTGAATCAAAATCTTCGAGAGGTTATCGAAATGCTTCTCGAAGACGGCGAGCCGAAGCTGGAAACGGAATTTGTCGGAACGCAGTTGATAGCTTTAAATTAAATGGGAAACGTGCCGGTCTTGAAGCCGCGAGAGGTAATAAAAATTTTGGAAAATCTCGGCTTTGTAGAAATTCGACAGCGCGGTTCGCACAAACAGTTCAATCACTCAGACGGCAGATTTACAACCGTTCCGATTCATCAAGGCAGAGACATTTCACCGAACTTGTTGCGAAAGATTGCCAGCGATATTAGATTAACGGTTGAAGAATTTTTGCAGAATAAATAACAGTTATGGCGAGTCTTTTAGATATGCGAAGGCGGATCAAGTCCGTCAAAAACACACAGCAAATTACCAAAGCGATGAAAATGGTCGCGGCGGCGAAGCTCAAACGCGCACAGGATCGCGTGACGGCGGCGCGTCCGTTCGCGCAAAAAATGTCGCAGATTCTGGGTAACTTGAGCGCAAGAGTCGGCGACGATTTTTCATCGCCGCTTTTGACAGAGCGCGGCGACACAAATTATTTAATCGTTTTAGTTAGCGCGGATAAAGGTTTGGCGGGCGCGTTCAACGCGAACATTATCAAAGCGACGCAAGCCTTCGTCAAAGAATCGGGCACCGACAAACAAATGCAGATGGTTCCCGTCGGCAGAAAGGGACGCGATTTTTTCAAACGCCGCGAGATGCGTTTTACGGAAGAATACGTCGGCTTGACCGGCACGGGAAACGTCAATCACACGGACGCGATGGAAATCGCGCAGCGAGTGACGAAAATTTTCATCGAAGACGAAACGATTGACAAAGTTTTTCTCGTCTTTACCGAATTTAAAACCGTGTTATCGCAAAAGCCGGTCATCGAACAGCTTTTGCCGATTCCGCGCACGGCGGTTCAAGAAGACGCGGCGGGCACAGGGCAAGCCGAATATATTTACGAACAGCCGGCGGCGGAGATTTTCAATCGTCTGCTGCCGAAACAAATCGAAACGCAAATCTACCGCGCGATGCTCGAATCAACCGCTTCCGAACAAGGCTCGCGGATGACGGCGATGGACTCGGCATCGAAAAACGCGGGCGAATTGATTGATTCTCTGACTTTGAATATGAACCGCATCCGGCAGGCGGCGATTACGAAAGAAATTATCGAAGTCGTGTCCGGCGCGGCGGCGCAGTAAAACTTTCTAAAATAATGGTTGCCAAATGAAACGCAATTCTTTTCAGGGTCGCGTTTTTTTCTTGCTTTGTCTAATGCCAACCGTGTTAAAATCTTTTTGGTTGTTCCTCTGCCTTTGCCTAAGAATTATATGAAAATGTTGAAAATAATTTTAATTTTATTCGTCGGTTTGGTATTGCTAGGAGCGATTTCAACGGCGGTGGATTACTACTTCTATTCGTGGACTTCTTTTATAAGACTGTTCGGTTGTGAATATAAAAGCGTTGGAGTTGAGTATGGCAACAAAAAAGTCAAACAAGAGTATGATTTGATTTAAATCGGAAATGGAATTAAAACAAACCCGGACTACAAATTTGAGTCTTGGCACAATCAAGGAAGATTATTCGTATCTCGAATCTTTGGCGATATAAAATACAATGTTGCGTTAGAAAAACATAATTCTTCAAATGGAGAATACACTGAAGTTAATTTTTACAATTCAAATTCAGATTTAGATGAAGGAAACCCATTTGTCAAAAATGAAGAGCCGACCACACCTGATTACCAAATCAAGAGCAACATCTACCAAATGATAAACGAAATGCCACTGAATGACGCGCAAAAGAGTGAGCTGAAATCAAAAGTGCAAATTACTTGCTCGCCAAAAACGAAACTTACTTTTTAGATTTTCAGAAAGGTAAAGTTCACAAATGAAAAACGCAATCTTTGCAAGTGGAGGAATATTGAAGATGTTGAAAGTGATTTTAATTTTATTTGTCGCTCTGATAACTTTAGTTACATTGATACTGGTGATCAATTATTATTTTTATTCTTTAGCTCCCTACGTGCAGCCGTTCGGGTGTGAGTATAAGAAAATAGGGGTCATTTACGAGAGTAAGAAACTAGAGCAAAAGTATGACTTGAATCAAATAGCTGACATTCTTCAACTCGATCCTGAGTCTAAATTCAAAGTTGTTTTTAGCGGTAGAAGTCTCGGAGTCTCACAAGTATTGAACGGCGTGAAATATAACATTGGATTTGTAGAATACAATACAGCAGACGGAAAATTTATTGAAGTAGATTTTCATAATATAAACTTAGAAGTTGACGATGCTCGATCATTATCAAGAAGTGGCGAAGTGCCGACCACGCCGAATAAATACATCAAAAACAATATTTTCCAGATGATAGATGAAATGCCGCTCTCTGAAGCTCAAAAAGTAGAGCTAAAATCTAAAGTACAAATCAGTTGCTCGCCAAAAACAAAACTTACTTTTTAAATTTTCAGTAAGGTAAAAGCTCACAAATGAAAAACGCAATCTTCAAACGATTGCGTTTTTCATTTGTAAATTTAACCGCTTGCGGTTAGAATTGCGTCAACCCAAAATCCCATTAAACCAAAATGATTTGTCGCAAAGACAAATCCGAATTTTCCATTATGAAAAACTTGTATCTCAAACTTGTCATTCTCGCGTTTATTCTGCTGTTTGCTGCTGACTCAAGCCAATCACAAATACCGCCGGGAACTCCGATCCGCGAAGCCGACATAAATATTTGGAGCGCGGTTTTCGCCTTTAGACCTTTTGGTTAAGCCTACTGCGGTTTTCTGCTTCCTAAACTAATGATTGTC
>CBDUBY010000119.1:0-10596 GCA_965365505.1 uncultured Pyrinomonadaceae bacterium | reverse complement strand
TTGAAACCGGGCGAGCTTTTCGTGCATCGAAACATCGCCAACGTCGTCGTGCATACGGATATGAATTGCCTTTCCGTCATTCAATTCGCCGTCGAAGCGTTGGGCGTTGAACACATAATTGTCTGCGGGCATTACAACTGCGGCGGCGTGAAAGCGGCGATGGAAAACGTGCGGTTCGGTTTGATTAACAACTGGCTCAGGCATATTCGGGACGTTATCAGAACGCACGAATCGCTGCTCGAAGCTATTAAAGATGAAGAAGAACGGTTTTTGAAATTGTGCGAGTTGAATGTTTTGGAACAGACTCTAAATGTCTGCGAAACGACTTTCGTGCAGGATGCCTGGCAGCGAAACCAAAATCTGACCGTTCACGGATGGATTTACGATATGCGCGAAGGCGTTTTGCAAAAGCTCGGCATTCATCTGGAAAACAACGAGCAGTTGGAAAGTTTGCGACAGAACAAAGGATATTTTACGAAAAACCAATAATGAAGAAATCAGGAATAATTTTTTCGTTTGCTGCGGCGGCGATTTTAACCGTTTCGACTTTTAGCAGCGTTGACGCGCAGATGTCGCGCAAACCGTCGGCGATGCGCGAACCTGAAGGCGCGATGTTGAAAAAGCCCGATTCGGCGAAACGCTTTTTAAGCAAAATAGATTCGCGCAAGAGTTTCGATTTGATGGCGCGAACTTATCATCAGGGAACGCCTTACGCGCTGCCGCACGCGATGTTTATTGTTGACCGCAAATTCAAAAATAAAATCTATTTCGTCAATTCGCAAAAATATCGTTTTCACAAAGATTTTCTGCTGGCAAATTATCTAGTGCCGCGCGGCGGCGACGTTTCCGACGCGCTTTATCGCAACCAAGACCGCCGCTTTATCGTCGGCACGATTGCCTGGCAAAAGCCGGTCGGGAAATTTACGTTCGAGCTTTGGGAAGGCGATTTAGCGAGCGATAAATTGATAAAACTCGCTTACGACACGATTAATAAGAATTTCTTTGAAGACGTTTCTTTCAAACCGAACTCGATTTTGCAGGACGATAATTCGGCGCGGCTGAACATCCGGCGCGTGTCGGCGGACGATATTCAAAAAAATCAGGAATATCTTGCGCTAAACACGGGCAAAGCCGTCGGACGCATTCACATTATTGAAAAGCTCGATGACACGGTGGAAATCGGTGACAATGAAATTCTCGTTCTCAAAGAGTTACCGCTGAATTTGCCGCAAGTGCGCGGCATCATCGTCGCCAAACCGTCCACGCCGCTTTCGCACGTCAACATTTTGGCGAAAGGCTGGAACATACCGAATGTTTATATCAAAGATGCCGATGTGCTGTTCAAAGAACTCGACACTTTCGTTATCGAATTTGAGGCGAGTCTGACTGAATACAAATACAAACGGGCAAGTCTGGAAAAAATTAAGACCGAATTCGTATCGCCCGGACAAACCGTCGCGCCGTCGGATTTAGAGATCACGAAAATTGCCTCGCTCGCCGAGATGCGAAAAAAAGACAGCATTGTTTACGGCGCAAAATCGGCGAATCTCGGCGAAATGATCAACGCTCGAATTCCAAACGTCGTCGTGCCTGCCGGTTTCACAGTTCCCTTTTACTGGAATCAAAAATTTATGGAGGAAAACGGCTTTAATGCCAAAATTGACGAATTTTTATTCGACAATGATTTTGTCCATAATCCGCGCATTCGCCGTCAAAAACTCGAAGCGTTTCGCGCGGAAATTCAAGCGGGAAAATTCGATGAAAGTTTGCGGGCGGAAATCATCGAGCGATGGAAAACTGACTTAAGGAGCGAAGGCGTTTTCGTTCGCAGTTCGTCAAACGCCGAAGATTTGCCGAACTTTTCCGGCGCGGGACTTTATTCGAGCGTGTCGAATGTGAAAACCGAAGAGAAAATTATCGAAGCCGTGAAAACCGTCTGGGCTTCGCTCTGGAACTTCGACGCTTACGAAGCGCGTGTCCGTAATTACGTTGACCAGCACACGGTTTTTATGTCGGCGTTAATTCAGGTCGGAATCAATATGGACAGCGGCGGCGTGATGTTCACTAAAGACCCGTTCGACCCGGAAAACAAAAACGCGGTTTATATCGCGGCGACCTGGGGACACAACGAAGGAATAACGGCAAATAAATTCGTTCCCGAACAAGTTTTATTCAACCCGAAATCAAACGCCGTGCAGGTTCTGACGCTGACGCAGCAGGACAGCGTTTTAAAGTTCGGCGCGGACGGCGACTTGATTAAAACAGACGAAAAAATAGAGCGGCGCGTGTTAACAGATAAAAACGTCCGCGAGCTGGTAAAGACAGCAATGACTATCAAGCGTGTCTTTGGCGGTAAAAAGGAACAAGACATCGAATGGGGAATTATGAACGGGAAAATCTACGTTTTACAATCGCGCCCGTATATCGAGAAATAATTTGATAGCCCAAAAGAAGTCACTAAAATGCGAATCAGTAGTAGAAAACAAGCAAATAAAAAGCAACAACGGGTTTTCCCAACAATGAATAAGCGATACGTTGGTTGAACGAACTTTGCTTGCTTTTTGAATTTCGGTTTTCTTGTTGTGCCAATTAAATAAACCCTCAATTGGCTGCCGCAATTTGCTGATCAGACGATTATGATATTTTTCAATCAGTAAAATCAGGTCGGCAATTATTGCTTGCACATTGAAAACAAGTTTTTGAACAAGTATGGCAGGTTTGACAGACGAACAAATAAATCTGAATTAAAGTATTTTCCATCGCAAGAAAATTTTACTAATTTATTCGTTCGTCTGTCTTTTCTACTGCTGAGTTGAATCATTTGTGAGGCGGGTTGATAAAAACCCTAATTAACTTCTGTTTGCGGAGTCGTCTGATTCTTGCGATTCTGACGATTTTGCCGAAACTCTTCGCGGCGTTTTTTCATTTCTTCTTTCATTTGCTCAAGCTGCGTTTTCTGTTCGACGGTCAAAACTGCCAGAACCGAATCGCGCATTTGCCCGCCGGATGTTTTCAACTGCGTTTTGATTTCCTTAAATCTCGCCGCTTCTTCGGCGGTGATAACGCCGTCGCGCTTTTTCATTCCCAAGGCGCGAAGCTCTTCGCGTTGGGGTTGATTTAAAGTTTTGAAATTCTCGGCAATCGTCTGAACCTGCGTTTTCTGCGCGTCCGACAAATTTAATTTTTCGAGCGAGCGCATTAAGTGTCTGTCGCCGCCGTGTTTGCCGCCGCGCATTCCTTTGCCGAAACCGCCGCGCTTGCCGCCTCTACTGCGTTGGCGCATTTCCTGTTTCTGCATCGAATCGTTTTCCGTGCTTGTCGTGCTGTCCTGCGCTGACGCGAAAGTGGTGAAGGCAACAGCCGCTAAAGCCGAAGTTGCCGCTGCAATTAATTTACGTTTGAATGACATTGATTTTTACCTCTTTTAAAGTTTAAGAATTTTTCAGATTAGCTATTCGCTTTTCGCCTCTTTTGACGCGAAGAATTGAAACAAAGTCGAAAGTTTTTTCCGCTCGCTCGTAAAGAATTGTAAAGCAATTCCCGGCACGATTCGCCGCTTATTTTATTTTAATCTGAGTGACGATTAGCAATTAAGCCCAAACTAAATTTGAACATTTGCCGTTCGACAAGTAAAATTCAGAATTTGAGTATCGAGATAAACGAATATACAAAGCTAAATGAGATTTTTATCGGAAATAGATTCGCCGAAAGATTTGCGGCAACTTAAAGTTGAAGATTTACAAGAAGTCGCCGACGAAGTTCGTCAGTTTATATTGGAAACGACTTCGCGTATCGGCGGACACACCGGCGCGTCCTTAGGCGCGGTCGAATTGGCGGTTGCAATGCACTATGCCTTCGATACGCCGCAGGACAAATTGGTTTGGGATGTCGGGCATCAGGCTTACGCGCATAAAATTTTAACCGGCAGACGCGACCAGATGCATACGATAAAGCAATACGGCGGGCTTTCGCCGTTTCTGCGCCGCGATGAATCCGAATACGACACCTTCGGCGCGGGACACGCTTCGACTTCTTTGTCCGCCGCTTTAGGAATGGCAGTCGCCCGCGACAAGATAAAAAAAGATTTTCACGTTTGCGCTTTGATTGGCGATTCTTCATTAGCCGGCGGAATGGCGATGGAAGCACTTAATCAAGCCGGACATTTGAAGTCGCGGCTGATTGTTGTTCTAAACGACAACGATATGTCAATCGCGCCTGCTGTCGGCGCGTTGACGCGCTATTTGAATCGCATTAAAGAAGCGCAAAGTTATCATCGCTTGAAAGAAGAATTCGGCGATACCCTGGAAAGCGTTCCGGGCGTCGGACACAGTTTGCGAACGATGGCGAAAACCGTCAAAGATGCAATCGCTGCGGCGGTTCTGCCCGGCGCGCTGGTGAATGAATTGGGTTTCAGATACATCGGTTACGTTGACGGGCATAACGTGCCGATGCTCGTTCACGCGCTCGAAGAAGCGAAAAAAATTGACGACGCGCCGGTTATCGTTCACGCTTTGACCACGAAAGGAAAAGGTTTTCCGAATCCCGAAAAGAATTATTACGCTTATCACGCGACCGGACCTTACGATTTGAAAACCGGCTTGCCGCACAAATCAACTAAAACCACGCCGAAATCCTACACGCAGATTTTCGGTGAAACGATGTGCGAATTAATGGCGGGCGACGAAAAAATCGTCGCGCTCACCGCCGCGATGCCCGACGGAACGGGCGTTGATAAAATTCTCGAAAAATTCCCCGAACGCGCGTTTGATGTCGGCATCGCCGAACAGCACGCCGTCACGTTTTGCGCGGGAATGGCGTGCGAAGGTTTGAAGCCGGTCGCCGCGATTTACTCGACGTTTTTGCAGCGCGGTTTTGACCAGATTATTCACGATGTTTGTCTTCAGGATTTAAACGTCACATTTGCGATGGACAGAGCGGGAATCGTCGGCGCGGACGGTCCAACGCATCACGGATTGCTTGACATAGCTTATTTGCGCGGCTATCCGAACATTGTTTTGATGGCGCCGAAAGACGAAGCGGAAATGCGCGATATGCTTTTGACGGCAATCGAACATCCCGCGCCCGCCGCGATTCGTTATCCGCGCGGCAACGGCATCGGCGTGGATATTTCCGCGAAACCGAAGCGATTAGAAATCGGTAAAGCCGAAATTCTGCGCGATGCGGCGGGCGATACGGCGATTATCGCTTACGGTTCGATGGTTTATCCGGCGATGGAAGCGGCGGACAATCTGGCAAAAGACGGCATCGAAGCAACAGTCGTCAACGCCCGTTTCGTCAAACCGCTCGACGCGGAATTGATTCTCGAACTGGCGCGCACGAAGCGCGTTATCGTTACCGTCGAAGAAGCGTATCTCGCGGGCGGTTTCGGTTCAGCCGTGATGGAGTTACTGGAAGAAAACAACTTGCTTGATAAGGTCAAAGTCGTGCGAATGGGCGTTCCCGATATGATTATCACGCACGGCGACCCGAAATTTTTGCTGGCAGAATATGGTTTGGACGCGGACGGAATTTTTCAGAAAGTCAAAAAAACCGTTGAAGATTCGGCGGAACTAAGAACTGAACGAAAGCGTTTGAAAATAGCTTGAGCGATATTTAATAGTTGAAAGAAAATGCAAAATCAAAAAAACAACAATTCTAGTCTTCCGTTGGTTATCATCGGCTTAGTATTAGTCGCCGCACTGGTCGGCGGCTGGTGGCTGTATTCGAGTTCCAAAGCAAAACCTGTGACGAAATCGAATACGAACAGCAGTAGCAGCAACAGCGCAAATAAAAATCCCGAAGATGCGGCAAGGGCAGCCATCGCACTTTATCAAAACGCGCCGTCGGGAGCGCAGCCGGCGAATATGCTCGGCGCATCAACACTGCCGGTAACGGTCGAAGAATTTGCCGATTTTCAGTGTCCGACGTGCGCGACGATACATACGAGAATCAAGGAAATAAATTCGCTCTACAGCGGGCGCATAAAATTCATCTACCGCAATTTTCCGTTGCCGATGCACAAAAACGCTTATGAAGCTTCGACGGCAGCCGAAGCCGCCGGATTGCAGCAGAAATTCTGGGCAATGCAAGACCAGCTTTTTACCAATCAGGCAGCGTGGTCAAATTCCACTGAACCGCGCAAATTATTTGAAGAATATGCCGCGAAAATCGGTTTGGACACGGCGAAATTTCAAACCGATATGGTTGGATTGCAAACAAAAAAACGAGTTGACGACGACCTCGCTCGCGGACGCGCTTTGGCGATTACCGGAACGCCGACCATTTTTGTTAACGGCGTCAGACTCGCTTTCGAGCAGATGGATGTCGCCTCGATGCGCCAGATTATAGACAGCGAATTGGCAAAGGCAAATCAAACGCAGCCGAATCAGCCGACGACACAACCGGCGAACGTTGCCAATCAATCAGTTAACTCCGCGAACAAATAATGACGAGCGATTCAGAAACTTTAAACAATCAACCGGCGAACCGTTTTGCCAAACTTCCGTTGCTGGCGGCGGTCGTCGCGTTGGTTGGTTTGGGCGATGCGGTTTATTTGACGATTCACCATTACACCGCCGAAGTCGTGCCGTGCGGCGAAGCATTCGACTGCGGCGCGGTCTTGAATAGTCAATACGCCGAAATAGCGGGAATACCGCTTGCCGTTTTCGGCGCAGCCGCTTACTTTATCGTTTTTTCTTTGGCGGTATTAACAGCTTTCGGCAATCGCTCGACCTGGACGCTGTTCGGTGTTCAGGTTTCTCTGATGCTCGCTTTTACGGCGTGGCTCGTCTATCTGCAGGCGTTCGTCATCGAAGCCTTTTGTCAATTTTGTCTGCTCTCCGCCGCGACGACTTTTGTGTTGTTTATTATCTTTCTCGTTTCAAAACTTCCGCGCCTTCGTTGATTCGTTATAAGCTGCCGACTGCATCTGATTTCAAAAATCGAGCGAATAAAGTAATGTCGGGTAATTCACACTAAGTCCGGCATTTTGATTTTTGAAGCAGGCGACCGAAAGCATACTGTGTTTTCGCAAAAGACGTGACGGCGAATTTCAAAAACTGCCGATGTCTTTTAAAAAATCGGCGAAGTGTGTTGAAATGAAATGGCTCGAAGCTGATAACCAAATACAAGCAGGAAAGTTAAAAGTTGTGGCTCAAGTTATTCTAAAACGCATCGCCGAGGGTGATAAAACCGCCGTCCAGGATTGTCTGAACAGTTACGGCGGTTTGGTCTGGTCGCTTGCCCGGCGAATGTCGCCGAACACGGACGAAGCGGAAGATGCGGTGCAGGAAATTTTTATAGACGTTTGGAAAAACGCCGCCCGGTTTGATGAAACGCAATCTTCGGAAACGACTTTTGTGGCGATGATTGCGCGGCGAAGGTTAATTGACCGTTTGCGAAAAATCAACCGGCAGCCGAGCGTGGATTCGCTGGAAGATATTTTGGCTGAACCTGCCGGCGAAAAGAACGCAGATATGCAGGTGTGCGTCGAAGCCAAAGAAGCCGCCGAAGCGATGAAAAATCTGCGTCCCGAACAGCGACAGATTTTGCATCTCTCAATCGTGCAGGGCTTTTCCCATCAGGAAATCGCGGACGCTTTGAAAATGCCGCTCGGCACGGTTAAAACACACGCCAGACGCGGCTTGATACAGGTTCGAGAACTTTTGGGAATGAATTCCGATTTTGAAAAGGAGGCAACAGTATGAACGAAGTATCAAAAAACAAACTGCTTGAACTCCTTGCCGACCAAACAATTTTTGGTTTGAGCAGCGAAGAATTATTAGAACTTGAGCAGTTAAAAAAACAGTTTCCCGAATGGGAGAAAGATTCGTCGCTGGAGTTAACGGCGGCGGCTATCGGGCTGTCAAATTTGGAGATAAATGAAGATTTACCGGCGAATCTGCGGACTAAAATTTTTGCAAACGCCGATGAGTTTTTTAATCAATCCGGTGAGTCGAAACAAATCGTAAATTCGGCATCACAGGCGGACATAGCCGACACTGAAGAAATTCAAAAAACTTTCGAGTTTGAACCGCAGCGTCCGTTTTGGAAATGGCTCGGCTGGGCGGTCGCAGCGGCGGCGTGCGTCGCGCTGGCGATAAATTTATGGATGACGCGCTCGCGCCCGCAACCTGAAATCGTGAAAAATCTGCCGGTCGTTCAAACGCCGACACCGAAATTATCGGCGGCGCAGGAACGCGCCCAATTGCTTTCGGCGGCAAACGACGCGGTAAAAATTCCGCTAGCTGACCCGAAGAATACGAAAGAAGTTTTAGGCGAGATGGTTTGGAGCAACACGCTGCAAAAAGGCTACGCGCGTTTTACCAATTTGCCCGCGAACGACACCGCCAAAGAAACTTACCAGCTTTGGATTGTTGACGAGGCGCAAAATCCGAAAAACCCAGCGATCAACGGCGGCGTTTTCGACATCTCGGCAACGGGCGAAGTCATTATTCCGATTGACCCGCAGGTGAAGGTCAGAAAACCGACGGTGATTGCCGTGACGGTAGAAAAACCGGGCGGCGTGGTTGTTTCAGCACAGGAAAAAGTCGTCGCGTTCGCTAAAATTTAAGACGATTCAAATTATGTGAAAAAGGCGAAATATCAAAATAGATATTTCGCTTTCTTTTGTTTTAAAAAGAAAAATGCGCGGCTCAAATGAGCCGCGCAGAAGGGGATAATTTGAAGGGAATAATAGCAGTAAAGTATCGCTCAAAAATTTTTGATTGATACGGCAGGGGGATAATGAAATGAACCGTAAGTTTTCAAAGTATTTGTATCAAAAGCCCGGCGTGCGCCGCAGTGCAGGCAAGCCCGATAAGAATTATTTCCAATCGTGAACGGGCGGCTAATCTGTTTGTGCCAGCAACCCAAAAGTTGCGCGACCAAACCGATTTTTCTGCCAAAAGCCTCGTTCCGTTGATTAACGAATGACTCGTTTATTTTGTTCTGTTCTAAAATCGCTTGCATATATGTTTTTTCCTCGCATCAAATTCTAATGCGCGTCGTTTCCGAAATTTTAGACGCATCGAGGGAAGAGTTTTGCAATTTATTTGATGAAGGATTTCGGAAATAGTTTGTCTTAACTTCTGACGAGTTTTAGTTTCGCGCCGGATGGTCTTTAACTTAAAATTCCGCATTTCAACTTTTGTTAAATCGGCTTCTCGGCTAAAATCTTTGAATAGAAATTCCTAGAAATTTTATATGAAAAATTTATTAGTAAAGTTTTTGTTTTTGCTGCTCATTAATGTTTCGTTTGTCTTTAAGGTTTCGGCTTGGGACGATGCCGGACACAAATTAACAACGTATATTGCCTGGGAGCAGATGTCGCCGACAGCGCGTGAGCGAGCCGTTAAAATTCTTTTGAGCGCGCCCGAAGATTCCGATTTGAGCGTTTTTTATTTGCAAGATTCGCGCTCTGCCGCCGCCAAACAGCGCGAACTTTTTATGATTGCCGCGACTTGGGCGGACATCGTGCGCGACAGAAATTTCAAAGTCCGCGCTGAGAAATATCACAAGGGCGATTGGCATTACGCCGATACTTTCTGGAGCAACGCGGACGGGAAAGTCGAAGTTTTAAAGGACTTCGCCGAGCCGAAAGGCAAAGCCGTCGAGCAGCTTTTCGCGTTTGATAAATCGCTGCGCGACGCGGCGGTATCCGACGCTGAGAAAGCGATTGCGCTCGCGTGGGTTCTGCATCTCGGCGGCGACATTCATCAGCCGCTTCACACATCGGCTCGCGTGACGCAGTATGACCCGAAAGGTGACCAGGGCGGAAATCTTTTTATGCTGTCGCCAAAAGGCGCGAAAGGCGATGACCGCGTAGCTTTGCATTGGTTTTGGGATTCAATTGTCGGGCGCAGCATTCCGCGCGTCGGCGACGCTTGCGATTCGGAATATCTGCCGCCGATTGCACAGGCGATGATGAAAAAATATCCGGCGGCGAAAATGCAGAACAATTTGAAACTCGGACGATTCGACGAGTGGCAGCAGGAAGGTTTTCAAATCGCTTCGACCAAACTTTACCCCGCATCTTTGAAGTTTGGTGAAATGCCTTCGGAAGAATACAAAAAAATGGCGTTTGAAATCGCCGAAGAACAAATCGCGCTGGCGGGTTACCGTTTAGGCGCGATGCTCAATCAAATTTTCGACAATCAGCCGCTTCAAAAGAACGCTGAAAAACCTGTCAATTAAATTTTTCAATCTCCAATTCCGCACGAATCTCCTGTCAAAAAAATTGGCAGGAGATTTTTTATTTTCTTTATGACCTGATTTTTCGCCGCAATCTGCGTTTATAAATGAAAGGCGATATTTTCGCCGCGAATACTTTTGCAGATAAGGATAAATTATGCGTAAATTTTTGAATTTAGCGACGGCAATCGCCGCGCTCGCCGTTTTGACGGCTCTGGCGACGTTTTCTGTTTCGGCGGCGGACACGCCTTTGTGGACGGTTGACGGCACGAAGTGGTATGCGATGGTCGAGTCAGGAAACGTAATGGTCGGCACGAAAACCGGCGTGGCGATGGTTGACGGCGCGAACGGAAAACAAGTTTGGACGCGCAGCGATTTGGGCGAAATTAAGGAAGACGAATACAC
>CBDUBY010000118.1:0-10695 GCA_965365505.1 uncultured Pyrinomonadaceae bacterium | reverse complement strand
TTATCCCGAACTCACGTTAAATTAGATGTGACAGACTAACAGATAAATTTGAAACGGTAAATTTTTTATAACCAGGAAAGTTCTACAAATTCAACTGTTTGTATTTCTGCTAATGATTTGCGCCTACATATTTTGATGTAGAAAGAATAAATAAAACACGCCTTAAAAATATGAAAGGAATTATTTTAGCCGGAGGCTCCGGGACACGGCTTTATCCTATTACCAGAGCCATAAGCAAGCAGTTAATGCCCATTTATGACAAGCCGATGATTTATTATCCCTTAACTACATTGTTGCTGGCGGGCATTCGTGAAGTTCTGATTATTACAACGCCTGAAGATTCCGAAAGTTTTAAGAGGTTATTGGGTGATGGTCAAGAATTAGGTTGTCGTTTTGAGTATGCTATTCAGGAAAACCCCAACGGACTGCCGCAGGCGTTCGTCATTGGCAAAGAATTCATCGGCGATGATAAGGTTGCGCTGATTCTAGGCGATAATATCTTTCACGGAACTAATTTAGTTAATCTTTTGCAAAGTTTTACCGATATAGAGGGCGCGGCAATATTCGCGTATCGAGTCGGAGACCCGGAGAGATATGGCATCGTCGAATTCGATCGAGAAATGAAAATACTTTCGATTGAGGAAAAGCCCGCTCAGCCAAAATCTAATTATGCAATACCCGGTTTGTATTTTTGCGACAACAGCGTGCTTGAAATAGCGCAAAGTTTACAGCCTTCCGATAGAGGCGAATATGAAATTACTGATGTTATTAAGACTTATTTGAAAAGAAACTCGCTAAAACTAGGAGTAATGGGAAGAGGGACGACCTGGCTCGATACCGGCACTTTCGATTCTTTAAGCGATGCGACGGAATTCGTCAGGGTTATTGAGAAACGTCAGGGAGCAAAAATAGGTTGTATCGAGGAAGCAGCTTATTATATGAAATATATTGACCGCGCCGATTTAATGAGGATTGCCGCAAAATATATGAAAAGCGGTTACGGCTCTTACTTGCAAAGCCTGCTGGATTTTTGACACTCTCAGAACTGCATTTTAGGATAATCTAGTGAAATATAACAAAAAATAATGGTGGAGGCGGCGGGAATCGAACCCGCATCCAAAGGTTGCGACCGAAGGAATCTACACGTTTAGTCTGTTCTCTATTTTGATTCGCCTTTGAAAAGTAAGTGAACGGACAAGACCTTAACAAAGACTAGCCTGGCTAATGTTTCGCGCATCCCCGCAGACGGTCGAGATGCGCTAGCTTAAAATAAGTTATGCTTCATCCGCGCGCTTTAAGCAGACTTGCGGGGAAACACTTGGTGGCTAGAATTAACTAGGCAGCAAGAGCCATTTCTTGATTGGCATTTGTGTTTTGATTGTAGTTTTAACGAGCTTACAAACACGCCCGACGTGCATCCAAAGATCTATACAAGCCCCTGTCGAAGCCTGTCGCCCCCAAACTTGCGGAAGGTCTTTTATCTTACCGTTTTTAGAAGAAAATTCAAACCGAAAAGTTGTCTTTTTAGTTATTATTCACAAACCGATACCCGACGCCGCGCACGGTTTGCAAAATCTTCGGGCTTTCCGGCGCGTCTTCCAAATAACGCCTGAGCCGCACGATAAAATTATCAATTGCTCTAGTGTCGGTTTCTTCGTTCAAATCCCAAACTTCTTCTAAAATCGTTTTCCTAGACACGGCGGTTCCGGCATTATCAATCAAGTATCTGAGCAGTTTGGCTTCCATCAAAGTCAGATGAATCGTTTCTGTTTCGCTGCGTAATTCGAGATTGGAAAAATCTATCAGCCGATTATTTATTTCAACAATTCCGTTTTCGACCGGCGATTTCGTTTCCTTTTTGGACCATTCGCGCCGCCGCAGAAGTCCATTAAGCCGCGCCAGAAAAATTTGCAGTTCAAACGGTTTCGGCAGATAATCGTCCGCGCCCGCTTCAAATCCGTCCAAAACGTCTTCGGGACGCGAGCGCGCCGTGAGCATCAAAATCGGCGTAAAATTTTCCGCCTCGCGCAAACTTTTAGCGACGGCGAAACCGTCAATTTCCGGCAGCATCACGTCCAGAACAATCGCGTCGAAATCGTTCGCCGACAAAATATCCAACGCGATTTTGCCGTCAGCGGCAATTTCAGTTTCAAAGCCTTCGGCTTCGAGATTAAAGCGCAAGCCGTCCGCGAGATGTTGTTCGTCTTCGACGATGAGAATTTTACCCAACATAATTCATAAAACTTATCCTGCTATTTCTTTGACGTTTCTTTCCGGCTTTTCGGCAGTTGAACGGTAAACGTGCTGCCCGCGCCGTCGCCTTTGCTTTCGGCGGAGATACGCCCGCCGTGTTTTTTGATAATCGAGCGGACAATAAAAAGTCCCAAGCCCGTGCCTTTCGTCTTTTGCGTCTGCGGAACGGGAGCGCGGTAAAAGCGTTTGAAAATTCTCTTTAAATCGGCGGGCGCAATCCCGATGCCCGAATCTTTAATGCTGACGACGGCTGTTTTTTCGTTCAGGCTTTTGACGCGGATTGAAACTTTTATCTCCTTTCCGCTCGAATACTTTACGGCGTTGTCCAGAAGATTAACAAAAACCGTCTGCAATTCGTCGGCGTCGGCGGAGATTTTTATTCCCGCATCGCCCGAAGAAAAACTTATCGCGTCATCGCCCAAATCGTAACGGGTTTTGATGCGCTCAACTGCGCCGCGCAGAAGTTCCGCAAGATTGATTTCCGAAATATTTAGCAAATGATTTTTCTCGCGCGTTCGCCCGGCTTTCAAAACCTGCTCGACCGTATTTAATAAACGATTGCTGTCGGCGAGCATTATGTTGTAAAACTCCTGCCGTTTTTCTTCTCCGACATCGCGCCTTTGCAAAGTTTCGAGATACAGGCGGATTGACGCAATCGGCGTTTTCAGTTCGTGCGTAACGGCGTTCAGAAATGCGTCCTGCTGTTCATTTCGGCGAACCTCGCGCACCAGAAAAATCGTGTTCAAAACCAAGCCCGTAATAATAATTGCAAAAAAGATAACACCGAAAATGAGCAGCGCAATTTGTTGTAGATTGAGCAAAATCCAGCCGACATTAAGCGCAATCGCAATCGCAATCAGGCAGATGCCTAAAATTAGAAAAACAATCGTGGCTTTTCGGCGGCGGGCTACGCGCATAGGTTAAAAGTAAAAAGTAAAAGGGCAAAAGGCAAAAGTGGAAAGCGGAAAAGCAAGTAAAAAGCCAAGGAAAAAGGCAAAAGCCTGGATTTTATTACAAACTTTTGCCTTTTATCTTTTTACTTTTTATTTGCCGTTACGCGACTTCCGGTTCGGCTTGGATTTCCTTTTCGATTTCGTAACCGTAAAGGTCGCTTATCAAACCTAATTTTTCCATCGCTTTTAACTGAATCCAATTCACGTCGAATTCATACCACGTCAAACCGTGTTTCGCCGAACGCGGATGCGCGTGGTGATTATTATGCCAGCCTTCGCCGAACGTGAGCGCGGCAATCAAACCGTTGTTGCGCGAATCGTCGCGTGTTTCAAAACGTCGGCTGCCCCAAAGATGCGTCGCCGAATTGACCAGCCACGTCGAATGCCAGCCGATGACCTGCCGCAGAAAACTGCCCCACAAAACCATCGAGATTCCGCCGAAAATTCCGCCGGTTACTAAAGTCCCGACTGCGAATAAAATCACAGCGGCAATAATCGGAGTCACGTAATAGTATTTCGACATAAAAACGTGAACCGGATCGCGCATCAAATCCGGCGCGTATTTCATCTGCGTCGCTTCGTCCTGATTCTGCGCCGTGCCGCGAAAAATCCAGCCCATATGCGACCAGTAAGTTCCGTGATGCGGCGTGTGCGGATCTTTGTCGGTTTCGGTAAAAGCGTGGTGCATACGGTGCGTCGCCACCCAGTTTATCGCGCCCGATTGCAAACCGAGCGTGCCGCAAAAAGTCAGAAAATACTCGACTGCCTTTGATGATTTAAAGCCGCGATGCGTCAGCAAGCGGTGATAACCCATTCCGATTCCCCAACTGCCCGCAATCCACCACGTCGCAACGGCGGCGAGCAGATTAGCCCAGCTAAAAGTGAATAATGCCGCGATTGCCAGAATATGAAAAATAACGACCGCAAAGATTGTCACCCATTGAATTTTATCCGATTTCGTTTGATTTAATTCCAAGACGTTTTGCATTTATAAAATTCCCCTTTCCTGTTGATATGAATATGCGACGAAAAAATCGCTCGCCTGTTTATGATGTTAATCTTAGCAGTTTCGGAAGCGGGCGATTGTAAGAGTTTTGTAAGAGTTCCTTCGGACGAAAAATCATTGTAAATAAAATCAGAAAGTGATACTTTACTTTTGATTTTCGACAAACCGACAAACCAGTTAAGGAAACTTTATGAAAACTAATAATCACACTTTTCATCTGACCGTTTTCGCGCTCATTTTTTCGCTGGTGTTTCTGACGCTGCCGAAAGCCGCCGAATCCTCTGCCGAGAACTTCGGCGCGGAGGCGGTTTTTTCCAACACCACGCCGATTCAAATTAATACTGCCGCGCCGTTGACTACACCGACGGTGGCGAGCGTTTATCCGTCAAACATCACCGTTTCGGGAATGAGCGGCACGACGACTCGCGTCGAAGTTTCGCTGCGCGGGTTGACGCATACGCGGACGAGCGATATGGATTTTCTGCTGGTCGGTCCCGGCGGGCAGAAATTTATTTTCCTGTCCGATGCGCCGGGCAGCAGTTTTTTTTCCGCCCGCGACGGGGTTTATCGCTTCGCCGACGATGGGCAGCCGATTGGTATCAGCGGTTCGTTTCCGCCAGGCTTTTACCAACCGGCAAATTTTTTCCCCGTCACCGATACGTTTCCCGCGCCCGCGCCGCCCGCGCCGTATAATTCAACGACGTTCGCCGCCAATTTCAACGGCACGTCGCCGAACGGCACTTGGTCGCTGTTTGCGGTTGACGGCGTTTTGGGCGAAGCCGGAGCGATTTATTCGGGCTGGGAATTGAACATCACGACGAGCGGCAGCCCGGCGCAGACTTTCGCCAATACTAACTACATCGGACTCGAAGAAATGAATGTTCGCGCCGCGCCGTATCCTTCGATTATTAACGTGTCGGGTTTGTCGGGTGTCGTGACAAATTTGCGCGTAACGCTGAACGGATTGACGCACGCTGACACACGCGACATTGACGTGCTGTTGGTGAATCCGAACGGCAGCAGTCTGATTTTGATGTCCGATGCCGGAAATACCGCTGCGAGCAACGTCAATTTAACTTTTGAAGACGCGGCGGCGAGCAGTTTGCCGCAGGGCAGCGCACTCGTTTCCGGCATGTTCAAGCCGACCGATGTTTTTGTTTCCGGCGCGGTGCTTGACTTCTTTCCCGCGCCCGCGCCGCCGCGTCCATATTTTGAAGCCACTAGCGGATTGAATTCGTTTAATAATTCGAGTCCGAATGGCGACTGGCAGCTTTACGTCGTGGACGACCTTGGCAACGCGGCGAGCGGAACGATTTCCGGCGGCTGGAGTCTGGACATCACGACCGCGCCGTTCATTCCGCCGACAACCGGCTGTTCTTCGCCGAGTCTTGTGCCGACGAATTTCGCGGCGGGCGCAACGCCGACCAATCTGGCGACGGGCGATTTTAACAACGACTCAAAAACGGATTTGGTGGTCACCAACCAGCTTTCCAACGACGTTTCGATTCTCATCAACAACGGCAGCGGCGGATTCAACGCGCAAACAACCATCGTATCGGGCGGCACGAATCCGTATGATGTCGCCGTCGGATTATTTAACGCCGACGCTAATCAGGATTTGGCGGTTATCAATTCCGGTTCGAGCAGCGTTTCGATTTTTCTCGGCAACGGCAACGGAACTTTCAACGCGCCCGTCAATTTCCCGACCGGACCGAGTCCGATTTCGATTGATGTCGGCGATTTTAACAACGACAACAAACGCGATTTGGCGATTGCCAATTTCGGCGGATTCTTCTCCGGTTCGATCTCCTTGCTTTACGGCAACGGCGATGGCGGATTCGGTTTGCCCGCGACGCTTCGCACTTCGACGCAGCCTGCCTTTGTCAAAGTCGTCAGTTTGAACGGCGACGCGAATCAGGATTTAGTGGTCGCCAATTTCGGAGCGAATAATGTTTCGGTATATTTCGGCAACGGCAACGGCACGTTCAATTTGAGCCAGAATTTGACCGGCAACAATTTATTCGGACCTGTTTCGATTGAGGTGGCGAACGTCGTCGGCGACGGAAATCCCGATTTAGCAATTACCAATTACAACGGCGGCAGCGTGTCCTTATTCATCGGTACGGCGAACGGAACTTTCACCGGTTTTTCATCAATCTCGGTTGGTCCTAATCCGATTTCCGTTGTTGCGGTGGACGCATTAGGCGACGGCGTGAACCGTCTCGCCGTCGCTTTGAGCGGCATCAATCAAATCGCTCTGGCAAATCCTGTTAACGCAACTTCTCTGCAATACGTGACGGGGGCGAACCCGAACGCGATTGTCCGCGCCGATTTTAACGGCGACGGCAAACAGGATTTGGCGACTGCCAATTCAAGTTCAAATAACGTTACCGTCTTGAGTAACTCGTGCCTCGCGGCAACCGGCAATATCTTCGATTTCAACGGCGACCGGCGAACTGATGTCAGCATTTATCGTCCGATAAACGGATTCTGGGCAGTTTCCGGCGCGACGCAGACGTTCCTTTTCGGCAGAGACCGCGACGTGATCGTTCCGGCGGATTACGACGGCGATTTGCGAACCGATTACGCGATTTTCCGACCGGAAAGCGGTTTATGGTTTGTCGTGAAAGCGCAGACGTTCTCGACTTTAGCCAGCGGCACGACGTATTTTCTGCAATTCGGTCTGCCGGACGACATACCTGCGCCCGCCGATTTCGACGGCGACAAAAAAGCCGACATCGCCGTCTTCCGACCGTCGAACGGCACCTGGTATATTCGGCGCAGCACCGACAATCAGACGCAATCAATCCCGTTCGGACAGGCGGGCGACAAACCCGTCGCAGCGGATTACGATGGCGACGGCAAAACTGATGTGGCAGTTTTTCGCCCGTCAAACGGCGCGTGGTATGTACTGGGCAGCACGAGCGGATTTTTCGGAATGCAGTTCGGCATCGCCACCGACCGGCTCGTGCCGAATGACTATGACGGCGACGGCAAAACCGACATCGCCGTTTTCCGCGACGGCGCGTGGTATGTCTACCGCAGCAGCGACGGCGGCGTGACATCGCTGAATTTCGGCACGGCAGGCGACATTCCCGTGCCGGGCGATTACGAAGGCGACGGCAAATTCGATTTCGCTGTCTTCCGTCCTTCATCCGGCATCTGGTATATCATCAGAAGTTCTGACGGCGGATTTCAGGCGGCAACCTATGGTCTATCCACAGACACTCCGACTCCTTCGGCTTATGTCCGATAAGTAGCCGGACAAGATTAATTATAGAATAAATTTTAGCCACAGATTTACACGGATAAACCCGGATGTTGAGAAAAGATAGGAAAATTCGATTTAAAAATCTAAATAATATCCCGTGTTTATCTGTGTAAATTTGTGGCTAAAAACCTTTCTTATTTCTGTGCGACTACTTAGATTAAAAAAAGAGGAGCGGCTTAATTAAGCCGCTCCTCTTTTTTAATCTAATGATTCGTCGAATTGTGTAAACCATCTTTTTCACTCAATCAACTTTCTCCACATCGTAAACGCGAATCTGTTTCGCCCAACCAAATCGTTTGAAAACCTGTATCGTCAGCCAGTTCATATCAAATTGATACCACTTCAAACCATGTCGGGCTGAACTCGGAAAAGCGTGATGATTGTTGTGCCAGCCTTCGCCGAACGTGAGCCATGCGACGAACCAGTTATTTGTCGAATCGTCTTTCGTCGCAAACGGACGTTTGCCGAAAAAATGCGCCAGCGAATTCACAAACCACGTCGTATGCCAACCGACGACGACGCGCACAAACACGCCCCACAAAACCGCGCCCCAATCGCCGATGGCAAACAACAAAAGGGCGGAAAGAATAATCGGCACGAGATAAAATTTCGCCAGCAAAACGTGAAATCTATCTTTGAGTAAATCGGGAATAAATTTCTTAAAAGTCGCCGCATCGTGGTCTTGCGCCGTTCCAATCACGACCCAACCGATATGCGCCCACCAAAAGCTCGGACGAGTCGAATGCGGGTCGCGCGGCTCTTCGGTAAAAGCGTGATGAATCCGGTGCGTCGCCACCCATTTGTCCGGCGCGTCCTGCATAGACATCGTGCCAAACGCCGTCAAAGTATATTCAAGCCATTTCGGAGCTTTAAAACTGCGGTGCGTTAGCAATCGGTGATAACCCAAGCCCACGCCGAGACTGCCGACAACCCAGTTGCCAATCATCATAATGACGAAATTCTTCCAGCTCAAAAAATAAAAAGCCGGAACGCACATCAGATGAAACGTCGTGACAATAAATAAATTTTTCCAGTTGATATTAAGGCGAGGCTGTTCGCTTTCGGTGACGTTTTGCATTTCTTCCCCTGTTCGATTGATAAAATTTTTGCAGGTTTTAGAGTAACAGGTCGGCGGCGCGGCAATCGTAATAGTTGTGTAAGAGTTACAAATATAATAACACTGAACTTTTAATAATTCGGTGTCCTTCTTTCCTTAAAATTTTATCGCGCTAATCGGCAGAAGCCACATTTAGCCGTTTGAGTTTAATTGATTTTCATTAAACGTCTTCTCCTTTTGAAACAATGTTGTTAGCAGAAATCGGAAAGGGAACCATTAGTTGTTGGCGGTAAGCACCTATTTCAAAATATTTCGCTATCAAGCAAGATGCGATAAAACTCGTCGGCAGCAAAAATGCTGATAGCAATAAACACAAACCCACAGTTTTTTTATCAAAGCTGAAACCGATTATGCTAATGATAAATAAAACTAAACCTGCGAAGATGACAAGCAAAAAAAGCGGAAAGAAAACCATGCTTCCAACGTAGCCATTTTCGCTGTTAATGATTAACGTAGCTATTGCAAATCCGACTGAGACGGCACAAAATGAGCTAATTCTTAAAAATTTGTAGTTCACATTCATACGAACAAAACTTCAATCCGCAAATGCGACGCTCAATTTTTTCAATGGCGTTGATTTTCTTTCGTCCAAAATTTGGACGTTTTCGCGGTTAATATAGTTATACAAAATATCGCGCTGCTGCGGAACGAATCCGGCTTCGGAGATTTGATAGCGCAATTCTTTTTCGTTCGCTTCGGTGTTCGCGCCCGCTGCCGAAACGACGTTTTCTTCGATCATAATCGAACCCATATCGTCTGCGCCGAATCGCAGCGCAGTTTGCCCGAGACGCAAACCTTGCGTCAGCCACGACGATTGAATGTGCTGGACGTTATCGAGAAAAAGACGAGAGACGGCGACCATTTTCAAATAGTCAATGCCGGTCGGTTCTTCCTTAATTTTGCGACCGAGCGCGGTATTTTCGCGCTGGAACGTCCACGAGATAAATGCCGAAAAGCCGCCGGTTTCGTCCTGCAAATCGCGGATTCTTTCGAGATGCCGGACGCGGTGTGAAATGTTATCGCCGATGCCGAACATCATCGTCGCCGTCGAACGCAAGCCGACTTTATGGACGGCACGCATTACATCAAGCCATTCCTGCGTCGTACATTTGGTCGAAACTCGTTTGCGAACTTCGTCGTCGAGAATCTCGCCGCCGCCGCCGGGCATCGAATTTAATCCGGCGTTTTTCAGACGCTGCAAAATCGTTTCGTAATCCAATTTTGAAATCAAAGAAATGTTGTGAATCTCCGGCGGCGAAAAGCAATGCAGTTGAAACTTCGGATATTTTTCGTGCAAAACGGAAAGCAGATTTTCATACCATTCGATATTAAAATCAGGATGCAAGCCGCCCTGCATCAAAACGCCCGTGCCGCCAAGCGCGATAGTTTCGTCAATGCGTTTTTCTATCTCCTCAATCGAATGAACGTATGTATCGGGTTTTCCCGGTCGGCGGTAAAACGCGCAGAACGTGCAGACGACGTTGCAGACGTTCGTGTAATTAATGTTGCGGTCAATGATGTAAGTCACGATGTCGGTCGGATTTTTCCGCATCCGAATCTCGTGCGCCGCCAGCCCGATGCGGACAAAATCGTTCGATTCGAGCAGCGCGGTCGCGTCTTCGCCCGTCAGTCTTTCGCCTGCCAAAGCCTTATCTAAAATCGGTTGAATATCACTCATAACTTACAATTATTTTAACACGAAAGAATTTAGCCGCAGAGGACACAGAAAAACACTGGGGAAGACGGAAAAAATTTAAAGGTGTTTTCCCTCGCTTTTTCCAATGAACTCGATAGTTGAATTTCCTGTTCTTCATTTTGCAAACGGAAATCGCGGATTGCCAACAAAATTCAATCAAAACTCTGATTTTCAAGTTGTTTTGTCCGCCCTTAAAAAATAATTCAAATTTTATGCCAAAAACTTTGACCTTTTCCGTCTGTAAATTTCGCGTATATAAATGGCAGAGAATTTTAAGGAGAAGGAGAAAAGAAAATGCAGAATCAAGAAGAAACAGCCGGGAAAGACGTATTTTTATTTTTGTTCGTCGGAGTCGCGCTCTGGCTATTGCTTTTCCAATCGGGATTGTTTAACTAATCA
>CBDUBY010000117.1:0-10831 GCA_965365505.1 uncultured Pyrinomonadaceae bacterium | reverse complement strand
CGACCGGCGGCGGAACGGGTTTGATCGGAATGTGGAAAGCGTTCGACGAAATGGAAGCGATGGGTTGGATTGATTCTTTCCGACCGAGAATGGTTTCCGTCCAATCGGTCGGCTGCGCGCCGATTGTTAAAGCGTTTCACGAAGGAGCCAATGTCGCCGCCGAATTTCCGAACGCCGCGACCGTCGCTTCGGGCTTGCGCGTGCCGAAAGCCATCGGCGATTTTTTAATTCTCGACGCTCTACGCAAATCCGGCGGAACTGCCGTTGCCGTCACCGACGAAGATTTGGTAAATGCCGTCAAAGAAATCGGCGCGGCGGAAGGTTTATTTTGCGCGCCCGAAGGCGCGGCTTGTTTGCCCGCTTTGCGCGAATTGATCGAGCAGAATTTGGTGAAGGAAAATGAGCGCGTAGTGATTTTCAATACCGGCGCGGGCGTAAAATATCTCGAATGTTTTTGATTTTTACGGTTTAAAGTTCCGCCCGTCGCAGTTTTTCAATTCCTTCGGACATTCACCGACTTGCATCCAATCGTAATAATCCGCCGGCTTGCCCTCGATGGCGAAGAAAACTTGTTTAATATTCCGAAACTGCATCAGAGTTTTTTCTATCGGCGTGACGAAGGTGAATGCGCCGCAGCTCGTCGTCGCCGTGCCGAGATTTTCAATCACCCAATCGTCGAGATTTACATAAGCCGCGCCTTTGACGATGTTCACGCTTTTGATAATGGATTTTGTTTCGTGCGAGAAAATCGAACTTAAATTTTGCGCTTTTTCGTTTTCGGTCGCGCCTTTCACGAGTTCATCCAGAGCAGCTTTGGCAACGGCTTTCGTTTTCGGAATCGTTCTCGCCACCGCGCGAACCTTGCCGCAGTTTTCAAAATTCGGGTTGTCGTTTTCGTCGCTCAAATAAATTTTAATAATCATCGTCGTGTCCTTCGTTTGCCCGAACGAGGCGGCGCACAAAGCGAGGATAAGAATCGGTAAAATCAATTTTTTCATAAGTATTCACATCTCTTCGTCGAACGCTTCAAACCATTTCGTTTCGATATTCTGCAAAACTTCGCAGTCGCAATAGCCGCCGTTTTCATTCAGCCAGCTCATCACGCGCGGCATATCGAGGCGATTCTCCATCAGAAACTGCATTGTAAAACGTAAGTTGTGAATGCACGATTCGGATTGCGAACGCTTGTCAATATAATCGAACAAATCCTCGATTTGCTCTTTGGTCGCGGGCAGCGATTCGATGAAACGTTCGCGTTCTTCGCCGCTTAACTGCGCCCAAATTTCAAGTTGTCTTTTTTTGATTAAAGGCATAATTTTTTAATTGGCGATTTGTAAATCGCGTCTTTCTGCTTCCTCGCGCTCTTTCCGCCGGATGCCTTCGCGCCCGTCATAGCGGACGAACTTCGGTAGCAGCAAAGCCAAAACGATTGTGCCGCCGACGGTCAGCACGCCGCCGATTATAATCGAAGTTTTGACATTGAAAAAGTGCGCGACGATTCCCGATTCGGCATCACCGAGCATCGGTCCCGTCAGGAAACTTATCATCTCGATTCCGGCGAGCCTGCCGCGAAAGTGATTCGGAATAGTTTGATTCCAAACAGTCATCCGAAAAATCCCGCTAATCATATCAAAAAATCCGGCTGCGCCTAAGAAAAAGAGCGCGAGATAAAGATTATTCGAAAACCCGAAAAAAATAATCGCCACGCCCCACAAACCGGCGGCGAGAATTATCGCCAAACCGTGACGATGAACGCGCGCCGCCCAACCTGAAGTCAAACTCGCCGCGAGCGCGCCGACGGCAATCGCCGAATAGAAAAACCCGACCGACGCGGCAATGCCGAACGAAGCGGCAAGGGCAGGAAAAAGGGCTTTCGGCATTCCGAACAGCATCGCGTTGATGTCAATCAGGTAAGTTCCGAGAAGCTCCTGACGGCTGACGGCGTAGCGAAATCCGCGTTTGATTGATTCAAAATTCGGCGGCTCGGCATCGGGCGCGGGCGGCACGGCGCGAATCATCCAGACGGCGGCGAGCGATGCGGCAAAGGTGAACAAATCAATCGCGTAAGCGACTTTCACGCCGGCAGTTCCGGCAATGAATCCGGCGAGAATCGGGCTGAGAATCGCACCGAAGTTAAAGCGAAGCGAGTTGAGCGCGGCGACCGCCGACATATATTCCGCCGGCACGATTTTCGGAATCAGAGCCTCAAACGACGGACGCTGCAAACCGGCAAGTCCGGCGTGCAAACCGACGCAGACGAATAAAATCCAAATCTGCGGTCGCGGCAAAAGCGCGTTTCCCAAAAGAATCGCCGTTGTAATCGTCTGCCCGATTTCCGTCAGCCGCAGCATTTTCCGGCGGTCAACAGCATCAGCCAACGCGCCGCCGATAAACGCCAAAGTGAACATCGGCACGAACTCCGCCAAGCCAATCAAACCGACCATCAAATTCGATTCGGTCAGTTGATACATCTGAATCGGCACGACGACAAACGACATCATCGAACCGAAAAATGAAACCAGTTGCCCGAAAAATAAAAGTCGGTAATCGCGTGAGATGCGGAGCGGCGTTAAATCTAAAAACATAGTCGGCGGAAAACAGCGCAGTTGAAAGTTTAACGCTTCCGCCTATTTTCTGCCAACTGCCGCTGCCCACTGAATTAAGGCTTAACGTAATCCGTCCAGAAGAAAAGATATGTGGCGTAAGCGTTGACGATGAACGAAATGATATACGCAAACCATTCGAGCAAAGTAATTTCTTCCGGGCTGTTTTCTAATAAAATTACAAACATCCACGGCAGTAAAATCATTGCGTAGCGATAGCCGAACTGCCAGCCGCCCGGATTGCCGTGCGTCCAAAGGATAACGGTCAGAATTATAATTGTTGTCCAGGCAGTGTATTTCAAAATCTTATCACGCGCCCCGAATCGCAAAGTAAAAAGAATGAAAGGACTGCTCCACCAAATCGAACCGCCGAATCCGGTCGGCACAAAATACGGAAAATCGGCGATGCGCTGCCACGGCGTAATGAGCATTTCCTGAACGTTTAGAGGAATATACCAAATGGAAAAAATCCCGTAACGATACCAGGGTTCATCCAATACGCCGGGAATTCTGGCGTAGCCGAAATCGGTGAACGAATGAAATCGAATGTAATTATAAATCAGTGTCGCCGCGCCCAAGACGAACGGCACAACACAAAATTTGACGAGGCTGGGAACTTGAGATTTGAAATCTGAAATCTGAAATCCGGTTTTTGGTGTTTGATTTTCACTCTGCGTCTCAGCGTTTCGGCGTTGAAAATTTTCTCTGCACAGCAGATACATAAAAATCGGCGCGGTCAACAGAATCTCGGTTCGATTGCCGAAAGCCAGAGCGAAAAATAATCCGGCAACCAGCGGCTTGCGGTTGAAAACCGTGAAGTAAATCGCGCCGAGTTCGCCGAGCATCGCCCAACCGAGCGCGAGATGCCACGCGCCAGCCATTGCCAGATTCGTCCACATCCAGGTTCCGAACAATATCGCCATCGAGAGCAAAATGCGCTTTCGCCAGGTATGTTTGTAATGCGCGGAAATTAAGATTAGAAAAAGACAGATTGTGCCGGTCGTCAGCGCGGCAATCAGAGCGGCGGGCATTTCTGTAACGATTCCGACTAAAGTTAAAAGCGCGAAAGGCAGCATCGTCAAAACGCTGCCGAGCGGGAAAACCGAGTAATAATAATTTTCAAACGGCACGAATTCGTTCAACCACGGCGGCGGCGGCTTGACGAATCCAACGCGCCCGTGCAGAAAGTTTTCGGCGACGCAGAAAGTATAATCGTAATAATACTGTGGATTCGGATTGCTGAAAAAATAAATCGTGCCGGTGCCGATTATCAGACAAAGCAAGAGGATTTTTGCGTTTCGGGATGATTCTTTTACGGAGAATTGCGTTTCATTCATCAGTTCTGTTTCTGGAAAAAGCGTTATTCAAAACAGTCGTGTTTTTCGCCTGAAAAAGACAATTTTCGAAAATCAAAAGCAAAAAAAGACTTACTGACTATTGGCTGATTTAATTGGAAATCACCTCGAAAATTTTCGAAGTTATTTTTCAATTAATAATTTTGCCTCGCCCACTGCTTCTTCCAAATCTGTCACGCGCCCGTCGAGCTGCATTTCATAAACCGCGTCCAAAATGCGTCCAAAATCCGGCGACGGCTTTAAGCCCAATTCGATTAAATGCCGACCTAGCAAAATCTGTTTCGGAGCTTCAGTTTCCACTGTCAATTCACGCGCCCGTTCGATAAACCATTCCTGCGGCACGGCATCGAACCATTTTTCTCGCGGAATCCAATCGGCGTTTCTGCCCAAAGTGTCGGCGCGCGAAACGCGGTAAAGCAAATCCGGCTCGACTTTTCTTGCCAGTCGCCGAAACGCGCCGTCGCCCGGCTTTGATTTATAAAACATTCCCGGCAGCAGATGATAACGAACAAGCTGGATGATTTGCCCGCGCACGTCGTATCCGTCGAGCGTGTAAATTCCGAGCTTGTCCAAAAACGAAACGGTCGGTTCGACGCCGGCTTCGTCGTGCGCGTGCGAACGCCAGCGACCGTCGAAAAACTCGGTCGTTGCCGGTTTGCCGAAATCGTGACACAATGCGGCGAGCATCACCGTCACCTGTTTCGCGTAAGGCAAATCGTCAATCAACTCGCGCGCGCGGTCAACGACCAGTAAAGTATGGACATCAACATCGCCTTCCGGATGCCATTCCGCTTCCTGCGGAACGCCAACCAGCGCCGTCATTTCTGGAAATAATTGCTTGGCAACGCCTAAATTGTAAAATTGCCGTAAACCGATTGATGGTCGCCGCGATTTCAAAAGCAGTTTTTCAAACTCGCCCCAAATTCTCTCTTTCGGCAAATCGGTCAAATCAATTTGCCGACAAATCTCGACGGTTTCCGCATCAATGTCAAATGCAAAGCGGGCAGCAAATTGCGCGGCGCGTAAAACCCGCAGCGAATCTTCAGCGAAAGTTTCACGCGAAACGACGCGCAGAATTTTGTTTTTTATGTCTTCGCGCCCGTTATAAACATCAATGATTTCTCGGGTCAGCGCGTCCTGCATAATCGCGTTTATCGTAAAGTCGCGCCGCTTTGCCGCTTCTGCAAACGACATATCTTTATCGCCTTCGACGACGAAACCTTTATGCCCGCGCCCGACTTTGCGCTCGCGGCGCGGCAGCGCGACATCCAAATCCTGTCCGATTTTATAAACCGTGAACGCTTCGCCGACGGCATCAACTTTGCCGAACGAATCGAGAATTTTCCTCAATTCTTCCGGTTCGATATCGTAAATCTCCAAATCGAAATCCTTCGGCTCAACGCCCATTAACGAATCGCGCACGCAGCCGCCGACCAGCATCGCGCGTCCGCCGTTTTGCTTGATTGTTTCGGCAAGTTTAATGATTTTGTCAGGCAAATTTTTCACAATAAAAAAATCTATTGTGCCTTAATTTACGAGCCGGAATCAAAGTCGTCTTATTTTTTCAGGTGATACGGCACGTTGGTTACGATGACGTTGCGCTTGAAAAGCAAAACCCCTTTCAGCACGAGCGAGCTTTGGTTGTGCAGAATCTGATGCCACCATCTCGCCGGGATAAACTCCGGCAGCACAACGGTTATTAAATCGTTTGTTTGGCGGCGGTCGGTGCGGTCTATGTATTTAAGAAGCGGGCGCGTCAAGGAACGAAACGGCGAGCGCAGAATTTCCAGCCTGATGCCGAAATTGGCAGCTTCCCAGGCTGCGCGCATCTTCTCGCCCGCTTCGCCGTCGAGGTCAACGAAAACTGCCGTTACATTACTCGGCGCGATTGATTTAGCGTATTCGAGCGCGCCGAAAATACCTCTATGAATGCCTGAAATCGGCACTATGACTTCATGCTTTACCGGCTTGAGCGGCGGAATTTCGTCAAAGGAAAGTTCCTGTGCCAGGTTAAGGTAGTGTCTATGAATCGCCTTGAACAGCAAAACGAGCAGCGGAATAATGACGACGACCAGCCATGCGCCGTGTAGAAATTTCGTCGCCACGAAAACTACCAAAACAATCGCGGTCGCCGCCGCGCCGAGCGCGTTTAAGACAAGCGAGCGCAGCCAATTCTTCGAGCCGCTGATTTCATCGCTGACGGCTTGGCGGTGCAGTGATTTTTCTTCGGATTTAAGCAAAGTCAAATCGGACATCAAACGCTTTTCATCTTCGGGCGAAAGCGTTTTTTCTATTGCCTCGCCGTTTTTCCGTTTGAGCATTTCGCGTTCCCTGAGCCAATGTTTGACCATTCCCGATTGCGAAAGCGTGAACGACAAAAACACGCCGACGGCGTAAAGCGGAATCAAACGGCTCGTGTCGCCGCCGAAGACAATCACTAAAACTATCGCGGCGATTGAAAGGACGACAACGCCGTTGGTAAAAACGAGTTTGTCGCCGCGATTGGAAAATTGGCGCGGCAGAAACCGGTCGTTTGCCAGCAAGGACGAAAGGCGCGGAAAATCGGCAAAAGCCGTGTTCGCCGCCAAAATCAAAATCGCGGCGGTCGCGGCTTGAATGACGTAGTAAAACCAGCCGAAACCGCCCGTGAAAATTTCGCGGGCGAACTGCGAGATCACCGTTTCGTTGGCGTGCGGATGGACTTGATAGAGATACGCCAGCACGCTCGTACCGACGAACATCGAGGAAAGCAGAATCGCCATCCAGACAAGCGTCGTCGAGGCGTTGCGCGGTTCGGGTTTTTTAAAAGCCTGCACGCCGTTGGAAATCGCTTCGATGCCGGTCAGAGCCGAGCAGCCGTTCGAGAACGCGCCGAGCAGCAAAAATAACGTCAGGGTTTGCGGCACGTAGCCTTCGGCGAGTTTTATTTCTTCGCCGACAGGCGCGGCGGCTTGTCCATTATAAATTGCATAATGAATCAAACCGTAAATTATCATCACGATAAAACTGACGACGAAACCATAAGTCGGAATCGCAAACAACACGCCCGATTCGCGCACGCCGCGCAGATTGGCGAACGCCACTAAAACGATAAAGCCAATGCACAAATGAATTTTATATTCGCTCAACCATTCGTAGCTCGTGCCTTGCGCGGCTGATGTAATCGCTGCCACGCCCGCCGAAACCGACACCGCGACGGTCAGAACGTAATCAACCAAAAGCGACGCGCCCGCCACCAGTCCCGCGTTCGTTCCGAGATTGTCTTTGGCGACGATAAACGCGCCGCCGCCGTTCGGGTAAGCGTGAATCGTCTGCCGGTAACTGAGGGCGACAATCCAGAGCAGCAAGCCGATAGCGATGGAAACCGGCACGACGTAATTGAACGCCCCCATCTGTCCGAAGGCGACGGCAACCGCTAAAACCAGTAAAATTTCTTCGGTCGCATAAGCGGTCGAAGAAAGCGCGTCCGAGGAAAAAACCGCCAGCCCCGTTTTCTTGTTCAGGCGTTCGTGTTCGGCTTTCTCGTTGGCAATCGGGCTGCCGAAAACGATTCGTTTGATGTTCATAATCTAGTTCAATAAAAAAAACGCCAGCCGCCGAGGCTCACGTCGTGTTTTTCTGTTCAATTTGTTTCAGTTGTTTATATTTTTTTGAATCTCGCTTCGGCTTTGCAGCTTTCGGCGGTTTCGGTCTACGTCTAAAAAGTGCGACCCGACGAAAAGCAGCGGAATTGAAACGATGAATAAAATAGTGCCGATGCGGTTGTAAAAAACATCGTCCGCGACGATTGTATGAACGACGGCGAAAATCATTCCAAAGAGCGGCGCGAGAAATCCCGCGCCCATAAACGCCGCCGCTAAAATCAAAAAGCCGTTTTTCGCTTTTTCAGTACGCCTGTTTTTGACAACGATTGTTTTCATAACCGTTTCCATAATCGGAATGTTAGAAAACAATTCGTAATTTTCGGGTAAAAAATTTATAAAAAGTTCGTAAAGACTTTCAGGCGGGATTAAACCGGTAACCAATCCAGGGCTCGGTCAGGATGTATTGCGGTTCGGCGGGATTTATCTCGATTTTTTTGCGAAGCTGTCCGAAAAAGACGCGCAGGTATTCAGGCTGCGCGGTGAAATTTCCGCCCCACACGGCGGTTAAAATCGCGCGGTGCGTAATGACGCGCCCGCGATTTTGAAACAGGAAAACCAACAAGTCGAATTCCTTCGGCGTGAGATGAATTTCTTCACCGCGCACGAGGACTTTATGCGCCGCCAGGTCAATCGAAAAATCACCGTCATCCAATTTTTCAACTGTTTCAACATTTTTCTCTTGCGGAAAGCGGCGAAGCGCGGCGCGAATACGCGCCAGCAGTTCGTCAATGCCAAAAGGTTTCGTCACGTAATCGTCCGCGCCCGCGTCGAGGGCTTCGACCTTTGTTTTTTCTTCGCCTTTGACCGACAAAACGATAATTGGAACGGTGGATATTTTGCGCATCTCGCGGCACAACTCAATGCCGTCCATTTCCGGCATTTGCAAATCGGTGATAATCAAATCCGGTCGCCAATCGTGAAAAGTGTCAAGCGCGGAAACGCCGTCTGCCGCCGTGCGAACTTCGTAGCGGTGCGCCCGCAAACTCGCCCGAAGAACGCGCGTAATCTGCGCCTCATCGTCAACCACCAGAATTTTTTTCGTCTCGCTCATTCTTCGCCGCCAACCGGAATTTGAAATGCCGCCCGCGTTACAAAACCATCGTTTCCGTCTTTAATCCAGATTTTGCCGCCCTGCGACTCGACGATTCCGCGGGCAATCGCCAAGCCTAAACCCAAGCCGTTTTCCGTCGTGTGTATGTCCTGCTGTCCGGCGCGAAAAAATTTGTCGAAAACCAGTTCGCGCATCTCGTTCGGCACGCCGCAGCCTTCGTCTTCAACGCCGATTTCAACAAATTCATTATTTGCCCGCCGCGCCGTGATTTTGATTTTTGAATCTTCGGGCGAATACTTTGCCGCATTATCGAGCAGCGTATAAATCACTTCGGAAACCGAATGCGCGTCGGCGTAAATCGGCGGCAAATCTGCTTCGAGCGCGGTCGAAACTTGAAGATTTTTAAGCCTGATTCGCGCGCGATTCAAAGCGTTGTTGATTATTTCTTCAATGTTGCTCCAGCTTTTTCGTAAGTGAAGGGCATTCGCTTCAATTTTGGCGATACCGACCATTCCCTCGATAAATTCGTTCAAACGGTCGTTTTCTTCATTGATGATTTCGAGAAATTCCCTGCGCCCGCCATCGTCTAAAATTTTTTCTTTCTGGTCGTCGAGCAGCGTCGTAACCGATGCCTTAATTGAAGTCAGAGGAGTGCGCAAATCGTGCGTGACCGCGTCGAGCAAGGAAGATTTCAACCGTTCGCTTTGCTTCAACGCTTCGGCGTGACTTGCCTTTTCAAAAGCGGTCTGCAATTCACGGTAAAGATTCTCGATTTCGATTTTTCGTTCTTCGGCTTCTTCGGCGCGGCGGCGGGCGTAGGCGGAAAGTTCGCCCGCCACAATCGCCGTAATCGTGAACGCGCCCCACGCGACGAGATTCTGCGGCTCTGAGATCGCCCATGTCCGAACCGGCGGCAAAAAGAAGAAATTCAAACACAGCATTGCCGCCAGAGATGCCAAAAGCGCGGGATTTCTGCCGAAAATCGTCGCCGAAATCAGCACGAACAAAAGAAACGCGAGCGCGATGGTCGTCGAATTTATCCGACCGTGAAACATTTCAAAAATAAGCGTCAAAACAAAAATTCCGCCGACGGCAAAACCGTAACGGAAAATTTTTGCCGAAGTAAATTTTGAAAATTTCATCTGCCTTAGACGCTTTCCAAGCGGAGAATTTTACTTTTTCATAAAACCCAGTTCGCTTAAAATTTGTTTGGTCAAATCAATCCGCTTGTCACGAATCGCCGCGTAATTTTCGCCGTCTAGGTTGAGCGCGTAAAAATAGGTGTTGTCTTTCGTTTCGACATAGCCGACGAACCATCCGAGCGCTTTGCCATTAAGACTGCCGACGCCGCCGGTTTTGCCGCTCAATTTATATTCGGGCGTTTCTTCGAGAACGAGAATTTTCTTTACCGTGTCGGTCGCGCCGCTCGATACGCCTAATTTTTCGTCGTAGAATCGTCGCAAAAACTCGATTTGCTCGTCGGCGGAAATTTTCAACGTGCTGTTGAGCCAGAACGCCTCGAACATCCGTTTGCTCGCCAAGCCGCCGGAAATGTCCTGATTGCCGTATTCGAATTTAGCGAGATGCGTTTTCATTCGTTCTTCGCCGATGCCGAGTGCGATTTCGCGGAAATACCAGACGACCGAATACTTCATCGCTGTCGCCAGCGTGTGGTCTTTTGCCCAATGAACAAACGGCGGTTCAGTCCAATCCTGCGCGGGATATTTCACCTTGTCCCAAACGATTTTCGATTCGCTGTCTTTGACCACGCCGGTTTCCAGACCGATCAGCGCGTTCGGGATTTTGAAAGTCGAAGCGGGAGTGTAACGAACGGCGGCGCGCGTTTCGTTGTGACGCAGATAGCGATTGTTTTTCACGTCGTATATAACAATCGTGCCTTCGGTGTTTTTGAAAAATCGGCTCAAATCGGCGGTTTTCTCGACAGATTTATTATCCTTGTTCTGATTTGATGACTTATTCGTTTGCGCTTCAGCGCAGCCGAACGACAAAGCGACCAGCAAAACAGCGGCGAAAATTTTCGAAATTCTCATCGTTCCAAACGCTCCCGCAGATAATTTTTCAATTCGTCAATTTTCACGCGTTCCTGTTCCCACGAGTCGCGGTCGCGCACGGTGACGGCGTTGTCTTCCAAAGATTCGTGGTCAACCGTCACGCAGA
>CBDUBY010000116.1:0-10940 GCA_965365505.1 uncultured Pyrinomonadaceae bacterium | reverse complement strand
ATAACTTTGCACTTATCGCACATCTTCTTTACTGAAGGACGAACTTTCATAATTTCTTTCCTCGCTTCTTTTTATTTATAGCGATACGTAATTCGCCCGCGAGCCAAATCGTAGGGCGAAAGTTCTACAAGCACTCTGTCGCCGGGCAGAATACGAATAAAATTTTTCCGCATCTTGCCGGAAATATGCGCCAAAACCTGATGCTGGTTGTTTTCAAGTTCAACCTTAAACATCGCGTTCGGCAAAGTTTCCAGCACAGTCGCAGTTACTTCTATCGCTTCTTCTTTCGACATATTACACAGAGCAAATCTTGTTCGATTCGACAAACTATTTATATTACCGATTTTGCCGACGGTTTTCAAGTCACGCCGCGCTGCTTTCGGATTTCGTTTGTTTTAAGTCGGCTTTTTGCTTTTTTGATAAAGTCAAAATCTCAGGACCTTCCGACGTAACAGCAATTGTATGTTCACAATGCGCGCTCGGCTTGCCGTCGGCGGTGACAACCGTCCATTTGTCGTCCAGAGTTTTCGTTTCGTATGTTCCCATATTAAGCATCGGCTCAATGGCGAAACAATAACCGGCGCGAATTTTCTCTTTCGTGCCTTTTCTGCCATAATTGGCAATTTGCGGAGCTTCGTGCATACTGCGCCCGATTCCGTGTCCGGTATAATCGCGCACAATTCCGTAATTATATTTTTCCGCGTGTGCCTGAATTGCCGCGCCGATGTCTCCAACGCGATTATTCGGTCGGCATTGTTCAATACCGAGTTTCAAACATTCTTCTGTCACCCGAATCAATTGTTTGATTTCATCGCTGACTTCGCCGATAGCAGCGGTAAACGCCGTATCGCCAACAAAGCCATTATAAAAAGCCGCCATATCAACCGAAAGAATGTCGCCTTCCTGCAACGGTATTTCGGTAGAAAATCCATGAACAACTTGCTCGTTGACCGAAGCGCAGATAACAAAGGGAAACGGTGTCATTCCTGAAGGTTGATAATTTAGAAAAGCCGGTCGCGCCCCCGCGTCCTGCATCATTTTTGCGGCGGCTTCGTTCAATTCCAGCGTCGTTACTCCGGGCGCAATCATCTCGCGCACTGCTTCGCGAACTTCTGCAATCAGTTCGCCAACTTCTCGCATACGGTCTAAATCCTTTCTCGATTTGGCGATAATCATTCTCTTTCCTAAAAAAATCCGGCTGAAATTACTGATATAACTACCGAATCTTGAACCGCTCAACTTTCCCTCTAAATCAATCGGTCTATTGACTGATAGATAGTTTCCAAATCCCCTTCGCCACTAACCTTTTCCAACCGATTTGTGTTTTCGTAATAATCAAGCAGTGGTTTCGTCTGTTTTTCGTAAGTGTCAAGTCTAGTTCCGACACTTTCTTCATTATCGTCAGCGCGATGCGTCAACTGCGTTGCCGGATGAAAGTCGCAGACATTTTCCTGTTTCGGCGGTTTTGAATAAATGTTATAAATTTCTCCGCAAACCGGACACGACCGCCGACCGGTCAGCCGTTTCAATAATTCTTCCTTCGGTATATCAACTTCAATCGCCTGAATTTTTCTGCCTTGCTCGTCAGCTAAACTTTCGAGCATTTCAGCTTGAATTGCGGTGCGTGGAAAACCGTCTAGAATATAACTATCTGTTTCACGCGAAGTTCTGTTTTTGACGATTTGAAAAGTCAGTTCATCAGAAATCAATTTGCCCGCACTCATAATCGCCTGTACTTCACGGGCTAAAGGCGTATCATCGTTTTTCATCTCGCGGAACATATCACCGGTCGAGATTTGCGGAATTTCGCGCCGTTCTTCCAAAAGTCGCGCTTGAGTTCCTTTGCCCGCGCCGGGTGCGCCGATTAAAACGATAATTTTGCTCATTCAAATTATTTTTATCGCACAGATGCAGAAACGCAGAGTATTACTTTAATTTTTCTCTGCGTTTCCATCTCCGTGTGATTCAAAAGTTATTAAGCTCTTCGACCTCTAAGCCTTGAGCCTGCGCCTAAGAATCCTTCATAATTTCTCATCACGAGTTGTGCTTCGATTTGAGCAACCGTATCCATCGCCACGCCTACAAGAATTAAAAGCGACGTGCCGCCAAAAAAGAATTGATAGCCGAGACCGGTCGGAATCCAGCTTAACCCCGGAGTTGCCGTTAAGAAATTATCAATCGAAGCACCGATATACGGCAACCGTGCCACTCTGAAACCACTCAGTAGCACTTGCGGCGCAAAGGCGACGAACGCTAAATAAAGCGCACCAACTGCCGTCAATCTCGTCAAAATCGTACTAAGATAATCCGCTGTCGGCGCACCGGGACGAACGCCCGGAACAAATCCACCGTGTTTCCGCAGATTGTCCGCAACTTCGTCGGTATTGAAAATAATTGTGATGTAAAAGAAAGTAAACAGTACAATCAGCGAAATAAACACGACTTCATAATACGGGTCGCCGCCGTGAAACTGCTGAAAGAAAGCAGAAATTTTGCTCCACGCTGTATCTGGATTTGCCGGATCAGGCGGAAATGCCGAAAAGATAGTTTGCGGCATCGCCAAAACTGACGAAGCAAAAATTACGGGAATCACGCCGCCCATATTTAATTTTAGAGGCAAACTTGTTTCCTGTCCGCGAAAAGTCTGATTACCAACGCGACGACTCGCGTAACTGATAGCGATATTTCGGCGCGCCGATTCAACATATACAATTAACGCAATGAGCGCCACCAACACTACGACAAGGAAAATAACCCCAAAGGTCTGGAAAGCATCTCCGCCGCGAACCTTATCAGAAACTTGTAAAATTGCGTTTGGCAAACCGATAACGATACCGGCAAAGATAAGCAATGAGATTCCGTTGCCGATGCCGCGCTCGGTGATTTGTTCGCCGAGCCACATCACAAAAATTGTTCCGGTCGTTAACGTGACGACAATCATCAAAGTCGCCGCCCAGCTTTCGCCGATGATTCCGTTTTTTTGCAGCCACGTTGCCACGAAAAACGTTTGCACCGAACACAATACAACCGTCAGATAGCGCGTCCATTGGTTGATTTTCTGCCGTCCGACTTCGCCTTCTTCCTGAACTTTTTTAAACTGCGGCGAGAGAACAGGCATCAATTGTAAAATAATCGAAGCAGTAATATATGGAGTGACACCAAGCGCGAACACCGAAATCGTGCGAAAGTTTCCACCGGAAAACAAGTCGAGAACACCGAGTAGTGTTCCGGCAACTTCGCCCCAAACTCTTTCAAGCTGGGCTTTATTAACTCCCGGCGCGGTGACGTGCGCTCCTAAGCGATAAACTGCCAACAGTCCGAGCGTGAAGAGAATACGTTTCCTCAGCTCAGGAACTTTGAACATATTTTGAACGGCGGCAAAAAACTTTTCCATACTCTTTTAGTGGTGAGTGGTGAGTGGCGAGTGGTGAGTTTTAGTTTTTAACTAATCACTCGCCACTCACCACTCACCACTAATTATGCTGCTACTACTGCTTTTTCCTTTTTAATTTCCGTGATGCTTCCGCCCGCTTTTTCGATTTTGTCTTTCGCGGTTTTGGTGAAACGATGCGCGGATATTTTCAATGCCTTTGACATATCGCCGGTGCCTAAAATTACCAGGTCGTGCTTAGCTTTTTTAATTAAACCGCGCTCGTGAAGAATCGCGGGCGTAATTTCATCGCCCGCATTAAAGTTTTCTTCTAATTTGCTAAGACTGACTTCGAGCCACTTCTTTTTAAAGATGTTCGTGAAACCACGCTTCGGCAAGCGGCGCTGCAGCGGCATTTGTCCGCCTTCAAATCCAATCTTGCTCGAATAGCCGGAACGAGATTTTTGTCCTTTGTGTCCTTTCCCCGCAGTCTTACCGAGTCCCGAACCGGGTCCGCGTCCGATTCTTTTTTTCTTGTGCGTCGAACCTTCCGCAGGTTTTAAATTATTCAGTGCTAATGCCATTTTTCTTTCCTCTGTAAATAGTGAATCGTGAATTGCAATGCGTCTTTAGATTCTGTTCGTCTATTATAAAAGATAAAAGACAAACGTCAAAAATCTATTGACGACTACAGATTCACGATTCGTAAAATCTTACTCGACAATTCTCAAAAGATGCGGAACTTTCTCGACCATACCGCGCATTGACGGATTATCCGGGCGCGTGATGGTTTGATTCAGCTTGGTAATTCCCAAACTTTTGATAACCGCTTTCTGCTTTTTGGAATAGCCAATCATACTTCGATAATACTGAATTTTGATTGTGCCGCCTTCTTGTGTTTCTTTCTGTGCCATTTTCTTTTTAATCTCAAATCTGAAACTTATAAAAGTTCTTCAACTTGTTTGCCGCGCAGACGCGCCACTTCCATCGGGTCTTTCATTCGGGTCAAACCGTCAAACGTCGCGCGAATGACATTGTGCGCGTTGGTTGAACCTAAAATTTTCGTTCGCACGTTGTGAATGCCGAGAACCTGCAAAACCGCGCGAACCGCGCCGCCCGCAATCACGCCCGTTCCTTCTTTCGCCGGTTTGAGCATAACGCGACCCGCACCGTATTTGCCGAGCATTTGATGCGGCAATGTTCCCTCAATCAGCGGAACGCGAATTAAATTATTCTTCGCCGATTCGATGGCTTTTTTAATCGCGTTCGGAACTTCCTTGGCTTTGCCCGTGCCGAAACCGACGTGACCTTTTTCATCGCCGACCACGACGAGCGCAGCAAACGACATATTTTTACCGCCTTTGACAACCTTCGTGACGCGGTTGATGGAAATCAACTGGTCTTTCAAATCTAAACTATTTGGAGAAATTCGTTGCTTATTCGTTTTCATTTGTTTCTTCTTCGCTCGTGCTTTCTTTTTTATTAGCCGTTTCGTTTTTGTTAAGTCCGGCTTCGCGCGTCGCATCGAGAAGAGCTTTCACGCGCCCGTGATAAACATATCCGCCGCGGTCAAAAACGACTTGTGAAACGCCTGCTGCCTGCGCGCGTTCGGCGATTGCCTTGCCGACAGTCTGCGCCGCTTCGATGTTGCCGCCTGTTTTTCCTTTCAAATCTTTTTCCGTCGTCGAAGCCGCCGCCAAAGTCACGCCGCTCACATCATCAATTACTTGCGCGTAAATGTGATTCAGGCTGCGAAACACTGCCAGACGCGGGCGTTCAGCCGTGCCGCTGACTTTTTTGCGGATGCGCGTATGCACGCCGCGACGAATCTCTGCTCTATTATTACTTGCCATACTCTTGTTTGGGTCTGAATCAATAGATTCAAATTCTCAAATTTACTTGCCTGTTTTTCCGGGTTTCAATTTATAAAATCTTTCGGCATAACGAACGCCCTTACCTTTATAAGCGTCCGGCTTTCGCAAACGGTTTAATTCCGCCGCGACCTGTCCGAGCTTTTGTTTGTCAATGCCGGTCAGCGTTATCGTCAATTGATATTGGTTGATAGTAGTTTTCGCCGGAACTCTTTCGGCTTTTGCTTCGATGCCGTCAGGCAGAGCATATTCCACCGGATGCGAGTAGCCGAGCGCGAAAACGATTTTCTTGCCCTGCACGTCGGCTTTATAACCGACACCGACGACATCCATTTGACGGCTAAAACCCTCAGTTACACCGACAATGGCGTTATTCGCTAAAGCTCTAGCCAAACCGTGCAACGCGGCTTTATCATCATCAGCACGTTCAGCGGTCAGAATTCCGTCTTCCATTCTGAACTCAACGCCTTCGGGAACTGGAGTCTTTAATACTCCCTTCGGACCCTTGACTTCCAACTCATTCGTATTGATTGTGACGTTCACGCCTGACGGCAGCGTAATCGGTTTTTTTCCTACACGAGACATAATGTTTTCTCAGGGATGAGGGCAGAGGGATGAGGGATAAATAAAACAAATCTGTTTTCATCCTTCTTATTCATCCCTCATTCCTCATCCTTCATCCCTTAATATATTTCTGCTAAAATTTCGCCGCCGACATTTTCCTTCCGGGCAGCTTTTCCGCTCATCAAACCTCTGGAAGTCGAAACGATATTTACGCCGTAACCGCCGAGAACGCGCGGAATTTCGGTCGCTCCGACAAAAACTCGTCTGCCGGGACGCGAAACTCTGGATAAATGCGTGATTGACGAAGTGCCTTTTGCATCGTAGCGCAAAAATATACGAATCATATATTTCACGCCTTCGCCTTTGGTCACGTAATTATTGATGTAGCCTTCCTCTTTCAGGATTCGCGCCACTTCCATCTTCAACTTTGAGCCGGGAACGTCTACGCGCGGGTGATTTGCCGCTATTGCGTTGCGAATCCGCGTCAACATATCTGCAATTGGGTCTGTCATTATTTTACTCCGTAAAATTATTTAGAATTTTGGATTTTGTCATTAAATTGAACTGTTTTCAATCCAAAATTAGGCTTACCAGCTTGATTTAACTACGCCCGGAATTTGTCCCTGTAAAGCCAAATCTCTGAAAGCGGTGCGAGCGATGCCGAATTTACGATATACGGCTCTCGGTCGTCCGGTCATCGCACAGCGATTCCGAACGCGAATCGGGCTGGCATTGCGCGGCAGCTTTTGCAGTTTCATCACCGCTTCGTCAACCTGTTCGACCGATGAACTCGGATTGTTAATAATTTTTTTCAACTCCGCACGTCGTTCCGCATATTGCGCGACCATTCTTTTACGCTCGTTGTTTTTTACGATTTTGCTAATCTTCGCCATATTTCTTTATAAAAATTCTTATTGTCTGAACGGCATTCCGAGAGCCTTGAGAAGCGCACGCGATTGCTCGTCCGTTTTCGCCGAAGTGATAATCGAGATATTCATTCCGCGTGTTTTATCTACTTTATTAAAATCAATTTCCGGGAAAATTAACTGCTCGCGAATTCCCAGAGTATAATTTCCGCGACCGTCGAACGCTTTAGCGGAAACGCCGCGAAAGTCACGAACGCGCGGCAGAGCGACAGAAATCAAGCGGTCGAGAAATTCATACATTCTTTCGCCGCGCAATGTGACCATTGTGCCGATGCTCATTCCCTGACGGAGTTTGAACGATGCGATTGATTTTTTCGCTTTTGTAACGACCGGCTTTTGTCCGGTAATCGAGCGCAATTCCTCAGTTGCCGTATCGAGAATTTTAGCGTTAGCGATAGCTTCGCCGACTCCCATATTAACGACTACTTTTTCGATACGCGGAATCGCCATCGGATTTTTGATGTCGAATTCTTTAGCGATTGCCGGCGCAATTTCGTTGTTGTATTTATCTCTTAGTCTTGCCATTTTTTTATTCGTTTGGGTCTCGCCTCATTCGTGCGTTTCCAAATCTCAAAACTTATTTACTGTCAGAATCTGTTTCCTCGTCGGTTCTTTTGCGGCGCGTATTCGCACTGCGCGACGGATCGGGAATTACTTCGCCGCTCATTGCTACGCGGACTTTCTTCCCGTCGCGTTCTTCGTATCTAACGCGCGTCGGCTTTTTGGTTTTCGGGTCGAGCAAAGCGACGTTAGAAATATCAATCCACGATTCGAGTTCGACGATGCCGCCTTCGATGTTCATTTGCGGAACGGCTTTACGGTGTTTCTTGCTGATTGCCGCGCCCGCCACTTTTACTTTTCCCTTGCGAACGTCAACCGCCATCACCTCGCCGCTATACGGCTTGCGTTTACCGTCTTTGTCAAAGCGAGCGTATTCTTTGCCGGCAATAAAAACCACCGTGTCGCCTTTTCTGATTTTAGAACGAATGGTTCCCTTTTTTACTTCTTTCATTTTACTAAATCACCTCCGGCGCGAGCGATACGATTTTCATAAAATTCTTGTCGCGCAATTCACGGGCAACCGGACCGAAAACGCGCGTTCCAATCGGCGTGTTATCGTCTTTAATCAGCACGGCGGCGTTTTCGTCAAAGCGAATATAAGTTCCGTCTTTGCGACGCACTTCTTTGCGCGTGCGAACGATAACGGCATTATAAACTTTACCTTTTTTTGCCGTTCCGTCCGGCGACGCTTCCTTGACGGTCACTTTGATTTTATCGCCGAGTCGGGCAATCTTTCCGGTCGAGCCGCCAATCGGCATAATCATTACTACTCTTTTCGCTCCCGAATTATCGGCGACCGTCAAAGAGGTCTGCATCTGAATCATAATCTCACTCCGTTCGAGTTTGGAGAATCTTTAGAGCCTGAGAAGTTTTTCGAGTCAACTGTTATTGTGACTCACTGGACTCTCTAAACTCGCTGGACTCTCTGAACTATTTAACAGCTTTCTGAACAATTTCCACAACACGCCAGCGTTTTCTCGCTGAAAGCGGTCGGGTTTCCATAATCCGTACTTTATCGCCGACGGTCGCTCCGAGTTCATCGTGCGCCATAAATTTCTTGCGGCGCTTGATGTATTTGCGATAAACCGGATGCTTGACTACGCGGTCAACTCTGACTGTCACGGTTTTGGTCATCTTGTCGGATTGAACAATACCAATTTTTTCTGCGCGCTTACTGTGATGCGATTTTGGCTCGTCGGTTGCCGCCGAATCCGGCGTAACTGCTGATACAACCGCTGAAACTCCGTCAGCGACTGCGCTGGCTAATCCGCCGACCACCGTCGAAACAACATCAACTACAGTATCGCCAATCGAGGCTGATTGTGGTTCATCTGCATTGGGAGCATCATCAGATTTTGCTTTTCGCGCCCGTTTCGGTTTATCGTCCGTCGTTGTTTCAGTTTCTAAATTGTTACCTACCGATGCTTCAACAGCTACGTTTTCTGAATGTGCTTCTACACCCGTTTCGCCTGTCGCTTCATCTTGGCTAACATCTGCCGTATTTTCTTCGGCTTCGAATTCTTCTGTTTTCTTTTTTGGCATTGCTTTTTATTTTTTAGCTGCTGCTTGTTTTTTACCTTTGCCTTTCTGAGCCGGTTCGCGCTGCATAATCAAAGTATTAACGCGCGCCAAAGTTTTTCTCTCGCGGCGAATATCGCTGACCGAATCGCCTACGCCTAAGGATTTTTTGAACTTCAAACGAAATAAGGATTCTTTCAAGCTGTCGGCTTGTTCCTTTAATTCGTCGGTGTCCATCGCATTGAGTTGTTCGAGAACATCTTTTCGTTTCATTTTCTAAACAATGCCTCCTTCCAAATCGGCACGATTGACAAATTTCGTCTTAATCGGCAACTTCTGCGCGGCGAGCTTCATCGCTTCACGCGCCAGTTCTTCCGGCACGCCTTGAATTTCATACAAAATTCTGCCCGGTTTCACGACGGCAACCCAATGATCGGGCGCGCCTTTACCGCTTCCCATACGGGTTTCTGCCGGTTTTTTCGTAATCGGCTTGTCGGGAAACATTCGAATCCAGATTTTTCCGCCGCGTTTAATGTGACGCGTCATTGCGATACGAGCCGCTTCGATTTGGCGGTCGGTAATCCAAGCCGCTTCTAAAGTTTTGAGTCCGAAGTCACCAAAATTTAACTTGTCACCGCGCGAAGCAGTTCCGCGCATACGACCTTTCATTACTCTTCGGTGCTTGACCTTTTTCGGCATTAACATAACGAGTTACCTCTTGTCTTCAACTTTTTACCTTTTACTTCTTTAGCCTCTACCGCCGCGACCGCCGCCATCATTTCTATCACGACGCGGCGGGCGACCGTCTCCGCGACGCGGATTTCCAGTGACTTTAACTTCCTTCATCGGGTCGGTGTTCGTTCCACGAGCCATTGAAGCATTCGGATCGAGAATCTCGCCGCGATAAATCCAGCATTTGATTCCGATAATTCCAAATGTCGTCAACGCTTCCGCGAATCCGTAATCAACATCAGCACGTAGAGTGTGCAGCGGCAAACGACCTTGCAGAGTCCATTCGGTTCTGGCGATTTCCGCTCCGTTCAAACGTCCGGCAATCATTACTTTAATTCCTTCCGCACCAAATCGGATTGATTCTTCAATGGTCTTTTTCATCGCACGGCGAAACGCGATACGCTTTTCCAACTGCTGTGCGATTTTTTCCGCCTGCAACTGCGCGTTGAGTTCCGGCTGACGAACTTCCTGAATCGAAACAATCACATCGCGTCCGGTTTTCTTCGATAAATCTGCTTTCAAGACTTCAATTTCCGAACCTTTGCGTCCAATGATAATGCCCGGTCGCGCCGTATAAATAATAATTTTCAAACGATTGGCAGCACGCTCGACATCAATATGCGAAACGCCTGCGCCCGCAAAACGCTTTTTCAAATCGCGTTTCAGATTGATGTCTTCCGCCAAATACTCGGCAAACTCGCGTTTGGCATACCAATGTGAGTGCCAGTCTTTGTTGTATCCGACCCGAAAGCCGTATGGATGAACTTTTTGTCCCATAAAAATTTATTACTGTAATTCCAGTATATCGTTGTCATCGAGCTGCGCTTCGTCAGCTTTTTTCGTATCGTTTCTTTCAGCCGGAGTTTGCGATTGGACGTTTTTAGCATCTGCGATTTCAGCATCCGCCTTCGCGTCTTTTTTCGCCGCTTTCATATTTCTGGTTTCGTTCGGCGAAGCCACTTCCAGCAAATCGCTTTCGTCAGAACTTTCAGTTTTCGCCGTTTCCGCCTGAGGAGCTTTTTCCGCTTTTGGTTCGGCAGCCTTTGTTTCCTTCGGCTCTTCGGCTTTCACGGGTTCTTCAACTTGCGGCTCGACAGTTTCAGCTGCTTCGGTTTCAACTTTCGTTTCCGGCATTTCTACCGCTTCCGATTTTGCTTCGACGGCTTCTTCAATTTTTGGCGTTTCCGTTTGAATTCCTTCCGCCGTTTTTTCAACTTCGGGGAATTCTTTCGTATCCATCATTTCGGCAACTGGATCGGAAACAACCGGAGTTTCGGACACTGCCGCAGTCGTGGTTTCCGCAGGTGTTTCAATACCCGGAGATGCGGTTTCAACCGTTTCTTCCGTTACAGGCTTTTCGGCTTTTGCCTTTTTAGTTTCCTTTTTCGGAGCTTTTTC
>CBDUBY010000115.1:0-10995 GCA_965365505.1 uncultured Pyrinomonadaceae bacterium | reverse complement strand
AGACAAAGCTCAACAGTTGCGGATTAGGTCGTCTTACGAAACGCAGATTAGATAATCGTTGTTTGTCGTTCGTCATTAAACATTAGCATCATTTGGGAAAGATTGAAGTTTCTCGAAAGCCGAACGAAGGACAAATGACGTAAGAACGACGAACTAATCGCGCTTGGCGCGAGCCAACACGCGCCGCTTAAAATTCCACGAAATCCGGCAAAGTTTTTTACTCCTTTTTGACTTTGCGGCGGGTTTTGTGGAATTTTTTTGTTATGCTGATTGCGCTTTTAACCGATTTTGGAATGAAAGATTATTTCGTCGGCGCGATGAAAGGCGCGATTCTTTCAATCAATCCGGCGGCGACAATCGTTGACATCACGCACGAAATCGCGCCGCAGAACATCAACGCCGCAAGTTTTACGCTTCGCGCCTGTTACAAAGATTTCCCCGCCGAGACGATTTTCGTCGCCGTCGTTGACCCGGGCGTTGGTTCGGCGCGGCGGGCGATTTTGGCTGAAACCAAAGATTATTCGTTCGTCGCGCCGGACAACGGCTTGCTCGATTTCATTTTCGATGATGAAACTTGTCAGGTGTTTGAACTGACAAACGAAAAGTTTTTCGCTGCCAACGTCAGCCGCACATTTCACGGGCGCGACATCTTCGCGCCCGTCGCCGCGCACCGATCGAACGGTGTTGAGCCGAAAGAATTCGGCGCGGAAGTCGGCGATTACATTCGCCTCGAAATTTCCCGTATAGTTAAAAGTGCCGACCGAATTGAAGCCGCGATTATCCACGCCGACCGCTTCGGCAACCTCGTTACGAATCTGACGGAAAATGATTTACCTGAAAGTTTTACTTTAGAAGTTGGCGCGAAGACAGTTAATCAATTACGTGAATTCTACGCCGAAGCCGAAGCGGGCGAGTTGTTTCTGATTCAAGGCAGCGCGGGATTTTTAGAAATCGCCGCCTTCCGAGCATCGGCGCAGCAGATTTTGCGCGTCGCGGTCGGCGATAAAGTCCAACTGAAAGCCGTCTGAATTCCCGCCGCCGCAGATAAAAAAATTCGCGCTTGTAACTTGAAATAGGTTTTGTTAAATTTGAACTATACGAAAAATCTAATAATTACAAGGATAAAACAACAATGAGTACAGCAACAGAATCAACCGCCGCGACCGCCGGACTACGCGGCGTAGTTGCCGCGCAAAGCGCAATCGGCGATGTCAACGGCGAGCAGGGCGTTTTAATTTATCAGGGTTACGACATTCACGATTTGGCGGAAAACTCGACGTTTGAAGAAGTCGTCTTTCTGCTGTGGAACGGCAGACTGCCGAAAAAAGACGAACTCGAATCGCTTAAATCAGAGTTTCAGGCGAATTATGAAATTCCTTCGGAAGTCGTCGAGATGATGCGAACTTTTCCGAAAGATGCTGACCCGATGGACGTTCTCCGCACGGCGGTTTCATCCCTTGATTTTTACGATAAAAAAGGACACGACACGGACAGAGAAAACGCGGTCAACACGGCGACGAAATTAACGGCGCAGATAGGAACGATTGTGACGACTTGGGAGCGAATCCGCAGCGGCAAAGACGTAATCGCGCCCGATAAATCATTGAGCATCGCGGAAAATTTTCTGTATATGCTGCGCGGGACGCGAGCCGAAGCCGACGAAGCGAGAATGTTTGATGTCGCATTGATTCTGCACGCCGACCACGAGCTAAACGCTTCGACATTCACGACGCGCGTCGTCGCCGGAACGCTCGCCGATATGTATGGCGCGGTGACTGCCGGTATCGCCGCGCTCGCCGGACCGCTGCACGGCGGCGCGAATACGAACGTGATGAAAATGCTGAAAGAAATCGGCTCGGAAGACAAAATTGACGAGTGGCTGGATAAGGCTCTGGAAGAAAAACGCAAAATTATGGGCATTGGTCACGCCGTCTATAAAACCGAAGACCCGCGCGCGACGTGGCTCAGAAAATTCTCGAAACAGTTGGGCGAAAAGAAAGGCGATATGACGTGGTTCAATATGTCGCAGAAGATTGAAAAAGCGATGCTGGAGAAAAAAGGAATGTATCCGAACGTGGATTTTTATTCCGCGTCGGCATATTACCTGATGGACATTCCGCTCGACCAATACACGCCGATTTTCGCCGTGTCGCGCATTTCCGGCTGGACGGGACATATTTTAGAGCAATACGGCAACAACAAACTGATTCGCCCGCGCGCCGAATACATCGGCAAACGCGACCAAAAATACACCCCGATTGACCAACGTTAAAACGCAAGTCAAAAATAAAAAGGCAAGAGAGATAAACCTCTTGCCTTTTTATTTTGCTGCACAAAAACTAATTGTCTTTTTTAGGTTCTTCTTTTGTGCCTTCAATTACAACTGCTTTTTTCGGCTTTGAATCAACCATTTTGTTTGTCTGTTGATTATTATCGTCCAGAGAGATGCCGAAGATTTTGGGGTCGTTGATAAAGTCAGCGAGTCTTTCGGGGCTGAATGTCGCGCGGATAACGGCGGCTTGGTTTTTGTCAATCGTCACCACGGCGACTTTTACGCTGCTTTTGCCCGCCTCGCGCATATAGGCGTAAACCTGTTCGCCGGTGCGCGAGCGGACGCGCAGAATCGGACTCCAATCCGCGCCGAACGAATTCTTCATCGCCAGTTGCATTTCTTCGTCCAAAGTTTCGCGCGAGAATTTCAAATCTTCAAACATCGTCACGCTGAAACTCTTCACGCCCGCCGGACGCACGACGCTGACGGCGAAGCGCGCCAGCCACACGAACGGAATTTTTACTTTCTTCGCCTGGTATTTTGTCTTCAAATGCTTGACGACCGATTTATATTCGCCGCCTTTGGCGTTTGCCATCGGCGCGGCGAAGGTGAAAAGGAGCGTCAAGAACGCAAACTTAATTAAAAATTTCCTGCTCATCATCTTCATTCCTTCTTAGTCTTCTGGTTTAATTTCAACGTCTTTTTCGATTTCGATTCGCGGAATGTTCATTTTGCCGCTCAGTTCGGCGAGCAAATCAATGTCAATCGGACCGATGACGTTGACGACGGCGATGCTTTTCGATTCGGACACGACGACCGCCACGCCGCTCATCACGTCGCCGGTGAACATCGTAAAGACATCAATTTTCTGATTGTTCTTTTTGCTGCGGACGTTCGCCAGCTTCGCCCAGCCCGGCGCGTCGAGCTGCGAGCGGATTTCATTCACGTCGGCGATGTTGTATTCGTTTTCTTTTTCAAAGTTATAAACTCTAACGTAGATTCCTTTCAAACCGCTGATTGCCTGACCGATTTTTTTCGAGTTCGGGTCGTCAACCTTGACCATCACGCGCTTTGCCAAATCGAGCAGCTTGCCGTCAATGTTGACCTCGACGACTTCCTCAGCCCTCGTTTCCAAGCCGTTAAGTCTTTCAAATCGCAGCCGCGCCGCTTCCTGAGCGTTTGCTGTAATGGCTGCCAGCAAAATGAGCGCGGGCAAAATAATTTTTAATGAGTGATTAAATAATTTCATAATTTTTCTCCTGATAATTTACCGTCCGTCTGTATGAACGGCGTTTTTTTCTTCGACACCATCAACTTTGTCTTTGACTTTTTTGAATGTGGAACTCGTCACCGACAGCGCAAGCATCAGTTGGTCGTAAGCGTATTTTTCTTCTTTCGTTAATGAAACCGTCGGCTTTTTGACTTCGACTCTTTGAGCAGTCAAATTGTTTTGACGAGGCGTTGCCGGTACGGATTTTTTAACTTTGACTGCATTGCGCGTGACCGATTGTTTGGCTGATTCGGTTTTTGCAGTAATCGGCTCGTTCGGTTCGGTAATCGAAGTTTCATCGGCAATCGGTTGGGCGATTGTTTCCGGCGCATCTTTGACGACTTCGACTTTCTTGTCGGAAAACTGAAACCAAACTCCGAGCGAAATTATCACCAATGCCGCACACGCGCCAAAAGCAAACGCTAGTCGAAAAAAGCCGCGCGGTTTTTTCGGTTCAAAAGGAACGATTTTCGCCGGAAGCGCGGGCGCGTCGGTTTCGACATAGCGAAACACGGCGAGCGCGTTTTCCAATCGCTCGATTTCCGCGTCAACCGCGCCTGATTTGTCCCACAAATAATCTTCTTTCATCATTTACTTCTCCGCGATGCCGAGTTTTTGCCGCAAAATCTTCATTCCGCGATGCAGATTTACCCTGACCGATTCGGGCGTTAAATTACAGCGTTCGGCAATTTCCTGTCCCGACATTCCTTCGACCAGCCGCAAAATCAAAGTTTCGCGGTAAGTTTCCGGCAGAGCGCGAATCGCCGTTAAAATCTCATGCGCTTCGGCTTTTGAATCGTCTTTGCCGCGCATCTCTTCGGGCAATTCCTCGGTCGGCTTCGTCTGCCGGTAAAATTCCGTCGCGCGATTTCTAGCAATCATCGCCAGCCACGCGCCCACGGCATTTTTGTCACGAAGCGTGTGCAGGTTTTTATAAGCCGCCAGAAAAACTTCCTGCACAATATCAGCCGCTTCATCACGCGGCACGCGAGCCAGAACGATGCCGTGAACCAGCGGCGCGAACATTTTATAAATTTCATTAAACGCTTCTTCATCGCCCGCACACACCCTTTCCACCAACCGCGCTTCCGCTCGAACCGTCGTCGGCGCGGCAGATGCGGCGGCGTTTGTAAATAAAAATAAATTGCCGGTCATTTCGCTTTCAGGCATTTTGTTTGAAACGGAAGAGTGAATGTGGAAAGAGTATAAATCATCACCCGACCGCTTTTGAAATAGCTTCTAATTGGTTGCCGGTAATATAGACGAGCGGAAAGGAAAAGTGTTAACGAGAATCAGAAAAATTTTACAGAATGTTTGAAAATTCGGTTCGAGTCGTCAACGGCGACCAACATTATAGCCTGGCGAGAATCGCCGGGTTTCGATAACAAAAGAAGTGCCGACGCTGAAAGCGTCGAACAATTAAACGAATGATTGCTGCTCACTTTCAGCGAGCGATTGAATTGTTTGTTGCGTTCCCGGCGTTTCACGCCAGACTATAATGTTCGTCATCTTCGATGACAAGACAACGGCTGTCGAACTTTCAAACAGTTTCTTGTGATGAATTTTTCGCGGCTATTAGTCATCACTATTCCGGCTTGCCTCAAATTCAAATGAATCGGATAATCTGAAACGAAATGGACGGAAAACGCTTAATCGAAAAAATCAGACTGCGAAATATACTTTCCTTCGGCGACAAAGGCGAAGAAATCACGCTCGAACCGCTGAACATCATCATCGGTCAAAACGCTTCGGGCAAATCGAACCTCGTTGACGTGATAAAACTCCTGCGCTCGCTTCCGAAGGAAAAAGGCTTAGTTAACTTTATCAGCAAAAGTGGTGGAATCAGTGAGTGGATGTGGAAAGGAAGAACAACAGCAGTCGGTTCAGAAATTAATATAAATTTGCATAATTCTCTTGGTAACTTTTCATTCAGAACCTCTTTTATCGAAGTAATGGGTAGGTTAAATTTTATAGAAGAAACTATTGAACATAAAACTAATAATTTTATATTTGATAGAAGTGATGTTTTTGGTGCACCGTTAGATGAGTCAGCTTTGGCAGTTAAATTTGCAAGCGAAAAAGGAGATTCTAGATTTGCAAGGATTGCGTTAAGTGCATCTTTAGACAAAATTGTTGTTTATTCTGACTTGCAAACAAGTCGTTCTACCGAAATCAGAAGACCGCAACCTCCAGATGCACTAAATGATTTTTTAGCGGAAGACGCAAGTAATCTCGCGCTCGTCTTGAACGATTTAGAACATAGAGGCGACACGAAAGATAAAATCGTCGAAAATCTCAAAAAGTTTAATCCACGAATCAAAGATTATTCAATCAGAGTTTTAGGCGGAACGGTTCAGCTTTTTATTCGTGAAGAAGGATTGGAAAAACCGATTTCCGCGATGCGGCTTTCGGACGGGACTTTGCGTTATCTGTGCCTGCTGGCGATTCTCTGTCATCCCGAACCGCCGCCGCTGATTTGTATCGAAGAACCGGAAACCGGCTTGCATCCCGATATTCTGCCGACCATCGCCGAATTGATGATTGAGGCTTCGCAAAGAACGCAGTTAATCGTCACCACGCATTCGGACATTCTCGTTTCCGCCTTCTCGGAAATTCCCGAAGCCGTTTTAGTCTGCGAAAAAGACGAGGACGGAACGCATTTCACGCGGCTCGAAGCAGAAAAATTAAAAGTCTGGCTCGAAGAATATTCGCTCGGCGAAGTTTGGATGCGCGGCGGAATTGGAGGAACGAGGTGGTGAAAGACGTTCGGCTGTATATCGAAGGCGACACGAAGCAAAAGGGAAGCGGAAACTCAATTACGCTTCGACAGGGCTTTAATGAGTTTTTCGGTAAATGGGCGCAGGAAGAAAAAATAAATATCAAACTCCAGCCGATTCTCTGCGGCGATAGAGGCAAAGCCGTTAAAATCTTTCTCAACGACGATGAACTTTATTCCAAAGGTTTCGCTGTTCTTCTGATTGATTCCGAACGCGAAAAAAATATCGGCGACGACGCAAAGGTTTTTCTGCAAACCGATTTTCCAAATTACGACTTCAAAAAAATCAAAGATTCGCAATGTCATTTTATGGTGCAGGCAATGGAGTCGTGGTTTTTAGCGGATAAGGAAAAGTTAGCCGGGTGTTATGACAATAAATTTCACGAAAAATCTTTGCCGCAACACAAGGAAGTCGAGAAAGTTCCCAAGACCGACGCGATAGAAAAATTGAAAACGGCTACGAAAGAAACCAGAAACGGCAAAGGCGAATATGGAAAAGGCATTGACAGCGGAAAGATTTTAGGCGAAATCAGACCGCAAAAAGTGCGCGCCGCCGCGCCGCATTGCGAAAGATTATTCAAAACTATTAAAGAAGAGATCGGAAAATAAACTTATGGAAGAAAATGTCACCGTCGTATTTCACGGCTTTTTGAATCTGCCGAATCTGGAAAAATTAAAAGTCGTCGAGATGATTAACGATTATTTCGACTCGAACGACCGCGAGCCGATTCGGAAGGAGAACGAGGAACAATTTGCGCGGATTGATTTCGACGCGGCGAAGAAATGCGTGTGCTGCGGCAGATGAGCGCGAAGATTCATCAAACATCTAAAATCCGCCGATCTGAAACTAAATTTCAATCCGCCGCGTAGCAATGGGCGAGAGTTCATACCAAAATCTAAAAAGAGGAATTAAAAAATGAAGCGATTGTTTTATGTTCTCGGATTGTTTATCGTGATTGTTATCGGCAACACGGTTATTGTTGTTGCTCAAACTGATATGAAAGCACCTGTTCCGAAGAAGGAAACCAAAGTAACAAAGATTCACGGCTACGAAATCAAAGACGATTATTTTTGGATGCGCAGCGCGAAGGATGATAAGGGCAAGGTTCGCCCCGAAGTCGAAAAATATCTCGAAGAGGAAAACGCTTTTACCGAAGCGTATATGAAACCGCACCAACAGTTCGCCGACACGCTTTACAAAGAAATGCTCGGACGCATCAAACAGACCGATTTGAGTGTGCCGTATCGTCTGGGCGATTGGTGGTATTACACGAAAACCGAAGAAGGCAAGCAGTATCCGATGTTTTATCGTTCCAAAAAACAAAACGGCGACGACGAACAACTGCTGCTCGACCAGAACGAGATGGCAAAAGGCTACAAATACTTTTCAATCGGCGCGTTTGAAGTCAGCGACGACGGCAATCTGTTGGCGTTTTCGACCGACTCGAACGGTTATCGGCAATATACTTTGCAGATTAAGGATTTGCGGACGGGAAAAATTCTGCCGGATAAAATCGAGCGCGTCACGTCAATCGAATGGGCGAACGACAACAAAACTTTGTTTCTCGTGACCGAAGACGACGTGACGAAACGCTCGGATAAATTCTGGAAACACACGATTGGCTCGAACGACAATCAGCTTTTGTTCGAGGAAAAAGACGAGCTTTTCAGCGTCGGCGTCGGGCGTTCGCGCGACAAAAAGATGATGTTTCTCGCTTCTTATGCCTCGACGATGCAGGAATATCGCTATCTGCCAGCCGACCAGCCGAACGGTGAATGGAAAATGATTCTGCCGCGTGAGAAAGACCACGAATATTCGGCTGACCATTACAACGGCGAATTCTATATCACGACAAACAAAAAAGCCGAAAACTTCCGCGTCGTGCGCGCTCCCGTTGCAGACCCTTCGGAAAAGAACTGGAAGGATTTCATCGCGCATAATCCGGCGATAAAAATCAACGGCGTGTCGTTTTTCAAAGATTACGCAGTCGTCTCGGAACGCGAAAACGGGCTGGAATATCTCAAGGTGTTGGACTTGAAAGGCAAGGATATGGCTGGCAAATCGCGCCGCATTCCGACGACCGAAGAAGTTTATACGATGAATTTGGGAATCAATCCCGAATTCGATACGAACGTTATTCGCTACGGTTACGCTTCGATGATTACGCCGAGCTCGACTTACGAATACGATTTCAAAACCGGCGCCAGCAAGCTCATCAAACAACAAGAAATTCCGAGCGGTCACGACATCGGCAAATACGAAACGAAAAGAGTTTGGGCGACGGCGCGCGACGGCGTGAAAATTCCCGTGTCGCTGGTGATGAAAAAGGGCACCAAGCTCGACGGCTCGGCGCCGATGCTGCTTTACGCTTACGGTTCTTACGGTTATTCGATGACGGCGGGCTTTTCGACGGCGCGTCTTTCGCTGGTTGACCGCGGAATGATTTACGCCATCGCGCATATTCGCGGCGGCTCGGAACTCGGCGAGAAATGGCGGCAGGAAGGTCGTATGATGAAGAAGATGAATACGTTCAACGACTTTATTGATTCGGCTGATTATCTTATCAAAAATAAATACACGGCGGCTGACCGCATCGTGATTCAAGGCGGCAGCGCGGGCGGCTTGCTCGTCGGCGCGGTGTCGAATATGCGACCGGATTTGTTCAAAGCCGTCATCGCGCAAGTCCCGTTTGTGGATGTGATGAACACGATGCTCGATGCCTCATTGCCTTTGACGACCGGCGAGTATATCGAATGGGGAAATCCAAACGAGAAGGAAGCCTACGATTATATGGTCAAATATTCGCCGTATGACAACGTAAAGGCGCAGGCTTATCCGAATATGCTCGTGATGACTTCGATTAACGACAGTCAAGTGCCGTATTGGGAAGGCGCGAAGTTCGCCGCGAAAATCCGCGAGATGAACACCGGCGACAATGTGATTTTGCTGAAAACCAATATGGGCGCGGGTCACGGCGGCGCGAGCGGCAGATACGACGCGCTCAAAGAAGTCGCGTTCGTTTACGCCTACGCGCTCGCGCAGGTCGGAATTACAAAGTAAAAACGAAAAATTAAAAACAAAAAAGTCGTCCGCGATGAATATTTAAGTTCATCACGGACGACTTTTTTGTTGCAGCAATCGGTCAAAATGAAAAAAATTAATCATTTTGACTGATATTTAATGACCGAAAATTTGTCTGCCTTGCTTGTTTATCTCCCAAAGCCCGTCATTACTGGACTAAACTACTTTCTCGCCAACGGCACGATGCTTGCCAAAAGCCATTTGGGACAATACCTGCGTAACCATACTTACGTGAACGACATTAAATTAGGGGTGAACGAAAATTATGAAATTATTTAAATCAGCGGTTTCATCAATGCTTTTAACTTCACTGCTCACGACGGGAATCGTCAGCGGTCAGACGAAAGTTGATTTGAAACAGCCGACTAAATTATCTCAATTAGCAGCCAAACAAACTTCTTCAAAATATATTATTAACCTGACTGAGCTTCTCAGAACGGGACAAATCACAGTTAGCGAAGGCTTCACGCAGGAAGTCGAGCTGCTGGAAAACACGCTCGCTGCCCGCGACCGTAAAGGCACGATTATCCTTGACCGTAACGCGGTCAAGCGCATTCCGGTTGTGCAAAACCTGGCAGCGCGTTTAATGGCGGAAAATGTCGCCGCAAATTTGCGCGGCGTAAACATTCTAAGAGTTGATTTGCCCGGCATCTTCAGCGATTCAAAAGACAACCGGGAAGTTCTGGCGCGGCTCGACCAGAGCTTGAAACAAATCGAAGCGACAAACGGCAGAGCGATTCTTTTTCTCGAAGACATCTCCGGTTTTGTCAAAGATAATCCGGCGTTCGGCGCGGAAGTTTCCGCCCGGATTCGGCAATCGCTGACGGACGGAAAAATTCGCGTCATCAGCGCGTCAAGCGGCGAAGAATATGATCAGCATATCGTTGCGGACGATCAACTGAACGCCCGCTTTAAGAAAGTTGACCTCGATGCGCTGACCGACGTTGCCGACAATGAAATGGGCGATGATAAACTTTCGCCGGATTTGCGCGAATTGATTGCGAGCGGCAATCCGAATGACCGCGTTAAAGTTATTCTGCAATCGGACGACATTAAAAATGACGCATTGCGCGCTTTGCTGGCGAAAAACGGCGTGACGATTGAAGCTGAAGCGGAAAGTCTTAATATGCTGGTTGTCGAGCTTCCGCTGAAAGTTGCCGAAGCGGTGGCTAATCTGCGCGGCGCGAAACATCTCTCGCTCGACAAAGAAGTTAAAACTCTCGGACACATTGACACCACGACCGGCGTGCTTGCCGCGAGAGCCCAACCCGGCAACAGCACGCTCGACGGACGCGGCATCGGCATCGCCGTGTTGGACACGGCGATTTACGACAAACATCACGCCTTTCTCGATTCTAACGGCGACAAGCGCATCGAAAATAAAGAATTTTCCAGCGGTGGTTCGGAAGATAAATTCGGTCACGGAACGCACGTCGCGGCAATCGCGGCGGGTCGCGGCGGCAAGCCCGGTGACTGGGCTTCCACCTTAGTTCTCAGGAATTATCAGGGCATCGCGCCGGAAGCGAAAATTATCGCTGTCCGCGTTCTCGACAACCAAGGAAAAGGCTCAACCGCCAAACTCATCGAAGCCATTA
>CBDUBY010000114.1:0-11031 GCA_965365505.1 uncultured Pyrinomonadaceae bacterium | reverse complement strand
AGCAAAATTCTCTGCGGCGAAACGCCTTGCTCGATTAAATAAGCAACACGGTAAGTTATCGTGCGCGTCTTGCCTGTTCCCGCGCCCGCGACGACGAGCGCAGGCGAAGGTTTCGCCGTCACGACGCGAAACTGCTGTTCGTTGAGTTCGCTGCGATAGCGCGTCAGACGCTCGGGCAGCGCGTTTTCATCGCGTTTGATGACGTATTTTTTCATCGTTTAATTATCGTAAGACGCGATGAAAAAATTAACAAACCAAAGCGGGCTTTATCAACGAATAAACCGTTTCGGACTGAGTAGTCGAGCAAAATCAAACTATAAATAATTTGTTATCAAAGGAACGCCAGCATCTTGCTGGCAGCCCGTTTGCCAGCAAGATGCTGGCGTTACCTTTTAAAGGTGAATTTTGCTCAATTGTTTATCGTCTGTAATTTAATACATCAGGCGGCAAAGCAATTTCGTCTTTCAACCGCGCATCATTTTCCGGCTGACCGGCTAATATCTTTAACGGAAGAACGCCAGCCCAAACATCCAAATCGTAATCCGCCTCGTCGTCAACCGGATTTCCCGTTCGCACTTTCGCCGACGCTTCCTGAATCGGCAGACGCAAAACGGTCGTCGCCTTCAATTCCTTTGCCGTCGGCGGACGAACTTCATCCCAACGCTGCGGCACGAGGTGTTCGGTGAAGAGGCGAAGAGCTTCGTATTTTTCAGCTTCATCTTCGATTAATTCCGCCGTGCCGAAAATGACAACCGAGCGGTAATTCATCGAATGATGAAACGCCGAACGCGCCAGAACCAGACCGTCAATTAAAGTCACGGTCACGCAGACTTCGATGCCTTCGCTCAAGGCGCGCATCATTCGGCTCGCCGCCGAACCGTGAATCAGAAGCGTGTCGCCGTCTCGTGCATAGCCGGTCGGAATGATGAAAGTTTTTCCTTCAACCGTAAAACCGACGTGACAAACAAAGCCTTCATCGAGAATTTGATTAATCGTTTCGCGGTCATACGCGCCGCGTTTCGGAATGCGCCGAACGCGCGTCCGCGTCGTGCGCTTTATTTCTTTATCCATTTTTTATAGTTTCAACGAAAAATAATGCGCTTCGATAATCATTCGTTTGTTGAGATAAAACCGGTGCGCGGCAAACCTTTTGACGCTGGACACGAGTTTCACCTGAGCGCAATTTTCGCGGCGGGCGTATTCGATAATCCAATCGAAAAGCTCGCCGCCGCAACCTTTTGAACGCTCGTCGTCTGAAGATACGAGGTCTTCGATTTCCAGATATTTTCCGCCCGCCAGCCACTCGCCGACGCGGATGCCGCCGACAGATTTGACCGCTCCGTCTTCAAGCAAATACGCGAGTCGAAAATTGTAATTCGCCATTTGTCTTTTGACCGTATCGAGAAATTCGCCGCGTGAAATATGCGGTCGCAACTGCGCCGTTACCGCGTAACAATTTTCGATTTCCTCGTCGCTCTCGGCGATTTTTATCGTTCTCATAATGTCCTGAACCGCTTCTTTAAATGCAACCGTTGTCGCCCGTCGAAACGCCCTTTTCCTCTTTCGTCCAGAGCGCGAACAATCTTTTCCTGTTTTCGATTTTCGTTTCGATGTTCGGAATTTTCATCACCAAAGTTTCGAGGTGTGTGAAAAATTCCGGCTCGTTAAAAAGCCCGCGAATTTCCGGCAGAAACGGGGCGATTTTGGCATAAACGAAAATGTGTTCGCCGTTGGCGTCGTTAAAAGTTTTCTCGTCAATCGCGCCGTTCAAAACCAGCGCGGCAGCCATATCCCAATACGACACGACCGTGCGAAAATGCGCGCTCGCCTGTTCGCCGTCACGGTAAAGATTGATGATGTCCATCGTTGTCTTCGGCGCAAAGTCCGAGAAAAACCACGCCCGCGCCTGTCGCATTTTTTCCTCGCGCCGCAGTTCGTAGAGCTTTAAAATCGCCATCGCGTCCTGTTGTTTGTCCATTTTATTCTCCTTGTTTTTTGCGGCTGAATTTTAACGTCGCCAGCAAATTTTGATTGAAATCACGTTTGTATAATTTACAAAATTCCAAATTGTTTCGCGCCTCGATTGATTCGCCGTTTGATTTGACTAAAGCCGTTTTGAATTCAACTTCGGCTGCCGGAAAATTTGTTTTGAGCGCATAAATAACGCCGAGATTATTGTGCGCGTCCGCCGCGCTGACGCTTTCGTATTTGATTGCTTTTTGAAACGCTGATTTTGCCGCGCCATAATTTTCCCGTTCGAGAAGCACTAATCCTAAATCAAACCACGCTTCGCCGTCATCTTTTTTTAACTTGACCGCTTCGCGAAAAGCTGTCTCCGCCGCGCGCCAATTTTCGAGTTCGACGTGCGCCATTCCGACCGCGTAGAAGGCTTTTTGATAAGTTCTCCGGCTGAGTTTGATCGCGTCGGTAAACGCTTCGACGGCTTCGTTCGTTTTTTGCAATTTGAAAAGACAAACGCCGATGTTGAAATGAATTCGGGCGAGCGCGTCGTCGCTCGTTTTTTCCGTTAGCAAAAACAAAATCGCTCGCTGATATTCTTCAATCGCCGCTTCAAATTGTTTTGCCTGCGCCGCCCGCGTTCCTATTTCAAACGCGCGGTGCGTCAAAGACGTTTGCGCCGAAACTGAAAATGCAAAACTCAAAACCGCTGTGGCGAAAAGAAAAAATGATAATCGCATAATCTTAAATCTCCTTAGACTTTTTTCCGAGTCTGCGATGAGTTTAAGAAATGCGAACGTCAAAAATCTTCCCGTTGGTTGCGGTTTCTGTTCTGAAATTGCTCAAGAAGATTTAGCCGCGAATGACACGAATAAACTTTTAGAGAAGGAACGCCAGCATCTTGCTGGCAAGCGCTTGCCAGCAAGATGCTGGCGTTCCTTTCGCAACAAATCATTTATAGTTTAATCTTGCCCGGTCACTCGTTCGCGACTCAAACTCTTTTTAAGCGAGTTTCAATTCGCGCCACGTTTTTGGCGTGAATTTCGTCAGTTTGCGAAAGAGCGTTGTGAAATGACTTTGATTTTTGAAGCCGGTTCGCAGGCTGATTTCGACAATCGGCAAATCGGCTTTCGCCAGTAGTTCTTTGGCGCGTTCGATGCGCTGCTGCATCAGATATTGCTGCGGCGTCAGCCCGGTTGACGTGCGAAAGGCGCGGGCGAAATGATATTGACTCAAATCGGCAACGCGGGCGATTTCCGTCAGACTCAAATCCGTTTCCAAATTGGCGTTGATGTATTCGGTCACGCGGCGCAGTTTGTAGCCTGAAAGTCCGCCGTTAACATTTTCCTGTTTGAGACGCGCCGTCGAATAATTTTTCAGCAGATGCAAAAGCAGAGTTTGAATCAAAGAATCGGTGTAAAGTTTTCCCGCCGGAGTTTTCGATTCGGCTTCGGCAAGCAGCGTCAAACCGATGTGTTGAATCAGCGAATCTTCTTTTTTATAAATCTCGGCGAATTCGAATTTCGCGTCGAACCGATTTTCAATCGCAGTCTGCCAAACAAATTGCGGGTCAAAAGAAATTCCCATATTGTCCAGAGTCTTATCCCAAAACGCGCCGATCGGCTGTCCGGCAGGCGTGATGCAAAGATTGCCGGTGGCGCCTTTGGTCCTGACGATTTTGCCGGTCGCCGAATTTTTCTCAGTCGTCAATTGCCCGCCGAGATTGACGTTGACTTCGTGATACGAATTGGAATGTTCGATTAATCTGCCCGGCAGCACGCGCGCCCGGTGAACGCGCACGACGTTGTTCCACAACGCCGTTTGCTTGAACAGATAAGGATTTTCGCTCGAAGTTTTCCAATTGATTTGCATACGGCAATTTTTAGCGCAGAGCGAAACAAAATGCAAGACGGAACGTCGGCATCTTGCCGTCAACCGCATTGACGGCAAGATGCCGACGTTCCGTTAGCGTCCGATTTGTCCTAAAAGTTCTCTGACGGCAGCGTCTAATTGCGAATCTTTGCCTGTTAAACTTTCGCCGATCGGACGAGTGACAGTAACGTCAACGGGTCGCGGATTAAGCTCCATATTTTTGCCGTCCATACCGGTAATCAATTGGCGCGGCAGGCGCACGGTCGTGCCGTCGAAAGTTGCGGCGTTCCAGGTGAAAATAATCCAGCCGGCGGTCGGTTCGCCGACGACTTTGCCGAGTTTCAGCGAGCGATAACCTTCGGTCAAATCTTCCGCGTCAGACAGCGAATGTTGATTTACCAGTAAAATCGTCGGACGTTCCAGAGCGCGCTGTCCGAGATTCGACCGCGCCGGAACCGTCCAGCCGCCGCGTTCTTTCATATTCAGATAACCGCGACGCGATAAAACGTCAATGACATACGGATTGATAAAACCGCCGTTGTTGTTGCGAATATCAATGACCACGCCTTCGCGCCCCTGATTCTGCACGTCGAGATCAACATACAATTGCGCCAAACTTCCCGAACCCATATCGGGAATATGAACGTAGCCGAGACGCCCGTTGCTCGTGCGCTCGACGTAGGCGCGATTCCATTCGACCCATTGACGATAAAGCAGATTTTTTTCAGTGCCGGTCGTGACGGGTTTAACGACGATTTTCCGTTTGTCCGCGCCGCTCGCGTCCGTCGAGATTTCGATTTCAACGCGCTTGCCGACTTTGTTCTCCAAAAGTTCGTCCAGGTTTTTCGTGCCGTCAATTCGCACGCCGTCAACGCTCAAAAGATAATCGCCAACTTTGATATTTTTTACGATGTCCGCCGGACTCAGGGCGATGATTTCCGTGATTTTCAAGCGTCCGTTCGTTTCATATTCGCTGCGGTCGAACCGAAGCCCAAGTTTGCCGATTGGCGTCGCCGTGAAACCCGACGCACCGGTTACGCCCAAATGCGAGGCGTTGAGTTCGCCGACCATCAGCGACAATAAACGTCTAGCTTCGTCAATGTTTTTCGCGCCTGCAATCAGCGGTTCGTAAGTCGCTTTGACCGCATTCCAATCCGCGCCGTGATATTTATCATCATAAAAATTGTCGCGCAAATAGCGCCACGCCTGATTGAAAATTTCCATCTTTTCATCGGCGAATTTCGTGTTCAAATCAATGCTGACGGCGAGCGGTTTGGTTTGGCTGCGCTCCAGATTAACGACGTTGATGCGCCCGTTTTCAAGATAGAAAACTTCCTTCGAGTCAGGCGAAAACTGCGCGTCTGACTTAAAGTTCGAAGTCGAAGTAAGTTGTTTTGCCGATTGGTCGGTCGCCAATTCGTCGAGCGGCAAAGTGTAAAGATTGAATTGATTTTCAGCAGCGGCGAGAATCAAAATCGTTTTTCCGTCAGGACTGATTACCTGCTCGTTGACGTTCAAACCGGTCTGCAGAACGCTCAAACGGCGGCGGATATTTTCAAAAACGATTTCCGTTTTCTTCTCGTCCTTTTTCGCTTCTGTCATCGGCGGCGCTGGTGTGGGCGTTGGTGTCGAAGTTTGCGACGGATTTGGAGTTGCGATGGGTGTCGGGTTAACAATCGGCGTCGGCGAAGTTTGCGGCGTCGGCTGCGTTCTTGGCTGCGGCGTTTCCTGGTTAAATAAATCGCGGAATTGGTCTTCGCGGAATTTCGGCGTGCGAAGCTGTAAATCAATTCGCGCCAACAAAGCATCTTCGGTTCGCTGCGCCGAACTGTATAAAATAAACGCGCCGTCGGGACTCCACGAAATACTTCCGGCGAACGAATTGGCGACAAAACTAATCGGGCGCGCGTCGCCGCCTTTCGCCGACACGACCGAAACATTCGTATAAGAACGATTTTCGGGCGCGCCGGTCAGAAAAGCAATCCAATCGCTATTGGGCGACCAAACGAAATTCTTGCCGCCAATCGGCGGCGCGTCGGTGTAAAGTTTGCAAAGCTCGCGCTCCTGTTTTGAATTGATATCGTAAACCCAAAGTGAACGCGCGTTGCGAACGAACGCGATTAACTTTCCGTCGGGCGAATAAGTCGGCGCGAAATCGTCGCCCGCGTTCGTGATTTGCGTTTCCGATTCGGTCGAAAAATCGTATTGGAAAATCTGCAACTTGCCGCTGCGTTCCGATGTGTAAACGACTTTGCGGCTGTCTGGCGACCATGCGGGAAACGATTCCGCCGCCGCTGTGTTGGTCAATCGCTGTCCTTCGCCGCCGTCTTTCGACGAAGCCGCGAAAATTTCGCCGCGAGCGACGACCGCCACTTTTTTGCCGTCCGGCGAAAGCGAGAATTCACGAAGCTGCGTTGATAAATTTATTCTTTCTGTCAACGGTGTGGCGGGCAATCCGCGCAGAGTTATCGGAACTTCCGCCGCGCGTCCGCCATTCGTGTCAAGCGTCCAGATTTTGAAGTTGCGCTCGAAAACAATCTGTTTACCGTCGTCGGAAATTTTCGCCCAGAGAACTCTGCCGTCCTTGAAATCGGTCAGCGGTTTTGCCGGATTTTTGCCCGTCTGCGTCCAAATGTTTTGCGCGCCCGTGCGGTCGGAAACGTAGAACATTTGTTTACCGTCCGCGCTCCACATTGTCCACAATTGCTTCGCGCCGCGTTCCGACATCTGCTCGTAAGCGTCGCCGCGCTTCACCCAGATTTCGCTTTCGTCAATATGGCTTCTGCCCTTGCGCCACCATTGCCCGTTAGCAAAACCGCGAGCCGAAAATGCAAAACCGATTCCGTCGGGCGCGGGCGCGGCGAAAAATTCGCTCGTGTAGCGGTCGCCCGAAACGATTTGCGGCGTTCCGCCCGTCGCCCCAGCGACGCGGTAAATGTCGTTCATTCCGGCGATGTCGCGGCTCGATGACGAAAAATAAATCCATTTGCCGTCGCGTGACCACGCATCGAGATTGTCCAGCGAATCGTCGAAAGTGACGCGCGATAAATCGTTGGTTTCCAAATTCAAAACGTAAATGTCGCCGCCGCCCGTGCGGTTTGAGACAAATGCGAGCCGCTTGCCGTCCGGCGAAAACGCCGGGCGCGATTCGGTCGCCGGATGGGAAACTAAAAGCGAAGCTGTGCCGCCGCTTGAGGCGACAGTCCATATATCGCCGCCCGAAACAAAAGCGATTTCCCGGCGGTCGGGCGAGATTGCCGGTTCCGTTAAATAGGCGATTGATTTTTGCGCGTGAAAAGCGGCGGCGGAACTTAGAACGATAACAACTACGGCAAAAAGTTTTCTTTGCAACATATTTTATTTTTAGTTTTTGACAGTAATTTCAGACAGCGATTTTTTCTACGCACCAAACTGATGCTTTGTTTTGAATTCAAGAAGCGGCGGACGAATTTTAAAAAAAATTGATCATAGACGAACACAAATAGACACAGATATTTTTTGGTTTTCCATCTGTGTTTATCTGTGTTCGTCTGCGGCTGATTCTTCGCTCTTCTTTCACCGACAAGTTTGCATTTAATCCGCTCGGCGGTTACGATTAAACATAACAAATTAAATTGCAAAGGAGCAAAAAACAATGAAATTTCCCGGCGGCTTCGATATGAATTCGATGATGAAACAAGCCCAGAAAATGCAGGAGCAAATGGGCAAGGAAATGAAGGAAATGTCCGTTGATGCATCTGCCGGCGGCGGCGCGGTAACGGTCAAAATGCGCGGCGATTTTGAAGTTCTTGATTTCAAAATTTCGCCCGATTTAGTCAAAGACGGAGATGTCGAAATGATTCAGGATTTGGCAGTTGCCGCTCTCAACGAAGCGCGCCGCAAAGTCGAAGAATCTTTGAAGGGACGCTTGGGCGGAATGCTGCCGCCGGGCTTAATGTAAATCAGTGGAAAGTGTTTAGTGCTAAGTGGTAAGTTTTTGCTTTCACTGACCACTTAGCATTTACCGTATACCACTAACTATGTTGGAATACTCAGAACCCGTCGCCAAATTGATTGACGAATTCAAACGCCTGCCCGGTGTCGGTCACAAATCGGCGCAGCGCCTTGCATTTCATATTTTGCGCCGCCCGCAGGAAGAAGTTGAACGTTTCGTTGACGCGCTGCACGAAGTTAAAGAAAAAATCGTTTTCTGTTCGGTGTGCAACAATTTAACCGACATTAACCCGTGTATGTATTGCGCCTCGACGACGCGCGACCGTTCGATTATCTGCATCGTCGAAGAACCTTACAATCTCGTCGCCGTCGAAAAAACCAGAAGTTTTAAAGGTTTGTATCACATTCTGCACGGCTCGCTGTCGCCGATTCGCGGCATCGGTCCCGATGAGTTGATGCTGGCGAATCTGATGCCGCGCCTGATGCCGGACAACAATAACGGCATTGAAGTTAAAGAAATTATTGTCGCCACCAACCCGACGACCGAAGGCGAAGCAACGGCGAATTACATTGCCAGACTTTTGAAACCACTCGGCGTTCGCGTCACCCGAATTGCGATGGGAATGCCCGTCGGTTCTGATTTGGAGTTTGTGGACGAAGTGACTATGGACAAGGCTTTAGCGAATCGCCACGAAATTTAGTTGAGGTCAGAAATGAGAAGTGAGAGATGAGAAGCAGACAAAAAATTCTCACCTCTCACTTCTCATTTTTTACCTCGCAATCTTCCGCCCAGAATAGTAGCCGGAATTAAAAGCAGCAAAAATAAAATGTGATACCAAACCGGAAAATAATTCCAGTACGCCGCTTCGACTAAAATGCCTGTCACGAGCAGCAAAACGCCGAGCGCGATCGTTGATTTGCGGTTTTCCTTTGCAATCGCCGCTGCCGTAAATCCGGCGAGGAACGAACACAAAACGCTCTGAAAAATTAAATAAACGCTCACCGAATTAGGTGTCATAAAAGGTTGGTTCTGCTCAACGGCGATTTGAAACTCGGCGAGAACTCTGCCGAACCAACCGGGCGAAATCGCCGACAGCAACGCATCCATTCCAACCCAGACGATTGACCAAACGACAAAACCCGCAACTACTCCCAAAACTATTCGCAGCATAAATTTTCTCCTCGAATTCTTCAAATCTGATATGGCAATCCAAATTGCAATAAATAGCCGTTGTTGTCATAGACGGCAAACTCGCGCATTCCGTATTCAAAATTATCAATCGGATATGCGACTTTTGTTTTGTTTTTTAACTCTTCCCAAAGCGCGTCAACGTCTTCAGGACTGAAATAGAGCGAGCCGGTGAACGCCGGTTTTTCAAACGGCGTATGTTCGTTCGGCACGGCAAACATTAAGTCAACTTCTCCGTGCGCCAGCGCACACCAATCTTCGCTCGTATCGGCGCAAACAAAGCCTAAAACTTTCGTGTAAAATTCGATTGTTTCCGGCAAATCGTTCGTCCACAGCATCGGTGTCAGACGTTCAAATTTCATAGATTTTTTCTGATAAAACAAAAGGAGAAAGCCCGTATATAACGGAACTTTCCCCTTGCTCTTTTCGCCTTTTGCCCGTTGCGAAAAACTTACGCGGTTTTGGCGCGTTTGATTTGTCTGACATCCGCCGTTTGCGTGTTTGTCTTTGCCACGCGCGCCGACATTCTTTTATCAAGGTCGGCGATTTGTTCCGCCGTCAAATGATAAATGTTCGGCTGGTTGTGATAAATTCTCGCGCCCGTCACAATGTCGGCTTGCTTGAAACCGTTTGCCTCGGCTTTCTTAATTAAATCTTCAATCGTCATCTCTTGCGGCGCAATTGAAACCGGTGTTTTGTCTTCGATAAATTCAGGCACATCGGATTTCGCCGGTTTTTCAAACGCCAATTCCAAAGCCTGTTCGCCGCGCATATGTTCGAGAAAATCTTTGAATCCGATGTTGCCGGTCATTTCAAATCCGACTTCAAAGGCAGGCGAATTCGATTTTACGACTTGAAAAACTCTCGTCACTTCGCCGCCGCGTTCCTGCAAGCTGACTTCAATCATCACGTCCACGAAATATTCCAAGCCGCTTGCCGTCATCGGCAGCACGCGCCCGATTTCGTTGTCTTCTTTTGTTTCCTTGCCACGCGCCGGAATCTGATCGGCGATAACCACGCATTTGCCCGATTCGATGCAGAGTTTCCTGAGAACATTCTGCAAAATCATCTGGTCGGCGGCGAGTTCTTCGGCGGACGGCTGCGCCAGCGGGTCGCCGGTTCTTTCGCGAACGGCTTCGAGCATCTCAGAATGTTTCGCGCTGAAATATGCCGCCCAACTGTCGAGACCGAAGCAGCCGTAATTCTGTTCGCGCCCTTCGCCGTTAATCGCCCATTCGATAAATTCCGGTAACTCATCGGTTTGCTCAATTTCCAAAGCGTCAAACGTCTGCCCGACTCCGCGCAGCAGACGCGCCTTTCGTTCGGTGTCGAAAATGCAGAGTTTCCCCAGACCTGCTTCCGCCATCGAACTGACAAAGTGACTTTTCCCAACGCCCGCGCCGCCGCGAATCGCCATAATCAGCCGCTGCTGTCTGGGCATCCGGCTTAATGGATTTACTTTCGGTTTATTTGAATTTCTCATTTTTGCTTTCTCCTTAGCGTTAATGTTTTTCCTTACTTTTTGTTTGGTAAATGCCTACCGTCAAAGGCATCTTGTATCACTGATGAAACAAATCTAACATAAGTTGTTTTTTGTTTCAAGTGTGAAACACAACTTTCTTGAGAAATTTTATGGGTTTGTAAAATTTGATGTATATTTTGGTTAATGATTCTTGGAGAAGTTTATGAAAGGAATATTCATTGTTTTTATTTTGACTGTTTTTTCTATTTTCATTGTTGGACAGGATGCAAATGCTTCTTGTCCAGGTATTAAAGTGATTCCACCGCAATTTGTTATGAACACAGGCGAAATAATGACTTTTTCGGTGAAATTAGACGAAACTAATAATTTGGAATTGAAGTATTTATGGACAGTTTCGGAAGGAAAAATTGTCGAGGGTCAAAATACTTCAAACATTAAAGTTACGACAACATCTGAGTTACGTGGTTTAACCATCATCGCTAAAGTTAAGATCAAAGGTTTGCCGGAAAGTTGCATAGATGAAGCATCAGGCAAAGCATATATTGTAGAAATGGCTGACCCTGTTGCTATTGACATTTACGAAAAACTTTCTTGG
>CBDUBY010000113.1:0-11167 GCA_965365505.1 uncultured Pyrinomonadaceae bacterium | reverse complement strand
GCGAATATTATGGACGTTAAAAATTACGGAATAGTTCTCGAAGCCGAAACGACCGACTGCACAATTGAGATTTATCTAAACGATATTCCCGTCGGCTTGTGCGGCATCGGCGGAAGCCGCGCTTTGAGCCGTCCGATTCACGAATATCTGCTCGACGGCGAAAACGAAATCGGTGTGATCGTGAATCCCGGCGACACGCCCGCCAGAGCAATGCAGTTCAGCCGTCTTTCGATGCCCGCGCACGACGCGCAGCCGCCGCCCGATCCGGCAATGGACGCTTACATTGCCGCCCGCCGAAAAGAAGAACGCGAAGCGCGTCAGGCGGAAGCCAAAGCGAAACAAAACGGCGATTTGCAATCGAAAGAAACAACCGAAGGCGAAACTGGAAATGACGAAAACTTAACAGCCGAAAATCAACCCGAATTGGAAGATGACGAAAACGAATCGCCCGAAGAGAATTCTGAGAATGACGAAAACGAACCGCCAAACGAAGATTCGGATGAAGATTTTGAAGACGAAGAATCAACGCTTTCGTTCAGCGTCAAATTAACGATGTATGAAGTCGGCGTGATTGCCGGAGCAGGCGACGGCGAAATTTTGCTTGAGTTAAATTGGAACGCCCGCGAATCGGCGGAAATTTTACGCGCGAAAAATTACACATTTCCGCTTGCCGAAGAAAACGCAATCGGAGCGCAAATCTTTCCGATTTGGCTGACAAAAAAAGGCGACATCGGCGAAATGTTCGGCGCGTTTCAATGGCTCAATGCCAAGCCGTTAACGCTCGATGAAGACACGATTGACGAAGTTACACAATTTATTTTTTTCATCCGCGATTTAATCGAAGAAGGCGATGCCGATTCGATTCTCGAAATTTCCGACGGAAAATACCGCGAAATCGCCGCCGCTTACAATCTTTCCGCCGAAGAACGCGCCGGACTTTTTCGTCAGTTGTTATCGCAGGAAAGCGCAAAACCATACTGGATTTTTGAAACGCCTGAAGACGAAGAAATCTCTCTGCGTCTCTGTGCAAACAACCGATTAATCGAGTGCATCGGACACGATTGGAAGCCCGTCGTTCGGGGCGTTCCGTCGCCCGAAGGTCGTTTTATGTTTCCGATGCTCATCGGAAAACTCGGTGAAGATTGGCTGATTATACGCTAGAAAAATCTTGTCCGCACAAACCAGAGCAGTTTGGATATATTAATCAGAACCGCCGGGCGTGAGCCGCGCGGCTCACGCCCGGCGGTTCTGACAAGTCACGCTATCCCTTACTTTGAACCTGTAACCGCTCCAGGGCTTATTCAAAGTCTAAAAATTATGCGTCGTCATCCGCATCTATCAGTTGTCATCTCTTATCTTTTATCTATTCCGAAGGTAATAAGTATTGAACGATTCGGAATAGATGATAGTTGGTAGATGTGAACTGATAGATCAATTGGCTTAAATTCCGACTTTGAATAAGCCCTATTTGAAAGACAAAAATCGCGCTGGTATTGGACAATCGAAGCGGTCTTGTCTGATACTAACATTATCGCTCTCCTATTCGCGGGTCACACTGTATTGCAGGATGAGTTTAGAAATCTTATTCAGATATTTTATCAAAAAACCGAAGTAAATTATGCCGACTTTAAATTTCGCCGATACGAAAGGAACGTGCCATTTAGCTTATGAGGCAGTCGAGGGAGAACATTACAGTTTTCCTGACGGAATTGTCTGGAATGTTTTAAAGTCTACTGCGACCTGGTATACGGGTTTCAAAGCGATTGTCATTCAGCCGCGCGGCGGAGCCAAAGATGTTACCGTTCTGGCTTTCGCCGGAACCGATTCGGTATTGGACGTGATAGTTGATTTATCACAGGCGACGGGCGGATTGCCGACGCAGTATCAGCAGGCACTCGGCTTGGCAGTCGAATACAAAAAGCAATACAGCAATTTATATCTGACCGGACATTCGCTCGGCGGCGGTTTGGCAGCTTACTCGTCCGTCTATACGCATATTCCCGCCAGCACAATTAACCCGGCTCCTCTGGTTGGAGGAATGAGTTTGCGGTCTTTGGGCGCTAATAACCAGATAACCAATTATATCGGCGGCAGCGGCGAAATCGTCAGCAGTTCGCCGGGCAGAAATCCGGGCAGAGATATACACGTCGAAGCCGACGGAAATTTTTTCACCAGACATATGGTTGCCAACGTCGGTCCGGGTGTGGGACTGCCGCAGCGAACCGGCGGCGGGGCATCAGGCAGTTGGTAGCAATAGATTTTCCAAATTACATCGCCCCGACAATTGTAAAAAAGCCGTCTGTTTTATTACGAAACAGACGGCTTTTTATTTTTTTAAGACTTCTAAGCGGTTAAAATTTATAACGATACTGCACGGTGAAATTTCTGCCCGCGCCGTCAATTCCCCAACTCGGATTGCGGTAAAAATTATCAAAGATATTTTCAAAGGCGACGAAGAGTTGTTGATTCTCGCCAATGTGATAACCGCCGCGCAAATTGAAAATCGCGTAGGACGGCAAGGATGTGAAAAGCGGAACAACAGTGTCGTTATTGACGACGCGCACACCGTTAATCAACGCGCCGATGGGCAGAATGCGGTTTTGAACTTGCGCGAGCGTTTCACCCGTCGCAATCAAAATTCCGCCCGCCGAGCCGCAGCCGGTCGCTCCCGGAGTGGTCAAGCCGTTGACGCACGCGCCGCGCCGGAAGAAGTTTTGAATCTGCGTCCGCGAGCGCGGCGCGGCAGTGCGCCGGTCGCTTAAATCGAGCGACGAAAGCCGCGATTGCCGGTCGGCAATCGTCGTATAGCCTTCGACCCAGAATCTTTTGCCTGTCGGCGCGTATTTCAAACTCAAAAATCCAGTCGGCGGCGGCGTTCCGCCTTCGATATTCGGCGGCAAGCCGGTGTCTTTGTCCTCAGCGCGGATATACGTGAAATTTCCGCGAAACTGAAAATCTCTCGTGATGCGCGTTTCAAGTTCGTATTCAACACCGAAAATTTTCGCTGAGGTGTAGTTCGAGCGAACGAGAACCGGCGCGGTCGAAAGCGACACGAAAACAACTCCGTTCGGCAATTGGTTTGTAATCGGCTGACTGCCTAAAAATTGTCCGACTGCGCCCAGCGGTAAAATCAACGCCTGTTTTGTAATTGTATCTTCCAAATCGAGGCGGAAAACAGTCAGTTCCGTATCGAATTTTTTGTGCGTCCAGCGCAGACTCGCATCGTAATTATTGCTGAATTCGGAACGCTGTTTCTCGACGGGCAAGCCGGTCGAAATTGCTGTCGCGCCCGCCGTCGTGCCGATGGTTCCGCCCAATGCGGCGGACGTTAGATAATCCACTTCAAAACCGTCGCCGGTCAACCCCAAAGTTCCCAAATCGGTGATGCTCGGATAGCGAAAACCGCGACTGTAATTGAATGCCGCACGAACGCTGTCAACTATTCGCACGACCGCGCCGATGCGACCGGAAAAATCGTCTGTTCGCAAGCTGTCGTCGCCGAACAAACGACGCCCCGCGACAACCGGACTGTCGGCGGCGCGGGCTGTGTAAAATACCGCGCTGTAACGCAGCGCGCCCGTGATTCGCAAGCGGTCGGGAATCGCCTGCCACGCATCCTGAATATACAAACCGCCCGAATCGAAACGGGCTTCGTCAGGAATTCGCGGGCGCGAAAGCGTCGCAACGCCGGTCACGACGTTGGTGGTGAACGCCGGAGAATTAACTTTTTCGTGATAAAAATCGCCGCCGAATAAAAAGTTATTGCTAAACGAAAACTGTTTATCTAAAAAGAACTGAAAGCCGGTCGTCGAAGTGCGCTCGTATTGGTTGGTAATGTCGCCGAATGGATTTCCCTGTCCGCCTTGATTCACGCGCTCTTCGCGCTGGCTGTTGTAGGAAACAGTGAACGAAGCCGAATCGAAAAATCCGGCGTTTTGTTTGACGTAACGCAAGTAACCAAAATCGAGCATCAGATTTCTCAAATCAGCGAGCAAATTGCCGTCGCCGCCCAAGAGTTGGTCAAAGCGTTTGCCTTCGTCCTGCTGTCCGCGCTGGTAAAAGAAAACGATCTGCTGATCGTCGCGCGGCGCGTAATTAAGGCGAAATGAGCCGCCGTATTGCGTAAATTCGGTGTTCGGGCTGCGGTCGTAAAGCACGTCCGACGGCAAGCCCAAAAATCTCGTTATCGCCGAATGCGAATCAATGCCGTCAGCCGTTCGCAAAGTGTTGACGCGCCGCCCGAAAATGTTCACGTAACCGCCGAATTTATTCGTTCCATAACTTAGTAAAGCGGAGCTTCCGAAACTGCGGTCAGCCGTTCCGAAAAAAGGAATAATTTCGCCGCCGAATTTCGGCGTGTCACCGAAAACCGGAGATTTCGTTAAAAGATTAACCGTTCCGCCGAGCGAGTCAGAACCGTATTGCGCCGCGTTCGGACCGCGCAGAACTTCGACCGTCGAGAAATTACTCGGGTCATTGAGATTCAAAAATGTGTTGATGCCGCCGCGCTGCGCTCCGTTTGTGTAGCGCACGCCGTCCACGTAATTGACGACGTTTTTTCCGGTCAAGCCGCGCACGACAATCGCGCCGATGGTCGGGCTGGTGCGCTGCACGTTCAAGCCAACTTCCTCCTCGCCGATTTGCGCGATAACCGAAGTCGTCCGCTGTAAAATCTCGTTTGTGCTGATAGTGCTGACAGCTTGCGGAACATTTTCTGTATTCTCGGCTTGCCCGACTTCCGCCGTTACCGTCACGCGGCTTTCGCCGATTGCCAAATTAATTTCCAAATTGTTCGCTCCGCTTGATGTAACGCGCAAGGCTTGTGCCTGCCGCGCGAAGCCATCGGCGACTGCGCTGATTTCATATTCGCCGGGAACGGTATTTTCAAAGGTGAAATTTCCGCTTGCATCGCTGATCGTTCCTCGTCCGATGCGCGTTTCGGCATTAAGCAAAACCACGCGCGCACCGGCGACCGCCGCGCCCGAAGGGTCTTTGACGTTGCCGCCGACCGTCGTCCGGTTCGCAGATTGCGCCGTTGTCGAAACAATAAAACAGCCGGTTACCAAAAAGAACATTAGTAATCTTTTCATTTTAATCTCCGTTTTCGTGTTGTAAGGATAATTGGAATGATAAACAGAAACGGGCTGCAAAATCAATAACAGCCCGTTCGCTTCAATCTTACAATTTGCTATTCGCTAAAATCTTCGTCGCCCTTTATCCGGGACAGCGGTAAAATCAACATTCGTCATTTCCTCGGTCAGCGACAGGAACTTGTTCGCAGGACTGAAAGTGTAGCCGATTCTCTGCGGCGTGATAATGTAATCTTCACCGACGGGAACGTCGTTAAAGCGATACACGCCGTTAATATCGGTCATCGCGTAGAATGTTTCGCCGCTCGCCGTATCAAACAACGCCATCGAAACGCCGTGCAGATTTCTGCCGCCGACATTCACGCGCCCGCTGACGGTCACGGTCGCCGCAGTTGGCAATATGACGGTCACGATTTGCGCGTTTGAATATTCCGAAGTGTCATTAAAGCCCTGCGGTGCGTCGCCGCCCAAACGCGCGTTTCCTAAATTAATACTCGTTGCCGTCGCCGTAACGAACTGCCCAACGTTCAGCGCGACCGTCGTGTTGAACGAAAAGAACGCGACGCCCGAGTTGTTGGTCAGGACGTTGAGCGAGCCGATATAAGTCCGTCCTTCGCTCATCATTCCGTCGAGCGCGTCGTTCACGTAGAAATCAAGTACGAAAAAGGTGTTGGATGTGCTGTTTAGAGTACCGCCGATAAACTCCGCGTTGTTGGCACTGGTGAGAACCGGCGGGTTTTGCAGATTATTCGCGCCTGTGTCAGCATCGCCCGCGTCGGCGCGGTCGGTGTCCGCGTTGCCCTTTGTGCCGAGGTCAATGCCTGTACCGAAATTGCCGAAAATCCGGTTCGCCCGAATCTGGTTGCCCGCTCCAGCAGAAATATCCAAGTAGATTCCGGCGGTCGCGCTCAACGAATTGACGCTGCCGTTGTTGGCGATGACGTTGCAGTCGCCGTCGCATTGACCGGCAGTCACGCCCGAGCCGCCGATTGCGTTATTGGAAGCGAACGTAGAAATTTGAATGCCGTTCGCGGCATTGGCAACTGCGGTCGTGCCGTTACTGCCGACGCCTATCAAGTTGCCGCGCACGACATTGTTCGTCGCTAAAGAAGTGCTGATGCTGATGCCGTTCACGCTGTTACCGCTGATGACGTTTCTGCCGCCGGTCAGCGTACTGCCGATTATGTTATTCGCCCCTTGCACGACCACGCCGCTGCCGTTGTTCGGAAGAGCCACCGTGCCGTTAGCATTAACGCCGATGAAATTTCCAGCGACCGTATTATTTGAAGCGGGAAAATCAACGTCGGCGGCAATCAAAACGCCGTTGCCGTTGTTACCGGAGATAATGTTTCGGTCACCCGCCGTCGTGCCGCCGATTATGCTGTTTGACGAGAGAGCGATTAAAATCCCGTGTGCCGTATTGCCCGCGTCGGTCAAACCGTCGCTGCTCGTGCCGATGCGGTTGTTTCTAATCGTCGCCGAGCCGCCCGCCGTAATTTCGATGCCGTTGCCAGTATTGCCGGAAATGGTGTTGCCCGTGATGAGAACGCCCGTCGCGCCAATGACCGCAATGCCGCGGCTAATGTTTGGTTTAACGACTCCAAGCGCGTTCACACCGATTTGTGAAACCTGAACGTTGGCGACGTTGCCCGCCGGTTCGATGCGGATGCCGCCTTGCTGAAAGCCGGTGACGGCGATGCCCTGAATCAGACAATTCGGAGCGTTAATGCGTAAGCCGTAAGCCGCCGCGCCAGCCGCCGCACCGTTTATTTCGACGGGCGCGCCCATCGTCGAAATTGTATCGGTAATCGTCGGCAGCGGCGAAGCCGGTGAAATGATGCTGTTCGGCGCGACTGTAAAATTAATCGTATCCGGCACGCCCGTTGAAGCGTTCGCCTGCAAAATGGCGGCACGCAGGCTGCCCGCGCCGCTGTCGTTTGTATTGGAAACGACAATAGTAGCAGAAGGAATATTCTCATTCTGCGCCATTGCGGAAATTCCGAAAATCAAATTCACGCACACTGCGAGCGCGAGCCGTTTGAAAAACATTGCGCTGGTTTTATTCATCTTTAATTTTGACATAACTCTCTCCCTTTCAATCGCCCGTTAATTAAATTTCTCCGACAAACACTGTTTAGGATTACGGCAGTCGCCGTGATTGTTAGGCGTTATCACGCGCGACAGCCGTAACTCCAAACGCATCGGTTCAAAATTCGCCTGCGTAGAACGTCTTGACGTTTCGCGGGCTTTCGCCGTATTGGTTGACCGCCGTGACGCGCCAGTAATAATTTGCCGCGCCGCCTTTGGCTTTTCTCAATCTGTCGTTGAATTGATAAGCGTTCGGCGCGACTTCGGCGACCATCTGTTCGAGTCCGCCCGGCTGACCGCGATAAATTCGGTAAGCCGTAATCGGCGAACCGCCGTCGTCTGGTGTCGCCCATCGCAAACCGTAGCCGAGCAGATTTTTATTCACTCGCACGGGCGGCGAAAGTCTCGGAGCAGAAGGACCCGCCGGATCAAACGCGCCGAACAGTCGCGAGCCGCCGCGCTGCCGGATAATCGTCAAACGGGCATTGCCCTGATTGTTCTCCTTGGTCGTATTCGCGGCGTTGTCCGTTAAAGTGCTGCACGGATGTTCGGGACCGCAGCCGTCGGCGTAGACGGCGGTGATGCGACCACGCGAATCAACTGCCATTTCGTTAAAATCAAGCAGATTGCGCGTGTCCGGCGGACCGCCGGGACAAGTCGTGCCGTTCGTGCAAATCACGCCTTGCTGAACGGGATTTTTCGTTCCCGGCGCGAGCGTCGGGTCGTTGTCTGCGCGCGTGACCGACCAGCTTTCACCGCCGTCGCAGGTGACTGCCATATACGGATACCAAGTGCCGGCGAAAGCTGGTCCGGCGGCATCGTCGCCGACCGGATCGCCCGGATTAGTCGAATTTGTCGCCAGGAAAAACACTGCTGCGCGATTGTTGTCGCCCGCGACGACGTGCATAAAGACCGAGGCGGTCAAATTCGGCGAAACAGCTAAACCCAAATCGAAATCGTTGCGGAAGTTTGCGCCGCGGTCGTCCGAGATGGCAACGTGCGGGTGATTGTCACCGGCGGAATACGCGAAATAAACTCTGCCGCCCGCGCCGATGCCGACCGACGGGTCGGTATTGCCCGAAGTGCTGTTCGGAGCGGTTCTGACGGTAAATGTCAAACCGTTGTCGGTCGAAACGGCGAATCCTTGCTTGCCGTTGCAGCCTTTGTTCGGCAGATAAACCGTGCCGTCGTTCGGCGCGACTTTGATGTGTCCGTGCAAGCCGTTGCAATCGGCGAGCGTATAAGCCGCCGTCGAGCCGAGATAAGTTAAACCGCCGTCAAAGCTCGTCGCCACCGAAGCGTAACCGACGTTTTGTGCCGCGTAATAAAAAAGATGCGGATAGCTGGTCAACGGCTGTCTTCCAATGACGTTTGGATTCGGCGGACCGCCGCCGATGGTTTGATGGTCAACCGCGCCCGCCGCCGTGATCGCCTGAAAGCTCGCCACGGTCGTGGATAAATCGTCGTCGGAGATAATTCCATTCGTAAAGTTACCGCTCAGTTCGCCATAGATGCTGCGTCCCGTGATCGGGTCGGTGAATCCAATCGGGTCGAGTCCGGTGACGATGGTCGCCGGTCGGTTCGGGAAAAAAACAGTTGTATTCGGATTGGCAGGTGAAGTCGAATCGTCAAAAGTCGTGCGGTTGGCTTGCAGACGCGACATCGTCATCACGTTGCCCGTGTTCCAGTTAACACCGATTGACGGCTCGCCCGAATTATCGCGCTGCTCGTAACCGACCGGCGGCGTATAATTATCGAACGTCGGCAAAGCGCAAGTCCCGGCAGGCGGCGCGGCGTTGGTCACGGCTTCGACGACTGCCGAACCTTGATACTGCAAAGCGGCGGCGGCGAAATAAATGGCGCGGACGTAATACGTTTCGCCGCTGTTCGGCGGCGACAGAATCACTTGTTCTTCCATACCGGCAGCCGCGCCGCTCGTGCCGACACCGGCATCAAGATTATTCTGCTCTGCCGGTCGGTTCAGAAAATCACCCTGTAAATTCGCTACGCCGTTCGATTCGCGGCGCACGACCATATCGTAATCAACGCCGGTGATTGCGGCAAAGCGGACGTTAATGCGCTTGCCGTTCCAGTTGCCCGGCGCGACGACGAGTTTAAATGTGTCGCAGTTGGTCGCCGTTTCGCCGCCGTTCGAACAACTCGGCTCGCCGTTGGCGGCGGGCGGAAGTCCGACTTTATCGCCCGTCCAGGTGACGCTCGCGCCGACCGTCGGGTTAAGCGTGTTCGTTGCCGGAACAGCCGCCTGCGCCGCCGGTTGATTATGCAACCAGAAGCCGCCGAGCGCGATGCCCAAAACCGCCGCGAACAACCAAACGCGAAAATCGGCAATTAACTGCCGTCTGCTATTCCAATTCATCTTTCTCATAATCAATTTCCCCTTTCGTCCGTATTTCTTAATCAAACAATTTTTGAACGCCAAAATCGTTCGGTTCATTTTCTTTCCCTTTCCTCTTCTTCCTCCGCCTCAAGCGGTTTCGTCAACGAAAAAATCGTCAAGTGTTCCGGGTTTGTGCCGTAAATACTGACGCTGTAAGCCGGTTTCCCGTCCGCCGTCAACACTTCCCAGGTGTATCGGTAATTCGGCGCAAACTCTTCTTTTTTAGCCGTTTCCAAATCGCCGATTTCCGAAAATCGCACGCGCTCTTTCGCCGTCTTTTCGTCAACCAGTGCCGTCACGAATTTAATCCGGTTCTCCGCGTCGTAAGCAACGACCAAATGCTTAAATCGCGCATCGTCTTTCAATCGCCAGAGATTACCGGTTTCCCGATCCTCGCTCTGCAGTTCGCCGATTTCCGACAGACGTTTCTGCGCCGCGTCTTTGTCCATTCCGACGCTGATTCCCAAAATATCTTTCGGTAAAGCGGGCGCAGTCCTGCCGGCGCATTGAGTCAGCGTTAATAATAGGACAATGCCGATACATAGACCGAAACCGGTAAGAATAGTTTTATTAAACATTTCTTCGGATATATCTTCAGCGAAAACGCACTGATAGAACGATTAATTTTGATTATCAGGGAAATTTAGAAGGGGTAAGATTTCCTGCAAAAATCAACTTTGCCAAGATTTAATTAATACTTCAGTAACCTAGCACACATTACTAAAAATAGCCATAAATTTAATAACGGATTTCGTTTTCCGATTATTTCAGAACTATTATGAAACGACTATAAAACCGGCTGGTTGAGATATTCTTGATTCATTTTAATTCTCCGAAACTCTAAAGTTGTCGCCGAACTGATTCGTCGGCTACAACCTTCAGACCAAAAAAAGCTGCTGATTTTTCCGAAAGAGCTTTTAGGTTTAGACATCGAACTTGAAACTATGAGTATAATGCGTCTATGTGGAATAAAATTTATTTTGTGGTTTTAGCAGCGGCGATTTTGGCGGCGGGCGTTTTGTTATACCTTCCATACTCCTGGCTGCAAAGCATCACCGCGCCAAAAGATGTTGCCGAGCATTATCAATTTTACTCGAACATCAGTTGGACATTTTTGCTCGTTTCGACGCTTGTTTTGTTGATTATCGGAAACGTCTTGTTATGGTTGACGCGCCGCTCCTGGGCGATGTGGGCGACGCTTGTTTATTTCGGTTCTTTTATGATCGCTCAAACCTTCTGGCTGGAAAATGCTTTTTTCCGCTACAAGCAGACGAATAATTTCGAAACCGGTTTGATTTCCTGGAGTCCGATTTACGGCGTGGTTTTAATTGTGCTGGCGGCAATCATTGTCTTTTTCGACCAATATCTCGTCAAACGAATGCACGATAAAATGTATCCGGCTGTCGCGCCGCCAATCGAAGAAATGCCGGGAGAATCTTTGGCGAACGAGAAAGATATTTAATAGATTTTTCAAATATAAAAAAGGCATAGAGATTCATAAATCTTTATGCCTTTTTTAATAATGGTCGGGACGACAGGATTTGAACTTGCGACCTCTTCCACCCCAAGGAAGCGCGCTACCAGGCTGCGC
>CBDUBY010000112.1:0-11209 GCA_965365505.1 uncultured Pyrinomonadaceae bacterium | reverse complement strand
ACCTCGACAACAAATGGTCGTATATGAAAACGCACGGCGACGCGGGTTGGGAAAAATTTCCGACTTATTTGGACGCGGTTGTGCCGCGCTCGCTCAAATTTCTGCAAGAGCGAAACTTGAATATCACCTATTTTATCGTCGGGCAGGACGCGGCGCGTGAAGAGAACGCGGACGCGATTCGGCAGATTTCCGACGCGAAACACGAAATCGGTAATCACAGTTTTAATCACGAACCGTGGCTGCATCTTTACTCAAAACACGAGTTGATTGAGGAATTCGAGCGAACGGAAGACGCGCTCGAAAACGTGACCGGACAGCGCACCGTCGGTTTTCGCGGTCCCGGATATTCTTTGTCGCCGACGGTTCTGGAAGTTCTGGCAGAAAGAAATTACGAATACGACTGCTCGACTTTGCCGACTTATATCGCGCCGCTTGCCCGCGCGTATTATTTTTTCAAATCGCCGGAAATGTCGGATGAAGAGCGCGAAAAACGCAAAAAGCTTTTCGGCAAATTCGCTGACGGTTTTCAATCCCTGAAACCGTATCGCTGGCAAATCGGCGAAAAATCTTTGGTCGAAATTCCCGTGACGACCTTGCCCGTTTTTAAAACGCCGATACACGCTTCGTATGTGATTTATCTTTCGACGTTTTCAAAAGTGCTTGCCCGCGCTTATTGGCGAACGGCGATTGAGATGTGCCGCGCGTCTGGAACACAGCTTTCGTTACTTCTGCATCCGCTCGATTTTCTGTCGGGTGAAGACGCGCCGGAACTGAAATTTTTTCCCGCGATGAATTTGCCGATTGAAGAAAAATTGGAATTTGTCAGCGAAATTTTAGAAGCATTCACCGGCAAATTTGAAGTCGTCAATATGCGCGAACACGCCAAAACAGTCGCCGCCGCAAACTTAAAATCTCTGGATTATGAAAGCCAAGCCGCTTAAATTAACTTACGTCGAATGCTGTATTTGTGACGCGGACGATGCCGCGCCCGTCGGTGTCGGCGAAGATTATGAATACCGGACGAGCGAAGACGCTTTTCTGGCGATGCGGTGCGATTCGTGTGAACTGGTTTACCTGAATCCGCGTCCCGACGTATCCGAGTTTGAGCGAATTTATCCGCCGACTTATCACGCTTTCGATTTTTCCGAAAAAGATTTCGGCGTGGTTTATAAAATCCGCTCGCGGCTCGAAGCCAAGCGGCTTTTAACTTTTTGCGCGGATTTGCCAAACGACGCGCGGATTTTGGATGTCGGCTGCGGCGACGGTTTTCATTTGAAACTTCTTCAACAATACGGCGAAAAAGGTTGGACGCTCGAAGGCGTTGATTTGGACGAACGCGCTGTGCAAATGGCGGAGAAATCGAATTTGAAAGTTCACTTGGGAAGCATCGAAGAATTAGATTTGCCCGAAAATTCTTTCGATTTGGCGTTTATGATTCAAACCGTTGAACACCTGGAAAAGCCGGTCGAGATTTTAGCGGCGGTGAGAGATGTTTTAAAGCCCGGCGGACGATTGGTAATTGTCACCGACAACACTGACGCGCTCGATTTTAGGCTTTTCAAAAACGGTTATTGGGGCGGCTATCATTTTCCGCGTCACTGGAATTTGTTTAATCGAAAGTCGCTTCGCCGATTGGCTGAAAAAGTCGGTTTTGAAGCGATTGAAATAAAAACTATCGTCAGTCCGGTCAACTGGGTGTATTCGATTCACAATGCGCTGGTTGATTGGAACGCGCCGCGCTTTTTAATCAACCGATTTACATTGAAATCAACCGCGTCGCTGTCGGCTTTTACATCGCTCGATATTGTGCTGCAAAAGTTTGGGCGCGGCGCATTGCTGCGGGCGATTTTGCAAAAGCCGTAAGATAATTTTAGCCACAGAGGACACAGAGAAAATCAGAACAAAATTGAAAAGTCCAGAATAAAAGTTTCATATCACGACCGCATAAAATTTCTCTTGTTTTTCTCGGTGTCCTCTGTGGCTAAAATTTCCTGAATTTCCTCTGATTCAAACTTTATAAAATCTATGAAAAACGAAAAACCAATCGCAATCGTCGGCGCAGGTTTGGCGGGCTTAACGGCGGCTCAATTTCTGCACCGGAAAAATGTGCCGTTTGTTTTATACGAAGCCGGAATAAAAATCGCGGGTTTGGCGGCGAGCTTTAAAGACGCGGAAGGTTTTTCGTATGATTTCGGGGCGCATTTTATTACCAACCGTCTGGCGGCGGCAATCGGCGTGAGCGCGGAATGTCTGACGGTCAAACATTACGGCGAAGCGGTTTGGCTTGGCGGAAAAATTTATAATTATCCGTTCGGTCTGATGAAAATTCCGCGAATGACGCTGAGCGGTATCAAAAGCAAATTGAAGGGAAACGGACACGCGCCAAAATCTGCCGCCGAGTGGTTTCGCAGAAGTTACGGCGCGGCTCTGGCGGATGAAGTCGCGCTGCCGTTAATCGAAGCGTGGTCGGGCGCGAAGGCGGAAAATTTATCGGCGGCGGTCGGCGAAAGTTTGCCGGGCAGCATCGGGAAAACTTTGTATTTGAAAGCGGCGAGCCGAGTTCTCGGTCGCGCCGTCGCCATCGGCTACAACCGCGAAATGCCCGAAATGGCGAGTGTCCATCACGTTTACCCGGAAAAAGGCGTTTCGACTTTGTGCGAAAAACTGGCGGAAGGTTTTAAAGATGAAATTAAACTCGAAACGCCGGTCGAAGAAATCATCGTCGAAAACGAACGGGTCGTCGCTGTCAAAGCGAAAGGCGAAACGCATGCTGTTTCGGCGGTCGTCAGCACCGCGCCCGCGAACATTTTAGCCAAGCTCGTGACAGGCACAAACCGGCTCGACGAATTCAAACGCTTTCGTTATCGCCCGATGATTTTCGTGAATATGAAATTTGAAGGGCGCGGTCTTTTGCCCGATACCGTGCTGTGGTTTCCCGAAAACGAGTTTCCGTTTTTCCGTCTGACCGAAGCGACAATTTCAATGCCGTGGCTCGCGCCCGAAGGCAAGACGATTATTACCGTTGACATCGGCGCGGAAAAAGGCGACGAGTTTTGGGAAATGGACGAAGACAAGTTGACCGAGCTATGTCTGGAAAATTTGACGCGAATAATTCCCGATGCCCGCACGAAATTTTTAGGCGCGAGCGTCTTACGAACGCCGATTGCTTATCCGGTTTTTTTGAGCGAATACGAAACGGCGCGAAAAGATTTCGAACAATCAACCGGCATCGAAAATCTTTTGAGCATCGGGCGCAACGGCGAGTTCGCGCATATTTTTATGGAAGATGTTTACTGGCGAACCAGAAAAAAAATGCGGGATTTAATTGGAAAATTATAAGAGAGCGGTTTCTGATGCAGACAAGCGATAATCAACCAAAGACTGTAGAAAAATCGCCGAAAGGTTTTTGGCTGTGCTTCGCGCTTCTTTTTCTCGCCGTCGTTTTGTTCCACGGCAAAACCGTTCCGTTCAGCAACGAGTTTATTTATCTGCTGCGCCTTGCCCCGCATTTGCTCCCGAATGATTGGACGTTTTCCGTTCCGGCTAACGAACATTGGGTTTTCAATTTTATTTTCAGTTTTCCGGCGCGAATTTTCTCGCTTGAAATCGTCGGCTGGCTCGGCAGAATCGCGGCTTGGAGCGTGTGTTTATTCGCTCTTATCAAACTCGGTAAGCGTTGGGAAATTCCCGTGTGGGCGATTGGTATTTCGATCTTTCTGTGGCTCGCCTTTGCGCAGTCCGTTGTTAATGACGAATGGATTTTCGGCGGCTTCGAGGCAAAAACCGCCGCTTATGGCTGTTTGTTATTTTCGCTGAATAAATTTTCCAAAGGTCAAATAATCGCGCCGTCAATTCTGCTCGGTTTGTCGTTCAGTTTTCATCCGGCGGTCGGTTTGTGGGCGATTGCCGCGATTGGTTTGGCTTTACTGCTTGAAAAGATTTTGCCTCTTGATTTTATCAAAGTCGTCGGAATAACCTTTATTTTCTCGTTTTTCGGGTTGATTCCGCTTTTCCTTGAACACTCGAACCAGGCAGCGGATACTTTTGACGATTGGCAATTCATCGTTTTATACCGCGTGCCGTGGCATCTCGATTTGTTTCAGTTTTCTCGCAGCGGAATAATTCTGATTTTCGTGATGTTGAGTTTCAATTGTTTCGCTCTTTGGAAAAGCGAGAGTTTCGCGCTGCGTTTTCTGGTTAAATTTCAAGTTTGGCTCGGCGCATTTTTCGCGCTGGGTTTTCTGCTTCGGTGGCTCGAACTTTATCCTCTTTTGCGGTTTATGCCGATGCGCCTGTTTCCGGTTTTTACGCCGCTGTTTTTTATTTTTACCGCGTTTTATTTCGTTTCGCGCCTCAATTCAAGAAAATATAAATTAGCTGCCGCCGTGTTCGCCGTATTAATCATTGCCGCGCTTAATCCGTTCGGCAAAGGTTACAATCAAGTTCGGGAAACGGTGCAAACGTGGCAATCTGCGCCGGACGATTTACAAATCGTTTCGCGCTGGATTGCGGCTAATACGCCGCCGGATTCGCTGATTATCCAGTCGCCGCACAGTCGCAGTTCCTGGTATTACTCGCGCCGCGCCGCCGTCGCCTCGTTCGCTTATCCGACTTATGACCGCCTGAGCGAATGGCGTAGGCGCATCAATGATTTGACGGGAAATCGGCAAATATCAAAAGGCGAAACGGCGAGTGAAGAAATCGAAACGGCTTTTAACCGACTGTCCTTTGAACAAATCGAGGAATTGAGACGCAAATACGCGGCGACGCATCTTGTCAGCCGCGCCGATTATTCTTATCCTGTAATTTACAAAACGGAAACTTATAAAGTTTATCAATTACGGTAAAAGGAAAATTAAAATTATGGATGCAATGGAACTACCCGTTCGCCGCTGCGAAGACTGCGACCGCGAAACCGACAAATACGTCGTCAATCTCAGCCCTGACAACCGGGAGCGCGTGATTTGCTGGATTTGCAAAGAGCGCGGCGAAAAAGGCTTTAACACGAAACGCGGCTTTCGACGCGAAGCCAGACACGGCGATATACCGAGATAGAACAATTACGAATTTCAAATTACGAATTACGAATGAAGAAAAGAGGTTTTCAATTCGTAATTCGTAATTCGTAACTTTAAAGTATGGCAATCAGAAAAATCACCGAATATCCTGAAAAAGTTCTCGCCGAAACGGGCGCGCCAGTGACCGAATTTGACGAAGAATTGGAAACGCTCTGCGCCGATATGTTTGAAACGATGTATGACGCGGAAGGTGTCGGCTTGGCGGCGCAGCAGATCGGTTTGCCGCTGCAGCTTTTCGTGATGGACTGCGAAGGCATCAAACTCGTCGCCGCGAATCCTGAAATCGTTGCGCGGACGGGCGAGCAATCAAGTCCCGAAGGCTGTCTGTCGGTCGGCAAAGTTCCGGCGGTCGTCGTCCGCGCCGAGCGAGCGACTTTGCGGGCGCAAGACGTAAAAGGCGAATGGTTCGAGCGCGAGGCTGACGGCTATGCGGCGCGATGTTTCCAGCACGAAACCGACCACTGCAACGGCAAACTTTTTATTGACCACTTGCCGAAAATGCGGCGCGATATGGTCGTCAAGAGATTTAAGAAAGAGAAGAATTGGAAGTAGATTTTATCGTTAAAAGAAAAACTGCGGCGCAAATTGAAACAGTCGCGCTCGTCAGAAACGCCGCTTCCGCGCCGAATGTTGTCCAGATTGCACCGAAAATAATCGAAGCTGGAAAAACCGTGATTGAAAAAGCGAGATTGTAAAATCCGTAAGCCGTGCCGCGTTTTTCATTCGGCACTAAATCCGCGACGAGCGCTTTTTCCACGCCTTCGGTCAAGCCGAAAAACACGCCGTAAATTAAAAACAAAGCCCACGTTTGCCACGCCGCGCCTGCGAAAGCAAAACCGGCATAAACGAGCGCGTATAAAATCCAGCCCGCGAAAATCAAAGTTTTCCTGCCGACTTTATCCGACAAATCACCGAAAATTAAAGAACTGAAAACTTTGCTCAAATGCAGAGCCATCCAGAGCAGCGGCAAAACGGCGGGCGCGATTCCGGTTTGTTCGGCGCGGAGCAGCAGAAATGCGTCAGTTGAATTTGAAAGCGTGAAGACGGCGATGACGACCAGAAAGCGTTTGAAATTGCCGTCGAATTCTTTGAGGGAAAGTTTTATCGGCGCGACGGACGTTTCCGCCTCGGCTTTCGTTTGTTTGATTTCTTTGACGAAAAAAACGATGACGAATAAACCGATGACAACGGGAACTGACGCGAACAGGAAAACCTGTTGATATTCCTGCGCCGTTGGACTGGTCGCATCGGCGGCAAAGTAGGAAAGCAAAATGAAGGCGACAATCGGACCGATGACTGCGCCGAGGTGGTCGGCGGCGCGGTTAAATCCGAAAGCCAGTCCGCGTTTTTCTTCCGGCACGCTTGCCGCGATAATCGCGTCGCGCGGCGCGCCGCGAATGCCTTTGCCCACGCGGTCGGTGACGCGGACGAACAAAACCTGCTGCCAACTGCCGACAAACGCCAGCAGCGGGCGCGTGATGCTCGCCAGCGAATAGCCGAGAAAAACGGGAAGTTTGCGGGTGTCGAATTTGTCGCTCAAGTAGCCGGAAAATAATTTGAGAAAAGCGGCGACCGATTCGGCGAAGCCTTCAATCAACCCAATCGCAAAAGGCGACGCGCCCAAAGTTAAAGCGAGAAATGCAGGCAGCAGCGGATAAATTATATCGCTCGAAGTATCGTTTAAAAGGCTGACGAAACTGAGGGCGAAGACGTTGCCCGAAAGGTTTGTGTAGCGCGAGAAAAATCGTTTGATTTGGCGAAACATTTACCGAAACATTAACGAGTCTTTTTAATTGTCGCCGGTTGTTTGTCGGAACTGCCGCTCGCGCCGAACCACCACAGCGAAGCTCCGCCAACCACGGCAATCAGCAGAATCAACGCTACAATCGCGGCTCGCACCGCCATCTTTAAAGCGCGTTTCAAAACGAAAAACGTGATTGCTGCGACCGCAATCAAAAACAATACAAAAACTATCGCCGCTATTTCCATAATTTTTAACTTGCTTCTTTTTCTTCTAGGGCTTGCTCGATTTTATCTAAATCTTCTTCGCTGAGAGATGTTTCCTGCGTCGGCAAAGCATATTTCCCGTCCGCCCATTCGCCGAAGTCTATCAGCTTACAGCGTTCTGAGCAGAACGGTCGGAATTCGTTATCCGCGCTATATTCAATTTCGCGGCGGCAAGTTGGACATTTTACGATTGGCATAAATTAAAAAGCAGATTTATTTTACCACAATTATCCGCTGCCGAAAGTCGGCGGCGGAGGCGGCGCAAATTCCTGCGCTATGCCGATTTTAGCCAATCGCATTTCTTGTTTCCGGGTGATATTTTTGACAATGACGATTGCTAACGCGGCGGCGATTTGCAGAATGCTCGAAACCCGGAAGAAAATTTACGCACTATGATATTCCGCATTTGCCATTGGTTCAATACGTTTAAAGTCGCTCTACTTGATTTCCGTTTCTAAAGTTGCGAAAGTTGGCTGAAAACATCGTTCGAGTAACTTTCGCAGATTTTTAAATTTATTCGTAACAAAATTGGATTTGCCAACCTTTAAATAAGTAGATAAAAGTTTTTACGGAATGATTGAAAAGTTTGGCGTCAACCGGCGGAAAGTTTAGGTGACTTTATGTTGTATGAAGATGATAATTCTGGAGATTCCTGGAAGCACGAGCGTCCGAAAACCTTAGAAGAAATCATCGAAGCCGTCTCCAAAAAAATCTTCTCAAAAAATTCTGCATTTTCCGCCAAAGAAGACCAATTGATTTCAAAGGGCAAATCGGCTCACGATGTCGCTCAAGACAAAATCGTTGAATTTATAACGCGAAACGGGGAAGAAAACGGGGCTAAACTCGAAGAAAATTCCAAATGGATTGAGTTAAATATCAGGAAAGCAATCGGCAAACTCTATAAACATTCGCGTAACGAAGAGTCTTATGACGATGAAAATTTCGATGCCAAACATCTTGCCTGCGAATCTAAAGAGCAAACTTACGAAGAAAAATTTCAAATCATCCAGAAGGTTTTAGACAAGTATAGCGAGAGAAACAAAAAGATAATCGAGTATAGATTTTACGAAGAAATTGCTGATGTGGAAATTGCGAAAATAACGAACACGACCGAGGGCAATGTGAGAAAAATCGTTTGCGGATTTTATAAAGATTGTCGTGAGTTTGGCATTAAGCTGCCCGAAAGCAAAAAACGGCGAGGTGAAAGTAATGGCAGATAAAGCAACGGAAATGAAATACGGAAAGGAAAAATTTCTTGATAAAACAAATAAGTTTATCTTTGCTGAAGAAGACGCTGATCACATCGAGCGCGATGAATTCGCGGCTGAAATTAAAAACATATTTGATCGCCTGAGAACGGTCGGCAGCCCGAAAAATTATTCGCTCGATGAAGTGCTGGCGATGGCTATCGCCGCAGAACAGGAACGGGCGAAAGATGCGGTAAGCGAATCGAACAAAAACCCGTCTTCGAGCAAACCCGAAACCAGCGTGCAGAAAACTTTTCAGAATGCCCAAAATATTTTTGCGGCGAGTTTGAAACAGCTTCACTTTCGAGAGTTGATGGGCAGTTTTCTGCTGGTTGTAATGCTGGCTCTTATTGCGTATTTATCTTTGGCAGCTCCCGTTCGGGTAAATAGCAAATCAATTTTAGACGAGGAGACCAACAGTCGAATCAGTCCTAGGTGAACAAAGCAAATTCGGAAACGATTCGGTCTGGAAAAGTAGAATTTTGAAGAAGGACGGCTGACGATAAAGCCGGGAAATCGGAAAGCGCGACATCGCCGTTGATTTTTGCGGACAAGCGATGTCCACTCCGTTATTCCTTTGTTTTATACGCTTTATCTGTTATATTCTGCCTACTCTTTCCGAAAATTTAAATTTAGTCATAAGGAAACAAAAAATTTATGAGTACAAACGCAGGAACTTTTGGCAACGTCGGCGCGGCAGACCACGCCGGAGCGATTGCGGGTGAAAATAAGCACCCGAAAGGTTTATATGTGCTGTTCGGCACGGAAATGTGGGAGCGTTTCAGTTTTTATTCGATGCTCGCGCTCTTTACGCTTTATTTGCGCGACCCGACCGAAGGTTTCGGCTGGACGGCGGCGCAGGCGACGACGCTTTACGCCAATTATCTGATGTTCGTTTATGCCAGTCCGCTCATCGGCGGTTTGATTGCCGATAGAATCACGGGTTATCGCAAAGCGGTGATGATCGGCGGATTTTTCTTTATGGCGGGTCACGGACTTCTTTCAATTCCCGCGCTCTGGGCAGTCTACGCCGCGCTGACCTGTCTCGTTATCGGTAACGGATTTTTCAAACCGAACGTTTCGACGATGGTCGGAAATCTTTACCCCGAAGGCTCGCATTTGAAAGACCGCGCCTACAACATTTTTTATATGGGCATCAACATCGGAGCGTTTCTCGCGCCGATTGTGATGGAAATCGTCAAATCCTACGCCGGTTTTCACGCCGCGTTCGCCGTCGCCGCTTTCGGAATGCTGCTTTCGGTCGGAATTCTCTGGTATTTCAAAGGCTTGGTTGAAGACCCGGACGCTTTAGCCGCCAGAAAACGCAGCTTTAATGAAGCGACGGAAAAAACCAACACCGCCGCGACCGCCGTTGACGCGCCGCCGACCGGCGTGAGCGATCAGGAATCGGACGAGCGAGGAGCGCGTTCAGCTGACCAGATGCGGCAGGACACGATGAACGCCGTGCCGGATTGGAAGCGCATCGCCGCTTTGATTGTCATCTTCGCCATCGTCATCGTTTTCTGGATGGTCTTTCACCAAAACGGCTCGACGCTGACTTACTGGGCGGACGACAACACGGCTTGGAATGTTTCCGGCACGATTTCAAATTCGATTAACGCCTTCTGGGTCGTCACGCTGACGTTTCCACTGATTTGGTTTTGGGGGTTTCTGGACAAACGCGGCAAAGAACCGGCGACGCCGACGAAAATGGCAATCGGAATGACTTTAACCGGACTTTCGTTTCTCGTTCTGTGGTATGGCGCGACCGTCGGCGAAAGCCAAACGCCGACTGCCGAGCAGCTCGCCGCCGGTGAGTTTCGCATTAATGAGCGCGTCGTCACCAATCTTGCTGCCGCGGGCGTGTCGAAAGATATGCTGGATAAAATCGTCGCTGCCAAAGACGCGGACGGGAAAAATCTGATTTACGGCGTGAAATTTTCGCCGAAACAAGACGCGGCGACCAAGCAAATGATGACGGGCGAACAGCAGTTGATGGCAGCCCTGAACACGGTCGTGCCGGGACAAGCCGCGCCGAACCGCGAAGCGCTTTTGACCAAATCATATCTGTTCCGCGTTTCGGCGTTCTGGCTGATTTTCGCTTATGCGGTCGTTACTCTGGGCGAACTGATGCTGTCGCCGATGGGCTTGTCGCTTGTTTCAAAAGTTGCGCCGATTCGTCTGCGCGGTCTTTTGATGGGCGGCTGGTTCGTCGCCACGGCAATCGGCAACAAACTGACGCAAATCGGCGTTTTCTGGGACATCTGGCTGCAATCAACGTTTTTCCTTGTGCTGGCTGGAATGGCTCTGGTTATGGCAGTGGTTTTATTTTTACTGCTCAAGCCTTTAAAAAGAGCGATGCCGGGCGTTTAGAACGAATCTTTGCGCGGTCTTAAAAGAGTTCGATTTGATGTTACAGTTAACTTCAAATCGAACTCTTTTTGGATTTTATAAATCGAATCGCTATGGAATTGTTTAAGGAACTTGGCGCAGAAATTGAACAGCTTTGGCGAGAGGCGAATTACGATGAAACGGTTTTTCACCAAATTGTTGCCGACGCATTAGAAGCAGCGGATTTGCGTTCTTTGAAGAGCCGAACACCACGAAAAAACTGCAATGCTTGACTACCCTTATTTGCCTCAATCATCCAGACACGGATAAGCTCATCGGCGAATTGCTCGGCGAATCTGATTTTCAAGCATCGTTCACGATTCTCTCGAAAGTCCGCTCGCTTTTGCAAACCGTTTGATTAAAAATTTTCGCATTTGCGAGAAGAAAAACTTTCTACTAAACTAATAAAGTTTCGCCCTTGTAGCTCAATGGTAGAGCGCGCGGCTCATAATCGCTCGGTTACAGGTTCGAGTCCTGTCGAGGGCA